>JAFEEH010000239.1 GCA_018241185.1 Pseudomonadota bacterium | reverse complement strand
GGATCGAGCGCCAGCGTGCCGACGGTCATCACCGTGGGGCGCGACAGGTCGGAGCGCCGCAGCAGCGCCCGCACGCGGGCGATCAGTTCGTCGAAGGCGAAAGGCTTGGTGAGGTAGTCGTCCGCGCCGGTGTTCAGTCCCTCGACGCGATCGCTGAGCGCGTCGCGGGCGGTGAGCATCAGCACCGGCGTGGCGCAGCCGCGTGCACGCAGCGCCTTGCACCAGCTCAGGCCGTCCATGCCGGGAAGCATGCGGTCGAGCAGGATCACGCCGTAGTCGTTGACGAAGGCTTCCTCGTCGCCCTCTTCCGCCGAGTGCGCCACGTCGACCACGAAGCCCTCCTCCTGCAGCCCGCGCGCCAGCACGCGTGCCGCCTTGCGGTCGTCGTCGATGAGAAGGATGCGCATGGAAAGAGGCCACGAAGCGGGAGGACGGGGCGGAAAGTATGCCCGTTCGATGGCTGTGCCGGCCTGAAGAACTCTTCAGGATTTCTTGGGAGTTTCTTCAGGTCCGCATGGGTAAGGTCCGGGCTCCATCCGCTCATCCCGACGGCGCGGCATTTCCTGACATCCAATGATCGAATCGTCCCTTTCCGGCCCTCGTCCTGCCCTCTCGGGCGCGGTCCTGCTGCTGCCGGGCCTGTGCAGCACGGCCGACGAACTGCTGCACCTGCAATCGGCCCTGCGCCGGGCGGGCTGGGCCTTCAGCACACCGCACATCGAAGGCTATTCCTTCGATGCCTCGCGCCAGCGCCAGGTCGCCGGCCGCTTCTCCGACTGGGTCGAGCGGGTCTGCGACGAGTTCCAGGCCTTGCGCCGGCAATACGGCACCGTGTTGCTCGCGGGCATCTCGGCCGGCGCCTCGCTGGCGCTGGCTGCGGTGGCCCGCCTGGGCCTCAGCGCCGACGGCCTGGTGCTCATGTCAACCACGCTGCGCATGGACGGCTGGTCGGCCCGGCGCGGGGGATGGCTCCTGCCGCTGGCCCTCTACACACCGCTCGGGCGCCTGTGGCGCTACCGCGAGCGCACGCCCTACGGCGTGAAGAACGAGCGCGTGCGCGCCTGGATCGAGCAGGAACTCCAGCAGCGCCGCATCTCGCGCGCCGGCTGTGCCGCCATCGGCGTGGGCCACCTGCGTGAATACGACCGCCTGCGCCGCGCCGTGCGGCAAAGCCTCTCGCAGATCCGGTGCCCGGTGCTGGCCCTGCACGCGCGCCACGACGAGGTCGCCAGCCTGTCGAACGTCGACCTGCTGGCCCGCGGCCTGACGCAGGCTTCACTGCATACCGTGGTGCTGGAGAACAGCTACCACATGATCTCGATCGACAACGACCGCCGTCAGGTGGCGCAGGAAACGATCGACTTCGCCCGCGCGGTGGCCGAAGGCCACCGTCCTCCTTCCCCTGTCGAAAGCTGAGGCCATGTCCACACCCACCTTCGCCACCGTCTCCCGCATCGTGCAGGAAGAACACGCCTGCGACCCGTCCCTGATCCGCCGCGACGTGCCCCTGGCCGACCTGGGCCTGGACTCGCTGGCGTTGATGGAATTCATCTTCTCGGTCGAGGACGCGTTCCACCTGCGCCTGCCCGAGGACAGGCTGGACCCGCGCGAAGCGGGCATCACGCTGGGCGACCTGTGCGACGCGATCGATGCGCGTCTGGCCGAGGAGCAGGCCGGAGGCGCCGCGAGCGCTGCGCCCGCGCATGCCTGAGCGTCGAGCGATGAACAGCGCACCGCTGGCCATCACCGGCCTGGGCGCCGTGACACCGCTCGGGGCCACCGTCCGTGCCGTGCACGACACGCTGTCCGACAACCTGTGCGCCGTCGCGGCGCGCGAGGTGGTGATCGAGGGCGTGGAACGCTTCACCTTCGGCGCTGCCGCCTGCGCCGGCTTCGAGGAGCGGCAGGTGCGCGGCCCCTCGGGCGTGGCGCTCGACCGCGGCACCGCGCTGGCGCTGACGGCTGCACGCGAGGCCGCTGCGCAGGCCGGGCTCATGGGCGATGCGCGTCCGGTGGAGCCTGAGCGCCTGGGCGTGTACTGGGGCGCCGGCATGGGCGGCGCATCCAGCTTCGACCAGAGCACCGAGCAGCTCTACGCGCGACACCGCCGCCTGCGGCCCACCACCGTGCTGACCACGATGCCCAACGCGGCAGCGGCCGAGCTGTCGATGGCCTTCGGGGCGCGAGCCGCATCGATGGGCTATGCCTGCGCCTGCGCCTCGTCGGCCGTGGCGATCGGCGAGGCGATGCGTGCCATCCGTGCGGGCTGGGTCGACATGGCCGTCGTCGGCGGCCACGAAGCCCTGCTGTCGCCGGGCGTGATCGCGAGCTGGCAGGCGATGAAGGTGCTGGCGCCCGTGAACGCCGACCCTCGTACCGTATGTCGTCCATTCGCCGACGACCGGGCAGGCTTCGCGCTCGGTGAGGGCGCGGCAGCTTTGGTCGTCGAGTCGGTGGATTCCGCGCGCCGGCGCGGCGCCCCGGTGCTGGCGCTGCTCTCGGGCTATGGCACGAGTTGCGACGCCGCGCACATCAGCACACCGGACAGCGCGGGCCAGGTGCGCACCATGAAGGCGGCGCTGGCCGATGCTGGCCTGGTGCCGGCGGACATCGGTCACGTCAACGCGCACGGCACCGGCACGCTGGCGGGCGACGTGGCCGAAGCGGGTTCGCTGGCCGAGGTTTTCGGCGCACGCGGCGTGCCGGTCAGCGCGACCAAGGCATTGCATGGCCACCTGATGGGTGCGGGCGGCGCGGTGGAGCTGATCTGCGCATTGCATGCGATGCAGACCGCGCGGCTGCCGGCCTGCGCGCGCGCGCCGGGCGATGCACTCGGCATCGACCTGGTGCACGGGCCGTCGCCGCGTGCGGTGCCGCCGCTGCGGCATGTGATGTCCAACTCCTTTGCCTTCGGCGGCACCAACGCCGTCCTGATCGCGAGCCGACCTGCGTGACCTTGCCCAACCCTGAACGCCGCAGTCAGTCGATGTTCACGCGTCGCGCCTAGCATTGCGCCATGTCCACCGTGCGCCTGCGTCGCCTGCTGTCCACCCAGTGCCTGGCCTGGTGGATCGGCGCGCTGCTGCTGTCGGCGCTGCAGCCTTTCATCGCGGTGCATTTCCGTGCCGATGGCTGGGAGGACGAGCCGGGCTTTCGCATCCGGCCCATGAGCCAGACGACGCAGTTCGAGCAGGACGAGCGGGTCGACCATGCGCGCGAGCATGAAACCACGCTGTTCGTCCCGCTCGGTGCAGGCATGCAGTCACCGCATGCCCTCGGCGATGCCCTCGGTGCTTTCGTCGCGCTGCTGGCCCTGGCCTTGCCGCTGGTGGTGGTGCAGGCGGTCCTCTGCGTGCGTCGGTCTGCGGCGCCACCGCCACCACGCCCCTGCACCCGTGGCGGCGCACCGCCGCCTTCCGCGCCCTGGCGAGCGCACCCACCGGCCCTCGCGCCTCCGCTGGTCTTCCGCTGAACGCGCGGCGCCTTGCGCCGCAGGCCCCGTCGCAGCCTGGCTGCGACGGTCGATCGTTCCTGCCGGAGCCCGCCATGAATCCTCTTTTCCGATCCCGCCTTCAGGCGCGGCGCGAGCGCCGTCCACGAGGCGGCGCATGACACATCCCGACACCCACCTGTTCCTGCTGATGACCGCCGGCCCCTCTCCCGCTGCCTGGCTGCTCCCCGTCGCGTCCGCCATTGCCGAGGGCGGCGCCTGGCTGTGCGCCGCCCTGATGGGCTGGGCCGCCTGGCGCCAGCCCCGCGACCGCGGCTATCTGTTGGCGGCGCTGGCGATGGCCGGCGTCGCGTCCTTCCTGGCGCATGCGCTCGCGGACCGCATCGGCCTGCCACGGCCCTTCGTGCTGGGCCTGGCCCCCGCCCACATCGCGCACGGCCCCAGTCCCGCCATGCCCAGCACCCATGCCACCGTGATGTGCTTCATCGCGCTGGCCTTCGCGGCCCGGCCGACCCTGCGCCGATGGGCGCCGGCAGCGGCGCTGCTCGCACTCGCCACTGGCTGGGCACGGGTCTATGTGGGCGTGCATTTCCCCTCGGACATCGCCGCAGGGCTGGTGCTTGCACTGGCCATTCAAGGCCTGTTCATGGTGCTGCAGGGGCTCGCGACACGGCGCTTGGCGCCCGCCTTTGCACGCATCCAGCAAGGCGCAGGAGCGACGCAGGAGCGCCTGCCATGAGCGCTGCGCAAGGCGCGGTGCTTCGTCAACGGCCGTCTGCCGCGGCCGACCTGCCGACGCTCCCACCACGCCTGGCAGCGGTCGCTGCCGATCCCGTGCCCCAGCCCGCGCGCCCGCAGGACACGCCGGGCCTGTCCTGCGTGGTGCCCTGCTTCAACGAAGCAGCCAACCTGCGCCACCTGCTCCCGCTGCTTGAACGCACGCTCGAACAGAGCGGCTTGCGCTGGGAGGTGATCGTGGTCGACGACGGCAGCACCGACGCCACCGCACAGGTGGCGCACGAGTGGTGCCAGCTCTCGGGCTTCCGTTGCCTGAGTCTGTCGCGCAACTTCGGCAAGGAAGCGGCACTGAGCGCTGGTCTGGCCGCGGCGCACGGCGACGCCGTCGTGCTGCTCGACGGCGACCTCCAGCATGCGCCGCCTCTCATCCTGTCGATGGTGACCCATTGGCGCGCGGGGGCCGAGGTGGTGTACGCCGTGCGCGAGAACCGTGCGGACGAGTCCGCACTCAAGCGCTGGGGCAGCCACCTGTTCTACCGTCTGGTCAATGCCGCGAGCCGCGTTCCCCTGCCCGAGGATGCGGGCGACTTCCGGCTGATGGACCGCAAGGTGGTCGACGCGCTGCTCTCGCTGCCCGAGCGAAGCCGCTTCATGAAGGGCCTGTATGCCTGGGTCGGCTTCCGCGCCGTCGCCCTGCCCTACACGCCCGCGCCGCGCGCGCAAGGCCGAAGCCGTTTCGGGGCGCTGCGCCTGTTGCACCTGGCGCTGGACGGCCTGACGTCCTTCACCACCTGGCCGTTGCGGCTGATCAGCATCCTCGGCCTGGTGCTGGCGCTTCCTGCCCTGGGCTACGGCACCTACCTGGTGCTGGATCACCTCGTGTCCGGCAACCCGGTGCCGGGCTGGACCACCATCGTCGTCAGCCTGATGTTCTTCATCGGCGTGCAGATGCTGTCGCTCGGCGTGGTGGGCGAATACGTCGGCCGCATCTTCGAAGAGGTCAAGGGACGCCCGCTCTTCGTCGTGCGCGACCAGAGCGGCCAGGGCCTCGGGGAGAAGGCGCCATGACCCCCGCGCCGCCGCGGCCACGCGGCGCGCGCGGCGATGCGACCTTCCTGCTCGTCGCGGCGCTCTGGTTGGCGCTGAGCATCGGCTGGCGGCCGCTGACGTCGCCCGACGAGGGCCGCTACGCCGGCGTGGCCTACGCGATGCTGCAGTCGGGCGACTGGCTGGTGCCGCGCCTGAACGGGCTGCCCTTCTTCCACAAGCCGCCGCTCTTCTATTGGATCGGCGCCGCGGCCATGGCCGTCGCGGGTCCGCATCCATGGGTGGCGCGGCTGCCTTCGCTGGTGGGCGCCTGGATGGCGGCGGGCTCGCTCTTCTGGTTCCTGCGCCGTCACGTCTCGCGCGCGCAAGCCCGCCTGGCGACGGCGATGCTGTGCAGCGCACCCTTCTTCTACGTGGGGGCGCAGTTCGCCAACCTCGACATGCTGGTGGCCGGCTGCATCGGCGCCTGCGTGCTGGCGGCCGCGGACGCCGCCATGGCCTGGGAGCGCAACCGGCCCTGGCGCGGTGCGCTGGCGCTGGCCTTCGCGTCCGCTGCGCTGGGGCTGCTGGCCAAGGGCCTGATCGGTGTGGTGCTGCCGGCGGGCGTGTACGGGCTCTGGGCCCTGATCAGCCGGCGGCCGCGCGTGCTGCGGCTGGCCGCGTGGTGGCCGGGCTGGCTGTTGCTGCTCGCGATCGCCGGGCCGTGGTTCGTCGCCATGCAGCGGCACTTTCCGGCCTTCTTCGACTACTTCGTCATCACCCAGCACTTCCGGCGCTTCGCGGCGAGCGGCTTCAACAACGAGCACCCCTTCTGGTTCTACCTGCCGGTGCTGCTGGGCCTGTGCCTGCCATGGTCGGCGTGGCTGCTGGCCGCCAGGCGGCGGCCGGCGGGCGAGCCGGGCCTGGCGCGCCGCCGGCTCGACGACGTCGACCTGCTCATGCTGGCCTGGGCCGTGGTGGTCGTTCTGTTCTTCTCGCTGCCCCGCTCCAAGCTCATCGGCTACGTGCTGCCCGCCCTGCCGCCGCTGGCCGCCGGCATCGCGCGCTTCGCCGGACGCGCCGCCACCGGGCCGACCGGCCGCCGCCTGCTCGGAGCGACGGTCGGCGCTGCCGCGCTGGCGTGCCTGGGCAGCGTGGTGCTGGCGGCCCGCCTCGGCACGCCGCCCGACGCCACCCTTCGCCTGCCGGCCGGCCAGGCCGTGGCGCCGGGCGACCGGGTGGTCATGCTGGACCAGTACTTCTACGAGCTGCCCTTCTATTGGCGCATGCCGGCGCCGGTGGTCGTGGCGGCCGACTGGCGGCCCGAGGTGGCGCAGGCGAGCGACAACTGGCGCAAGGAGCTGGCCGACGCCGCCGGCTTCGACGCCGACGCTGCGACGCGGCTCCTGCAGCCGATCGAGGCGCAGCCGGCGGCCGTGTGCGCCGCAGGACGCAGCTGGGTCATCGGCCCGACGAACGCCCAGGCCTTCGCGCCGTGGGTGCTGGGCATGACACCGGTCACGTCCAACGCCCACATCGCCGTGTGGCGTCACGACGGGCAGCCCGGTGAAGCTGCAGACTGCCTGTCCCACGCCGACACGCCGGGCGCCGCCTCGCTCGCAGGAGCGCCCGCATGAGCTGGCTCGCCCAGGACGGAGCCGGTGAAGCCCGCACCCTGTGCATCTGCGCCGACGACTACGGCCTGTCGGAGGGGGTCAACCAGGCCGTGCTGGCGTTGATCGAGCGCGGCGCCGTCACGGCCACCAGCTGCATGGTGCTGCGTTCAGCCTGGCTGCCCGGCGCCCGGCGCCTGCGCGTGCTGCCGCCGACGCAGGCCGACGTCGGCCTGCACCTGGACCTCACGGCCGTGGACGCCTCGCCCGCGGAGGCGCCGCTGCGCGGCCTGGTCCTGCGCAGCCTGGCGCGCCAGCTCGACCTGAAGGCCGTGCGCGCCGCCATCGACGCACAGCTCGACCGCTTCGACCAGGCCATGGGCCGTGCGCCCGCGCACGTCGACGGCCACCGCCATGTGCACCAGTTGCCGGGCGTGCGCGAGCAACTCGTGGAGGCGCTGTCGACGCGCTACCCCGGCGCGCTTCCGTGGCTGCGCAGCACGCGGCCTGCAGGTCCATCGCCGAAGGTGCCTGCCAAGCAGCGCCTGATCCATGCGCTGGGCGGGCCCGGCCTGGAGGCGCTGGCACGCCACCGCGGGCTGCCCATGAGCCGCCACCTGCTCGGCGTGTACGGCTTCGACGGCGGCCGCGGCGCCTACCTGCGCCGCTTGCAGGCCTGGTTGATACAGGGTCGCGCTGGCGATGTGCTGATGTGCCACCCCTCGGTGCGCGCGGTCGATGGCGATGCGGTGGGCGAAGCCCGGGTGCGGGAACTGTCGGCGCTCGCGCTGCTGAAGCCAGTGGTGCAGGTGGCCGACGTGCAGGTGCAGCTGCGCCCGCTGTCGCACAGCGCGCTCGCTCGCTCGAGCCTCGCGCGCTAGTCTCCCGGCTCGCAGCGCACCGCATCGCCCACACGCAGCACACCACCGGCGAGCACGCGCGCGGTCATGCCGCCATGGCCGCGCAGCGCGTTGTAGCCGCCCGGACCCAGCAGTTCCTCCATGCGCGAGCAGGGCTCGCAGGGGCCGCTGAGCTCCAGCACCGCCGCATCGCCGATGCGCAGCACCATCGGCTGGTCGCGAAACAGCGCACGCGCGGCGATGAGGTTCAGGCCCGACACCACGAGGTTGCGCCGCAGGTCTGCGGCCTCCACGTGCGGACGCGCGGCCAGCGCGGCAATCACGGGCAGATGCTCGGCCTGCAGCAGCGTGACCTGCCGCTTGCCGCCCAGCGTGGACGTCCGGGCGCTGCGGTCGCCGTCCAGCCCGCGGCCGGCGATGGCGGTGGCTTCGTGCACCACCTGCACTGGCGCCCGCCGCGCGGGACGCAGGTGGATGGCCTCCAGCCGGCCCGGCTGGGCAAAGCGTCGGGTCAGCGTGCGCAGGTCGAGGTCCATGCGGCATTGTGGCGGGCGGGGGGACAACGAAACGGATGCTTCTCTTTTGATAGCATTCCACGCACGCCCGACGGGCGCTACGGCCACTTTTCCTTCAAATCCATGCCCACCGATCCCGGCTCGCCACGCCCTCGCCGCCGCCGGCCCTGGCTGCTGGCGATGGCGCTGTCGGCCGCGGCCGCGGTGTGGGGCTTGCGAGGAGCCGGCCTGCTCACGCTGCCGCCGCGCCACGATCCCTTCGCGCCGCTGGATGTGGCAGAGGCGCCCAACTGGCTCACGCCGCTGAAGCTGCGGCGCACGCGCGCCGACCCGGCCGCCTGCCTGGTGGCGCTGCAGGCCGCGGGCCTGCGCTTCGACCCCGTGCCCGACCGCCCGCTGCAGCGCGGCTGCGGGCTCGACAACGCCGTGCGCCTGCGCGCCGGCCGCGAGGTGGCCCTGGGCACACCCACACTGCTGAGCTGCCGCGCCGCCCTGTCCTTCGCGCTGTGGGAGCGGCACGAACTGCAGCCGCTGGCGCGCCGCCGTTTCGGGCGGCCGGCCACCTCGGTGCAGCACCTGGGCAGCTATGCGTGCCGCGACATCAACAGTGGCGACGGGCGTGCGACGGGGCGCCGCAGCCGCCATGCCACCGCCGATGCGCTCGACGTCTCGGGCGTCACGCTCGAAGGCGGGCGCACGCTGGTCCTGCGGCGCGATGCCGCACGGCCCTGGTCCGACGGGCGCGGCGCCGCCGACCCGGTGCAGGCCTTCTTGTTCGACCTGCAGGCCGGCGCCTGCCGCAGCTTCGACGGGGTACTGGGCCCCGGCTACAACGCGGTGCATGCCGACCATTTCCACCTGGAGGTCGGCGGCTGGCCGATGTGCCGCTGACCGATGCGCCGGCGGCAGGACCGCGTAGCATGCGGGCCCCGCCGCCATCGTCCCCCTCCCGCGTTGCGCTCCCCCCCACGACTTCTCCCTGCACCATCCGCTGGCCTTCTGGGCCGGTTGCCTCGCGATCATCGGCGGCGTGCTCGCGCACGCGCCCATGTTCCTCATGGGCCGCCATACCGGCTACGAGATGGTGGGCATGGAGATGGACGCGCCCATGCTCGTGGGCATGGCCATGATCCCGCTGGGCGTGCTGCTGGCGGCCTACGGGCTGATGCCGCGCATCGCCCAGCTGCGTGCGCGCCTTCACCCTGCGCAGCCGCTGCAGTTCCACCTGGCCGACGGCGTGCCGCTCAATGCCGAGCACTGGAAGCTTGTCGTGGTGCTGGTCGTCGCGCTGGCGGTGGACGTGCTCAAGCCGGCGACGCTGGGCTTCGTCATGCCGGGCATGACGCGCGAATACGCCATCAGCAAGGAAACGGCCGGCATCCTCGCGCTGGTCGCGCTCACCGGCACCACCGTGGGCTCGGTGCTCTGGGGCCGGCTGGCCGACATGTTCGGGCGCCGCTCGGCGATCCTGCTGTCGGCGCTGATGTTCATCGGCACCGCCATCTGCGGCGCGATGCCGACCTTCGGCTGGAACCTGGCGATGTGCTTCCTCATGGGCGCCTCGGCCGGCGGGCTGCTGCCGATCGCCTTCACGCTGATGGCCGAGACCGTGCCCGCCGCGCATCGCGGCTGGCTGCTGGTGGCGCTGGGCGGCATCGGCACCTCGGCCGGCTACCTGCTGGCCGCCGGCTCGGCCGACCTGCTGGTGCCCCTGTTCAGCTGGCGCGCGTTGTGGCTGCTGGGCCTGCCCACCGGGTTGCTGATCATCTTTCTGGGGCGCTACATCCCGGAGTCGCCGCGCTTCCTGGCCAACGCGGGGCTGCCCGACGCGGCCCGTGCGGTGCTGGCGCGTTTCTCGGGCGCCGCAGCGACCGCCTCACCGACCGACGCCGCCGTCGTGGTAGAGCCCGAGCCCCCGGCCGGCGGCGTGCGCGCGCTGCTGCGCGGGCCGCATGCGCGCATCACCTGGGGCCTGATCGTCTGCGGCCTGGCCTGGGGCCTGGCGAACTTCGGCTTCCTGCTGTGGCTGCCTACCAACCTGGGCGCGATGGGCATGGACACCGGCGCGGCCAACGCGCTGCTCGCGCGCTCGGCCCTGCTGGCGCTGCCCGGCACCGCGCTCGTGATCTGGCTCTACCACCGCTGGAGCAGCGTGAAGGCGCTGGTGCTCTTCATCGCCCTCACCGCCTTCGCGCTGGCCGTCTTCGGCGTCATTGCCGTGCTGCGGGTGCAGTCGCCGGCCGCGATGGTGGCGGCCACGGCGCTGCTGCTGCTCAGCGCCAGCGGTGTGATCGCGATGCTGATCCCCTACGCCGCCGAGATCTACCCGGTGCACCTGCGCGGCACCGGCTCAGGCCTGATCGCCGCGAGCTCCAAGGCCGGCGGCATCATCGGCGCGGGCTTCGGGGTGCTGGGCGTGTTCGGCCACCTGGCGCTGTCGGCCACGCTCATCGCCGTGCCCATGGCCGTGGCGGCGCTGCTGCTGGGCCTCGCCGGCGTGGAGACGCGCGGGCGCCGGCTGGAGGAGATCCAGGCCGACCTCTCGGCCGGTTCGGGCACGCCTGCAGGCCGGGCGGGCACTTCCTAGAATCGCGGGTTCGCGCCCCCGCCGCCCTTATCCGGCAAGCGGCGTCCAAGGGCCTGCAACCCGCATGGTTGCTGGTGCATATGCTTATCCGCATAAGGCGCGAACCAGAAAATCGTTTGCTTTCATAAGCGCTGCCCCTAGAGTTCCGCCTTCCTCCGAAGGCTGGCGCCTGCGGCCGCGCCGCCACCTCCCGACGGGCCTTCCGACCGCCACACGATGTACCAGTACACAGATTTCGACCGCCAGTTCGTGCGCCTTCGGGCCGCGCAATTCCGCGACCAGCTCGAGCGCTGGCAAGCGGGCAAGCTGCCCGAAGACGAGTTCCGCCCGCTGCGCCTGCAGAACGGCTGGTACGTGCAGCGCTACGCGCCGATGCTGCGCGTGGCCGTGCCCTACGGCGAACTCAGCAGCCGCCAGCTGCGCGTGCTCGCGAAGATCGCGCGCGAGTACGACGAGCCCGAGGCCGAGGTCTACAAGACCGCCATCGAGACCCAGGGCAAGCTGGGCTCGCACAAGCTGCCCACGCACTACGCGCACTTCACCACGCGGCAGAACGTCCAGTACAACTGGATCCCGCTGGCCAAGTCGGCCGACGTGATGGACCTGCTGGCCTCGGTCGACATGCACGGCATCCAGACCAGCGGCAACTGCATCCGCAACATCACCAGCGACGAGCGCGCCGGCGTGGCGGTCGACGAGGTGGTCGACCCCCGCCCCTACGCCGAGATCATGCGGCAGTGGAGCACGCTGCACCCCGAGTTCGCCTTCCTGCCGCGCAAGTTCAAGATAGCGATCACCGGCGCCGCCGAGGACCGCGCTGCCACCGGCTGGCACGACGTCGGCCTGAAGCTGCTCAAGAACGACGCGGGCGAGATCGGTTTCCGCGTGCAGGTGGGCGGCGGCATGGGCCGCACGCCGATCGTGGGCACGGTGCTGCGCGAGTTCCTGCCCTGGCAGCAGATCATGAATTACCTCGAGGCCGTGATCCGCGTCTACAACCGCTACGGCCGCCGCGACAACATCTACAAGGCCCGCATCAAGATCCTGGTGAAGGCCGAGGGCCAGCGCTACATCGACGACGTCGAGGCCGAGTACCAGCAGATCGTCGCGCACGACGGCGCACCGCACACCATCACGCAGGCCGAGTTCGACCGCGTGGCCGCCTCCTTCGTGCCGCCTGCCCTCGCGCAGCGCGTGTACCAGAGCGCCGAGGCCACCGAGGCCGCCCTGCGCGAACAGGCCGCCGACGACGTGCAGTTCGCGCGCTGGCTGCAGCGCAACGTGGCACCGCACAAGAACCCCGCCCTGCGCGCCGTCACGCTGTCCTTCAAGCGACTGAGTCAGGCGCCGGGCGATGCGAACGCCGACCAGCTCGACACGGTGGCCGCGCTGGCCGACCGCTTCTCGGCCGGTGAAGTGCGCGTGACGCACGACCAGAACGTGCTGCTGCCCTGGGTGCACGCCGAAGACCTGCACGCCCTGTGGCTCGCCGCCCGCGCGGCCGGCTTCGCCAGCGCCAACGTGCACCTGCTCACCGACATGATCGCCTGCCCCGGCGGCGACTTCTGCGCGCTGGCCAATGCGCGCTCGATTCCCGTGGCCGAAGCCATCACCGAGCGCTACCAGGACCTGGACGAACTCGACGACCTGGGCGAGATCGACCTGCACATCAGCGGCTGCATCAACAGCTGCGGGCACCACCACAGCGGCCACATCGGCATCCTCGGCGTCGACAAGGACGGCAAGGAGTGGTACCAGGTCACGCTCGCGGGCTCCGATGGTTCGGACCTGAGCGGCCCGGCGCAGGCCGGCAAGGTGGTCGGCCCCTCGTTCTCTGCGGCCGAGGTGCCGGACGTGATCGAGGCGGTGCTCAACACCTACCGCGACACCCGCAACGCCGGCGAGACCTTCATCGACACGCTGCGCCGCGTGGGCCACGATCCGTTCAAGGCGGCCGCCAACGGTGCGCGCTTCAAGGCCGAGGAGGTGTCGGCATGAACCGCACGCTGAAGATCCTGGCCGCCGAGGAACACGTCGACGACGGCGACCCGAAGGTGCTGCAGCTCGCCAACGACGCCGATCCGCTCGCGATCGAGAACTGCCTGCAGGACGTCGAGCGCATCGACCTCGTGTTCCCGAAATTCACCGACGGCCGCGCCTACAGCCAGGCCTTCCTGCTGCGCCGGCGCCTGGGCTTCACCGGCGACATCCGCGCCACGGGTGACGTGCTGATCGACCAGTTGGTGCAGATGCAGCGCACGGGCTTCTCCAGCGCCGTGCTCAAGGAAGGCGTGGACGCCTCCGCCGCGCAACGCCAGTTCGACCGCTTCGCTGCCTACTACCAGGGCGATGCGCAGCAGCCCGAGCCGCTGTTCGCACGCGACTGAACCGCCCCGAAAACGAAAAGTGCAATCGGCCGCCAGCGCCCGCCAGACGGGCCTGGCGGCCGAATTCGTCACGTTCGTGACGATCTGCCGCTGACACCAGGTCGCGATCAGCAACCCGCCGTTCGGACTGCGCTTGTCGAAGTCCTGCGGGGCGCTTCGACAAGCTCGGCGTGAACGCACGCGTGTTCTTGGACGCCATCCGCGATCCGGGCTCCCCTGCCTCCCCGCCTTATCCGGATTCGCGCGCCGATCCTGCGGGAAGCCGCATGAACACTGGCGCATTTGCTTATCCGCATAAAGCGCGAACTAAAAGATCGTTTGCTTTCATAAGGGTGCTCCCTAAAGTGCGGGCCTCGGGTGCTGAGGCATTGCGCACGGCGACCCGCTTCAACGAATCGCACCCATGAGCATCGATCTTGCAGACATCAACGACCGCCTCGGCCGCAACGCCGAGGGCCTGGTCGACTGGGCCCTCGGCTTGAATCAGCCGGCCATCGTCACGACCAACTTCCGACCCTTCGAAGCCGTGATCCTGCACCTGGTGACGCAGGTCCAGCCCGACGTGCCGGTGGTCTGGATGGACAACGGCTACAACACCGAGGCCACCTACCGCTTCGCCGACGAAGTGACGAAGCAGCTGAAGTTGAACCTGAAGATCTACCTTCCGCTTCGCTCGCGCGCGCACCGCGAAGCCGTGGACGGCCCGACGCCCGCGCTGGACGACCCGCGCCATTCGGCCTTCACCGAAGAGGTGAAGCTCGAGCCCTTCGCCCGCGCCCTGCGCGAGACCGCACCAAAGGTCTGGTTCACCGCCCTGCGCGCCGCCGACACCGCCGTGCGCGCACAGATGGACCCCGTCAGCATCAACCCCGACGGCCTGATCAAGGTCGCCCCGCTGCTGCACTGGTCGTCCAAGGACCTGTACGCGTACTGCGAAAAGCACGGCCTGCCCAACAACTTCGACTACGTGGACCCGACCAAGGGCGAAGACAACCGCGAGTGCGGTCTGCATCTGAGCCATTGAAATCGGACCTCCATACGCGAAGGTCGCGAAGGTTTCGCAAAACACGCGAAAGAACCTCCAAGTAATTTTTTTGCGTCCTTCGCGTGACCTTCGCGCCCTTCGCGTACGGATGTCCGCTCCCGACCCCGACCCCATGAACGCCCGCACCGAACCCGACCTGCTGCAAGCCGCCACGACGATGCATTCGCCTGCCCGCCTGTCCAACACCCACCTCGACGCGCTCGAGGAAGAAGCGATCTTCATCCTGCGCGAGGTCGCAGCCGCCTTCGAGCGCCCGACGCTGCTCTTCTCGGGCGGCAAGGACTCGCTGGTGCTGCTCAAGTGCGTCGAGAAGGCCTTCGGCGCCGGCCGCCTGCCCTACCCGCTGCTGATGATCGACACGGGCCACAACTTCCCCGAAGTGACGGCCTTCCGCGACCACCGCGCGAAGGAACTGGGCGCGGAGCTCATCGTGCGCAGCGTGGAGGATTCGATGGCGCGCGGCACGGTGCGCCTGGCGCATCCGGGCGAGTCGCGCAACGTGCACCAGTCGGTCACGCTGCTCGAAGCCATCGAGGAATTCCGCTTCGACGCACTGATCGGCGGCGCGCGCCGCGACGAGGAAAAGGCCCGCGCCAAGGAGCGCATCTTTTCGCACCGCGACGCCTTCGGCCAATGGCAGCCCAAGGACCAGCGCCCCGAGCTGTGGACGCTGTTCAACACCCGCCTGGCGCCGGGAGAGCACTTCCGCGTATTCCCCATCAGCAACTGGACCGAGCTGGACGTGTGGCAGTACATCGAGCGCGAGCAGATCGAACTGCCCTCGATCTACTACACGCACCCGCGCGAAGTGGTCGAGCGCAAGGGCCTGCTGATGCCCGTGACCGAACTCACGCCGCCCCGCGACGGCGAGACGGTCGAAGTGCGCAACGTGCGCTTTCGCACCGTGGGCGACATCACCTGCACCGCGCCGGTCGAGAGCCTGGCCGCCGATGCCGGCGACGTGGTGATCGAGACGCTGGCCGCCGACGTGAGCGAGCGCGGCGCGACGCGCATGGACGACAAGACCTCGGAAGCTTCCATGGAGAAGCGCAAGAAGGACGGATATTTCTGATGACTGCTACGAATTCGATAGCTGCTCGCGCAGACACCGCGGGCGCTGCAGGCACTTTTGGCTCTGAATCCGCCGCCCAAGGCGACACCGGCACCGCGTTGCGCTTCATCACCTGCGGCAGCGTGGACGACGGCAAGAGCACGCTGATCGGGCGCCTGCTGGTGGACAGCAAGACGGTGCTGCAGGACCAGTTGGCCGGCGTGCAACGCAACGGCGAAACCGACCTCGCCCTGCTGACCGACGGCCTGTCGGCCGAGCGCGAACAGGGCATCACGATCGACGTCGCCTACCGCTACTTCTCGACCGCGAAGCGCAAGTTCATCATCGGCGACGCGCCGGGCCACGAGCAATACACGCGCAACATGGTCACGGCCGCGTCGAGCGCCGATGCCGCGGTGGTGCTGGTCGACGCGACCAAGCTCAAGTGGGCCGCCGAGGTGGGCGACGGCGAAGTCGTCGTGCGCGACCTGCTGCCGCAGACCCGCCGCCACACCCTGCTGGCGCACCTGCTGCGCGTGCAGTCGATCGTGGTCGCCGTGAACAAGCTCGATGCCATCGACGACGCAGAGCTGGCCTTCGAGCGCATCAGCGCCGCACTGAACGATTTCGCGCAAGCCGCCGGCGTGCAGCTCACGGCCATCGTGCCGGTGTCGGCCCTCAAGGGCTGGAACGTGACCTCGCGTCACCGCGAAGGCAGCACCGGCTGGGCCGGCTACGAGGGCCCGAGCCTGCTCGAACTGCTCGAGGGCCTGCCGGTCACGTCGCAGGACGAAGCCGTGCCCTTTGCCTTTCCCGTGCAATGGGTCGAAAAGTTCTCCGGATCTTCCGATACGAGCCAGGGCCGCCGCATCTTCTGGGGCCGCGTGGCCAGCGGCCAGGTCGTGCCGGGCCAGCGCATCGCCATCCTGCCCAGCGGGCAGCATGCGACCGTGGCGCGCGTGCTCACCCATACGCGCCAGGAGCGCGGCGTGCACGCCGGCCACAGCGCCGGCATCGTGCTCGACCGCGAGGTGGACGTGTCGCGCGGCGACTGGCTGCTCGAGCCCGAGGCCTTCCAGCCCGTGCGCGAGATCACCGCCACCGTGGCCTGGCTCGACGACGAGCCGCTGGTGCCGGGCCGCGTGTACTGGGCGCTGCAGGGCCACCGCTGGGTCAAGGCCAAGGTGACGCGCATTGCGCACCGGCTGAACGTCAACACGCTGGAGGCCGAAGCCGCCACGCAGCTGGAGCCGAATGCCATCGGCGAGGTGGTGCTTGCGCTGCAGCAGCCGTTGGCGGTGCTGCCCTTCACGCAGTCGCGCGCGCTGGGGTCGATGGTGCTGGTCGACACGGCCTCGCACCGCACCTCGGCGGCCGTGCTTGTCCGCGCGCCGGCACAGCCTGCGCCGAGCCCTTAAAATGCCGGGTTTTCCCCGACCCGCCTCACCAGCCATAGCGCCATGACCCACGTCGTCTCCGAGAACTGCATCCGCTGCAAATACACCGATTGCGTCGACGTGTGTCCGGTGGATTGCTTCCGCGAGGGGCCGAACATGCTGGTGATCGATCCGGACGAGTGCATCGACTGCGCCGTGTGCATCCCCGAATGCCCGGTCAATGCGATCTACGCCGAGGAAGATCTCCCGGCTGATCAGCTGGCCTTCATCAAGCTCAATGCCGAACTGGCCGTGGCCGACGGCTGGAAGAGCATCACCAAGCGCAAGCCCGCGCTGCCCGACGCCGACGAGTGGAAGGACAAGACGGGCAAGATCGGCGAGCTGATCAAGTAAGCCGGCCCTGGTGAACGACACCGCAGCACCGATCGAAACCGATGCGCTGATCATCGGCGCCGGACCGGTGGGGCTGTTCCAGGCCTTCCAGCTGGGCCTGCTCGAAATCCCCTGCCACATCGTCGACGCCCTGTCCCACGCGGGCGGCCAGTGCGTCGAGCTGTACGGCGACAAACCCATCTACGACATTCCCGGCACCCCCGCGACCACCGGCCGCGGGCTGGCGCAGGCGCTGCTCGCGCAACTCGCGCCCTTCAAGGTGCCGATGCACCTGGGCGAGCAGGTATCGACCCTCGTACGCGAACCCGACAGCCGCTGGCGTGCCGGCACCACCGGAGGCAAGACCTTCCTCGTCAGGACCATCTTCCTCGCCGCCGGCGTGGGCGCCTTCGTGCCCAAGAAGCTCGGCGTCGACGGGGCCGAGGCCTACGAGGGTCGCCAACTCTTCTATCACCCGTCGGACTTCAGCCGCTTCGCCAGCCAGTCCGTGGTCGTGCACGGCGGTGACGAGGCCGCGGTCGAGACCGCGCTGGCGCTGGTGGGCGTGGCGCGCGAGGTCATGCTGCTGCACCGGCGCGACGCCTTCCGGGGTGACGAGGCGGCGGTGGCGCGGCTGCGCGCACGCATCGACGCCGGCGACATCCGCCTCGTGATCGGCCAGCCGGGCGCCTTCGACGGACGGCAGCTCGTCATCGCCACGCCTGAAGGGCAGACCGTCGTGCTGCGACTCGATGCGCTGGTGGTCTGCCAGGGCATCTCGCCGCGCCTGGGCCCGATCGCCGACTGGGGCCTCGAACTCGAGCGCAAGCAGGTGCCGGTCGACACCGCGCGCTACGAGACACGCGAGCGCGGCCTCTTTGCCGTGGGCGACATCAACACCTACCCGGGCAAGAAGAAGCTCATCGTCTGCGGCTTCCACGAGGCCACGCTGGCCGCCTGGGCCGCCGCCGAGATCGTCTTCGACGGCAAGGTGCCGCCGCTGCAGTACACGACGACCAGCACGCGGCTGCACGAGCTGCTGGGCGTGCCGCACAGCTGACGCGCCGCCCCCGGCACAAACCCGCTGCACCGCGCCCGCCGCGCTTCGCATACTGGATGGCCCGATCTGGCCCGATGCGATGGATGCCGACCGCGAATTCGCCGGCGACTGCGGCGCCCGCCCCGACCTCCCCGACTGGGCGCAGGCGCTCGTCGAAGACCTGAGCCTGCGTGACGGCACGCCGGTCACCCTGCGTCCCATCCGGCCGCAGGACCTGCCGCGACACACACGCTTCGTGCGTGGCCTCTCGCCGCACACCGGCTACATGCGCCTGCTGTCGCCGCGCATGCCCCAGCCCGACGAGCTGCAGCGCATGACCGAAACCGACTACCCGCATGCGCTGGCCCTGGTGGCGATCGCCTGCGTGGACGGCGTACAGACCGAGGTCGGCGTGGCACGCTACGCGCCCAGCGTCGATGCGCGGGCCGCCGCTCGCGGCAGCGCCGAGTTCGCCATCGTGCTGGCCGATGCCTGGCAGAGCCGCGGACTGGCGCGCGTGCTGCTCTCGCGCCTGGTCGAGGCGGCTCGCGCAGCGGGCGTGCGCGAGCTGTCCGACGTCACGCTGCACGAGAACGCGCCCATGATCGGCTTGGCACGTGCGCTGGGCTTCACGGTGCAGCGCGATCCGCACGACGCCCGGCTCACCCGGTTGCGCAAGGCGCTGGCAGAGTAAGCGGCCTCGCAACGTGCCGGTATCGGGCACTCAGTGGCGCAGCGCGACGATCAGCACCAGCGTCGCGGCGCACATCACCGCGTTGCACAGGCTGACCACCACGGCGCGCGACGGGCGCCGCCCATTCTGTTCCCACAACCACAGCGCCATGGTGGCGTTGGCACCGGTCCAGGTGATCCACGTGAACAGCGAGTGCTGCTGCGAGTCGCCGCTGTGCCAGAGCGCCCAGATCGTCGGCACGTAGGCCACGACCCGGGCTGAACTGAACAGCGTGAAGGCCCAGGCCAGAGCACGGGCATAGAGGCACGCCGGGGCCAGCGGATCGCGGGCGGCGCGCGCCACGGCGGCGGGGGAGATGGCCATCGTCGCCTCACTCGGCCAGCGCGGCCCAGCGACGCGTTTCCTGCTCGATGGTCGTGCGCAGCTCCGCGGCCGTGGAGCCGACGGGTTCGATGCCCAAGGCCTGGAGGCGGACGCGCACGGCGGTCGATCCCATCGCCGCGCGGGCCGCCCTCTGCCAGCGCTCCAGCGCAATGCCGGGCGTGCCCGCGGGGGCGAGCAGCGCGAACCAGGCGGCGGATTCGAAGTCCGGCAGTCCGGCCTCCGACAAGGTCGGCAGTTCCGGCGCGATCGGCGAACGCTGGGCGGACGCCACGCCGAGTGCGACCAGCCGACCCTCGCGCACCAGCGGCATCGCCGTCGCCACGTTGGCGAAGAAGAGGCTCACACGGCCCGCGACCACGTCCGGCAGCGGGCTCTGCGCGTATGGCACATGCGCCAGCGGCACCCCCAGGCGCCGGGCCAGCAACCGCCCGCCGCGGTGCGAGGAGGTTCCCGCACCGACCGACGCATAGCTCACCGTGCCCGGCGGCTGCGACCGTGCCCAGGCCATCAGCCCCGCGAGATCGCTCACGCCGAGGCCGGTGCCCACCACCAGCACATTGGGCGTGGCGACCAGCCGCGAGACCGGTGCCAGGTCACGCACCGGGTCGTAGCGGCGCAGACCCTGCGGGTCGGGCATGACGAGCGCGGCGTCGCCCGACAGCACCACGGTGCGGCCGTCCGCCGTGGCGCGCGCGACATGCGCGACCCCGACCATGCCGCCCGCGCCGGGCTGGTTCTCCACCACCACCGGCATGCCGAGCTCGGCGGCCATGGGCTCGACCAGCAGGCGTGCCACCGTGTCCGGCGCCGAGCCGGCCGCAAATGGCACTACCACGGTGGCGTGGGCTGCCTGTGCCGCGGCGCGGAAGGTGGCACCGGCGGCACACAGCGCGCACAGCAGGACATGTCGACGGCGAAGGGATGGCATGGCGAGCTCCGAAGTTCGAGGGTGTACAGCCAGTGTGCGCGCCCGGCACTGGACGGATCTTGGGCTTTTCTTAAGATCGGCCACATCCCTCGTCCGCGCACCACGCCGTGACCTCCACCTCTGACGAACCGCCGCGAGGCGAGCCGGATGGCGCGCTGCGCATCGGCGACTGGACGGTGCTCGCGCTGGCCGACCGGATCGAGCGCGACGGCACCTCGCACAAGCTCGAGCCGCGTGCCATGCGGCTTCTGCTGGTGCTGGCGCGCGCCAGCGGTGCGGTGGTGCCGGCGTCTTCGCTGCTGGCCACCGTGTGGGCCGGCGTGGTCGTCACCCCCAGTTCGCTCTACGAGGGCGTGTCTCGCCTGCGCAAGCTGTTGGGCCGGGATGCGGAGGGGCGCGAGGCGATCGAATCGGTGCCTCGCAAGGGCTACCGGCTGCGCTGGCCGGTACAGCACGCGACCGAGCCTACGCTCGATGCGCATTCCATCGCCGTGCTGCCTTTCGAGGCCATCGGGGTCGAGCCCGCGCTGGACTTCATCCCGCCGGCCCTCACCGACCGCCTGATCGGCGAGCTGTCGCGCCACGGGGAGCTCAGCGTGCTGGCGCGCGGCACCATGCTGCGCTACGGCGAGCGCGGCAGGTCCGCCGCCGAGCTGGCCCGCGAACTGGGCGTGCGTTGCGTGGTCGACGGACGGGTGCGCCAGGTGCCCGGCGAGCGCCTGTGGATCGAGGTGGCACTCATCGACGGACCGAGCCAGCGCCAGACCTGGACAGAGACGATCGAGCTGAAAGCGCGCCAGTGGACGCAGGCCGCGGACATCGTGGTCGGACGGCTGGCCCGCACCCTGACCTTCGAGTTCCACGCACGCACCCCTGGCGCAGACGCGGCCAACGCGCCCCCGCACGCGTCGGCACGCGACCTGGCGGCGCGCGCCTGGGTCGAGCTGTTCGCACGGCCCGAATCGCAGGCCACGAACCTGCGCGCCCAGGCCTGGGCGCGGCAGGCGCTCGCCGGCGACCCCGGCTGTGCCCTGGCCGAAGTCTGCCTCGCCAGCGCTGCCTGGCGCGCGGCCCAGTTCGACTGGGAATCGGCGCCGGGCGCCACGGCGGAAAAGCTGCCTCTGGACGCAGCCATGGGCCATGCCGAGCGCGCGCTCGACCTCGCGCCCGACGAACCGGACGCTCACTATGTGCTGGGCCTCATCGCCTATTCGCGCGGCGAGACGGTGCGCGCCGAAGAAGCATTGCGCCACTGCCTCAGGCTCTCGGCCTCGTTCGCGCCGGCTTTCGGGCTGCTGGCATTGGTGCGCACACGCCTGGGGCACCCGGAAGAAGCGGCTTCCCTGTGCGACCGCGCCTTCGCACTCAGCCCGCGCGAGCCGCTGCGCGCCGTGTGGCATCTCGCATTGGGCTGGAGTGCACTTGCCCGACAGGACGCGGCCACCGCGCTCGACGCCGCGCAGCGCGCCATGGCCGTGAATCCTGCCTTCCCCACCCCCTATGCGGTCGGCGCCGTGGCGGCCCGGATGCTGGGGCAGGACGCCCTGGCCACGCAGTGGGTCGCGGTGCTGCGCACGCGCTCCCCCTTTCGCAGCGTCGCGGAATTCCTGCGCCGCATGCCCGCCGCCACCGCGCCCGCCCATCGGCGCCAGATGCAAGCGGCGGCACGATGGCTCGCCGAGGCCGGCCTGCCCGCGGACTAGGCCGCGGTCGTCAAGGGCAGCGCGGGAAGCGCTAACATGCGCCTTGCCCGGCCCTCATGCCGGGCGTTCGCTGGGGGTGTTGGCCCTGCCGCTGCAGGCGCCGACTGAGAGAGTCCCTTTGAACCTGATTGAGGTAATCCTCGCGCAGGGAAGCCGATCCGGCTGCCGACCTCCGGCAGAGACCCGTCTCCATCGACCGTCCATGCCGGAAACCGCCCACCTGCCATGACTTTGCACGGAGCAAATCGATGGCGATCCACACCGAGCCGGCCGTCCCGCCGGCCCTCAACGAAGCCCTGACGCCGCTGCCCGACGCGCAGCGCGTGTTCCGCTGGCACGACCACGCCTCGCTGTGGTTCAGCCTCGGCGTCGGGCTGCTGGTCATGCAGATCGGCGCCTACCTGGTGCCCGCAGTCGGTACGCGCGACGCCGCGCTCGCGATCGTGGGGGGCTCGGCGATCGGTGCCGGGCTGCTGGCATGGACGGCGCGCCTGGGCTGCCAGAGCGGGCTGGCCAGCGCCGGCCTGATGCATGCCACCTACGGCGGCGCCTTCGCGCGCCTGCCGGTGCTGCTGAACATCGCGCAGCTCATCGGCTGGACCACCTTCGAACTGGTCGTGATGCGCGAAGGCACGCAGGCCATCGCCGCACAGGCGACCGGATGGACCGCCCCAGGCTGGCTCGGCACGCTGCTGCCCACCCTGCTGTGGGGTGCCGTATTGCTGGGCCTCCTGGGCGGCTCGATGGTGACGTTGGTTCGCCGCTTCGTCAGCCGCTTCGGCCTGCCGCTTGTGATCGTTTCGCTGCTGTGGCTGAGCTGGCAGTTCGCAACCCGGTTGCATGCCCAGGGCTGGGCGGCCTTCTGGTCGCGGCCCGGCGACGGCAGCATGGGGCTGTTCGGCGCGATGGATCTGGTGATCGCGATGCCCGTGTCCTGGCTGCCGCTGGTGGCCGACTACGCACGCCACGGCCGGCGCGCGACGCGTGGCCTCGGCGGTGCCTTCGGCGGCACCTGGCTGGGCTATGCGGTGGCCAACATCTGGTGCTATGCGCTGGGCGTGATGGTGGTCAGCGTGGCCGAGCCGGGCACCGGCCTGGTGACCGCGCTGCTGCTGGCGCAGGGCGGCCTGGTCGCGCTGGGGCTGATCCTCATCGACGAACTGGACAACGCGTACGGCGACGTCTATTCGGGCGCCGTGTCGGCCCACAGCCTGCGCCCGCGCTGGAGCGTGCGGCGCTGGGGCCTGGGCCTGGCGCTGCTGTGCACCGGGCTGGCGCTGGTGCTGCCCATGCACACGCTGGAGCCCTTCCTGCTCATGCTGAGTTCGGTGTTCGTGCCGCTGTACGGCGTGATCCTCGGGCGCCTGGGCAGCGGCGACGCCGCCCCGACCGCGCGGCGCGTCGAGCCCGTGGCGGCGCTGCTGTGGATCGGCGGCATCGCCCTGTACCACGGCCTCGCGGCCTGGGCCCCCGAGGCCGGCTCGGCGCTGCCGACGCTGGCGGCAACCTTCGTGCTGGCGCGCCTCACGCGCGCACGTGCAGTGGCACCAGCTGCGCTGGCTGCGGCGCGAAGCCATGGTTGAGCGGCCCGTGGCCCTGCCCCGTGGCCACCTGCGCACCGGCACGCATGGCCGACTGCACATAGGCATGCGCGGCACCGACCGCATGCGGCAGGTCGTCGCCGCGGGCCAGCCCGCAGGCGATGGCCGAGGAGAGCGTGCAGCCGGTGCCGTGCAGGTTGCGGCTCACGATGCGCTGCGCATGCCAGCGCAGCGGCGTCGCATCGCGACTGGCCAGCAGATCGACGACCTCGTCGCCCTGCAGATGGCCGCCCTTGAGCAACACAGCGTTCGCACCCAGCGCGAGCAGCTCGGCGGCAGCGCCTTCCATGTCGTCCGCCTCGACGATCCCGTGGCTCACCAGCAGGGCCGCCTCGTCGAGGTTGGGCGTGACGACGGTGGCACGCGGGAACAGTTCGCGCACCATCACCTGCACCGTCTCCTGTGCGATCAGCCGGTCGCCGCTGGTGGCGACCATGACCGGGTCGAGCACCACGCGCTGCAGGCCGTAATGGTCGATGGCCCAGGCCACCACCTCCACCACCTCGGGCGCGTGCAGCATGCCGAGCTTGACGGCGTCGACGCCGATGTCCTCGATCACCGCCTGCAGCTGCGCCTTCAGGAAGGCCGGCGGCACGGCGTGGATGCCGCTCACCCCGCGCGTGTTCTGCGCCGTGAGCGCGGTGATCGCCGTCATGCCATAGCAGCCCAGCGCAGCGAAGGTCTTGAGGTCGGCCTGGATGCCGGCGCCACCGCCGCTGTCGGAGCCGGCGATGGACAGGACGCGGACGTAGCGCGACGCCGGTGCGGGGAACGAGGAAGGTGTGCTCACCGAAAAATTATCGGCCACGGCCGCAAGGGGGTTGCATGAACGGCGCTGTTCTGCCCTTTCGCCTGGCCCACGTTCTCGGCGCCGGGCTGATGGGCCGGCTGATGGCGCTGGCCTTGGCACGCGCCGGCTGCGAGGTGTCGGTCCACGATGCGGGCGGGCCCGAGGCCGACCAGGCCGCCGCACGCGTTGCGGCCGCCATGCTCGCGCCGCTGGCCGAATCCGCCATCGCACCGCCGGCACTCGTGCGCATGGGGCTGCACAGCCTCGGACGTTGGCCGCAGCTGCTGACCACGCTGCCGCAGCCGGTGTTCTTCCAGCAGGCGGGCACCTTGATCGTCTGGCATCGGCAGGATGCCGCCGAGGCCGAGCGCCTGGCGGGCACGCTGCGTCGCACGCAGGCGACCGTCGACGGCCTGGCGCCGATGCAGATGCTGGACGCGCCTGCGCTCGCGGCCCTGGAGCCCGCGCTGGCCGGACGCTTCATGCGCGGCTGGTGGCTGCCGGGCGAGGGCCAGCTCGACAATCGCGGCCTGCTGGATGCGCTGCGCGCGGCGCTGGAAGCCGACACCCGGGTGACGCTGCATTGGCACAGCCCCCGCTCGCCCGACGACTTCGCACCCGGACCCGACGCCCGCGTGATCGACTGCCGCGGCCTGGGCGCCCGCACCGAGTGGCCGCAACTGCGCGGGGTGCGGGGCGAGGTGATCCGCGTGCATGCGCCCGACGTCGAACTGCACCGTCCCACGCGGCTGGTGCATCCGCGCTACCCGCTCTACATCGCGCCCAAGCCGGACCACCTGTTCGTGATCGGCGCGACCGAGATCGAATCGCAGGACCTGTCGCCCGCCAGCGTGCGCTCGACGATGGAACTGCTGAGCGCCGCCTATGCGGTGCACCCGGGCTTCGGCGAGGCGCGCATCGTGGAGATCGCCACGCAGTGCCGCCCCACCCTGCCCGACAACCGGCCCGCGCTGCGTTGGCGCGGACCGCGCGTGCTGCAGGTCAACGGCCTGTACCGCCACGGGTTCATGATCGCGCCTGCCCTGCTCGACGCCGCCTGGCAATGCCTGGCCGGCGAAGTGCCGACGCTGGCACGCGAATTCGAGATCGACATCGAGACCGACGGTCGCTGCGGCGACGAGGAGACTGTGACGTGAACATCCTGCTCAACGGCGAGCCGCGCGAACTCGACGCGCCCGCCACCCTGGCCGAGGCCATCGCGCTGCTGGCGCCGCAGCCGCCTTTCGCGGCCGCGGTCAACCGCGAGTTCGTGCCGCGCTCGGCCTACGCCCAGCGGGAATTGAACGACGGCGACGATGTCGAGGTCATCCGACCCGTGACCGGAGGCTGAGCGATGCGCATCGACGAAGCGACCCACGACGACGCGCTGGTGCTCTACGGCCAGCGCTTCGACAGCCGCCTGCTGCTTGGCACGGCGCGCTACCCCTCGCCCGACGTGTTGGAGGCCGCGGTGCAGCGCGCCCGGCCCGCCATGCTCACCGCCTCGCTGCGGCGCCAGGGTGCGGCGTCCGACGGTGCTGCCGCGGGCGGCGACTTCTGGGGCCTGCTCCGGCGGCTGGGTGTGCCCGTGCTGCCCAACACTGCGGGCTGCCACACGATCCAGGAGGTGATCGCCACGGCGCAGATGGCGCGCGAGGTCTTCGAGACGCCCTGGCTCAAGCTCGAGCTGATCGGCGACGACTACACCCTGCAGCCCGACACGCTCAACCTGGTCGAGGCGGCGCGGCTGCTCATCGCCGACGGCTTCCAGGTGCTGCCCTACTGCACCGAGGACCTGGTGCTGTGCCAGCGGCTGGTCGACGTCGGCTGCCAGGCCGTAATGCCCTGGGCGGCGCCGATCGGCACCGGCCGCGGGCCGGTCAACCCCTACGCACTGCAGATGTTGCGCGAGCGCCTGGACGTGCCGATGCTCGTCGATGCCGGCCTGGGCCTGCCCTCGCACGCCTGCCAGGTCATGGAATGGGGCTACGACGGCGTGCTGCTCAACACCGCGGTCGCACTCTCGCAGGACCCGGTCGCGATGGCCGGCGCCTTTGCCGACGCGGTGCAGGCCGGCCGCACGGCGCGCCGGGCCGGGGCGATGGCCGCCGCCGACAATGCGCAACCCAGCACGCCCGTGCTGGGCACACCTTTCTGGCACCACCACGGATGACGCGCATGAACACCCAAGACGCCAACAGCATTGCGATGGCCATCCTCACGGCACACCTGCCGCGCTTCGGCGCGCATCCGCCGGTGGTGCCGCAGCACTATGCCTCGGACGATCCGATCTACCGCGGCGTGCGACAGGCCGCCGCGCTGCTGGGCTTCATCGAGGCCGATGCCGAGTGCCTCGCGCGTGCGTGGCAGGCGCAGAGCCGGCGACTGGGCCTGTTCGAGGCACAGCGCTGGCCCGCCACGCCGGTGGACTTCGATCTGCGCGAATTTCCGCCGCAGGCACGCGACGATGCCTTCGCACCCTGCCCCGCTCAGCTCGGCCTGTATGCCGTGCTGCCCGACGCGGACTGGGTCGGCCGCATGGCGCGCGCCGGCGTGCCGACGGTGCAGCTGCGCTTCAAGTCCGGCGACGCGCGGGCCGTGCAGGCCGAGGTGCGCGCCGCCGTCGCCGCCGTGCAGGGCACGCCGGCCCTGCTCTTCATCAACGACCACTGGCAGGCCGCCATCGAGGCCGGTGCCTATGGCGTGCACCTGGGGCAGGAAGACCTGGACGCGCTCACAGAGTCCGACGTCGACGCGATTCGCCGCGCCGGCCTGCGCCTGGGCGTGAGCACCCATGGCTATGCCGAGATGCAGCGCGCCGACGCCGTGAGCCCGAGCTACCTGGCGCTGGGCGCCGTGTTCCCGACCACGCTCAAGCAGATGGCGACGGCGCCGCAGGGCCTCACACGCCTGAAGTGCTATGCGCAACTGATGCGCGGCTACCCGCTGGTCGCCATCGGCGGCTTCGACGTGGCACGCGTGCCGGCCGCCATGGCCGCCGGCGTGGGCTCGGTGGCGGTGGTGCGGGCCATCGTCGGCGCGGACGATCCCGAAGGCGCTGCGCGCGCGCTGATGGACGCCATCGCCCAGCACCCGTCGGCCCCGGGCCGCTAAACTCCGCCCACCCCGGCGCAGCGCATGTCGCCGCGCCGGGGCCGCTAGGGGTGTTCACCGCGAGGTGGACTGAGAGAGTCCCTTTGAACCTGATTGAGGTAATCCTCGCGCAGGGAAGCAGATCCGTCGGCCGCACAGCCTCTCTCGCCTGTGCCTCGAGGCCCACGCATTCCGCCCACCTGCCATCGCGTCTTCGAACACGTCATGGCGATTCCGCACCGTCTTCTCCCGAATCTCAAGCCAAAAAGGCCTGCAACGCCCGCCCCGCTTGCGCTGGCAGCTATTGTTTTGATAGCAAACGCCGCCCATGCCCAAGCGCCTGCGGCCGACACCCTGCCCGCCGTCACCATCGACGAGCGCGGCGCGCCGCCTTCGGCCGACGTGAGCGGCTTCGGCGACCTGCCGCTGAAGGACGTGCCGATCTCGGCCACGGTGATCGACAGCACCGAGCTGCAGTCCAGCGGGGCTCGCCGCCTGGCCGACCTCACGCAATTCGACGCCTCGGTCACCGACGCGTACAACTCCGCCGGGTACTGGGACTTCCTCAGCGTGCGCGGCTTCGTGCTGGACAACCGCTTCAACTACCGGCGCGAGGGCCTGCCGATCAGCGCCGAGACGGCCATCCCGCTGGACAACAAGGAGCGCGTCGAGATCCTGCGCGGCACCAGCGGCATCCAGGCCGGCACCAGCGCGCCCGGCGGGCTGGTGAACTACGTCGTGAAGCGCCCCACCGAGCAGGACCTGCGCGAGGTGCGCACCGAGGTCTCGGGCCGCGGCAGCCTGCTGGGTGCCGTCGACCTGGGCGGGCGCTTCGGCGCGGATCGGCAGTTCGGTTACCGGCTCAACGTGGTGAGCGAACAGCTGAAGCCGCGCACCTTCGACCTGGACGGCAACCGGCACCTGCTCTCGCTCGCCGCCGACTGGCGCCTCACGCGCGATTCGCTGCTGGAGGCCGAGTTCGAATCCAGCCACAAGGCCCAGCCGAGCCAGAACGGCTTCAGCCTGCTGGGCAACCTGCTGCCACGCGCGGGCGACCCGCGGCTGAACCTCAACAACCAGGCGTGGTCGCAGCCGTCGGTCTTCGATGCCTTCACCGGCACGGTGCGCTTCACGCAGGCGCTCAATGCCGACTGGCGCTGGAGCGCGCAGATCGGCCAGCAGCGCCTCAAGAGCGACGACCGGCTGGCCTACGCCTTCGGCTGCAGCATGGAAGAGCGCTACGACCGCTACTGCTCGGACGGCAGCTTCGACTTCTACGACTTTCGCAGCGAGAACGAGCGCCGCCGCCAGACCGCGGGCAATCTGGCCCTGAAGGGCCGCTTCACCACCGGCAGCGTGCAGCACGACCTCAGCGTCGGCCTGCTGGCCAGCCGCGTGCGCAACCGCTTCCAGGACCAGGCCTACAACTACGTGGGCAGCGGCAACGTGTGGGGCACCGCCATCGTGCCGGCCGACCCCACGCTGACCTCGCCCAACACCAACCGCGACGAGCGGTCCACCGAGGTTTCGGTGCAGGACGCGATCCGCTGGACCGACCGCTTCACCACCTGGGTGGGCGTGCGCCACACGCAGTTCGCGCGCGACAGCGTGCGCACCGACGGGACGCGGCCGACCGGCTACAAGGACGGCGTGACCACGCCCTGGGTCGCACTCAGCTATGCCCTGCAACCCGGGCTGATGGCCTACGCCAGCTGGGGCAAGGGCGTGGAGTCGCAGCTCGTGCCCGGCAAGCCGCAGCAGTACACCAACGCCGGCGAGGCGCTGCCGCCGCTGGCCTCTCGGCAGTGGGAACTGGGCCTCAAGGGCGGCAGCGGCGACCCGGCGCAGGGCCTGAACTGGCAGTTGGCGTACTTCGACATCGTGCGGCCGATGACCAACATCGACGCCTGCGAGAACACGGGCGCCGAGTGCACCGGCCGCTACGACGGCACAGCGCGCCACCGGGGGCTGGAGGCCAACGTGCAGTGGGCCAGCGGCCCCTGGCGGCTGGCCGGCGGCGCCACCTTCATCGACGCCAAGCGTCGCGGCAGCAGCTTCTCGCCAGAGATCAACGGCCAGCACCCGGTCAACGTGCCAGACCAGGTCTGGCGCCTGCGGGCCGCCTACCGCGTGGCCGCGGTGCCGGGGCTCGAGTTGCAGGCGCTGCTCTCGCGCGAGGGCCGGCGCAACGTGCTGGCCGACGGCAGCCTGCGCCTGCCGGCCTGGACGCGCGTCGACACCGCCCTGCGCTACGACACGAAGATCGGCCGCACGGCCACCACCTGGACGCTGGGCGTGGAGAACCTGTTCGACCGCCGCTACTGGAAGGAGTCGCCCAACCAGTACGGACACGTCTACCTGTTCCCCGGCGCGCCGCGGACGCTGCGGCTCGGGTTGACGGCGTCGCTCTGAGGCCGGCCCCCGGCGCCTGCCCGACGACGGGGGTGCAGCGCAGCGCCGTTGCTCAAGCGGGAAAAAGTACCGCTTTGATCGACTTCGCGTGAACACCGGCGGCCGCTCGCGCAATACTCCGTCCCATGCCCATCGAACTGCTGCACCGCCTCGCGCGCGAACGACTCCCCATCGCCGTGACCGACGGCGACGACGTCGACTCGGTCCGCATGCTCATCCTGGCTGGCCATGTGCGCGCCGAGATCCCGCGCCCCGTCCGCACCCTCTCCGGCCATCACCAGCCGCCCGCCATGGTCACGGCGATCACCTCGCTGGGCCGCCAGATGCTCGAGCGCTTCCCCCGCGCCGCCTGAGCCGGTCCCCGGCACGGCCGGCAGCCGCGAGCGATCGCGCTGCCGGCTTTTGTTCGTCTGCTTGACGCACGCGCCAGGCTTCACCCCGCGGCGTCGGCCGGTTTAAGGCATGCCTAAGCACTGCGCCCGACATTCCATCGCATCGTGTTCCACACCCACACCGCGAAAGGAATCTCCATGAAGACGATCAACACCCCGCAGCGCCTCGTCCTCGCGCTCGCGGCGGCGGGCGTGCTCGGCGCCGCCGGCGCCGGTGCCTACACCAGCGCACGCGCCAGCGCCCAGCCTGCGCCCGTGACCACGCCGATGGTGGCGCCCATCGCCGCGCCGGACTTCTCCACCATCACGGCACGCAACGGCCCGGCGGTGGTGAACATCAGCGTCACCGGCACCACCAAGACGGCATCGGCCGACGGCGCGGCGGGCATCCCCGGCCTGGACCCCAACGACCCGTTCTACGAGTTCTTCCAGCAGTTCCGTGGCCCGAACATGCCGAAGGCGCCGCAGCGCGAGGTGCCGACGCGAGGCCAGGGCTCGGGCTTCATCATCAGCCCCGACGGCACCATCCTGACCAACGCCCACGTCGTGAAGGACGCCAAGGAGGTCACCGTCAAGCTGACCGACCGCCGCGAGTTCCGCGCCAAGGTGCTCGGCTCCGATCCCAAGACCGACATCGCCGTGTTGAAGATCGACGCGAAGAACCTGCCCACGGTGCCGATCGGCAACGTCAAGGACCTGAAAGTCGGTGAATGGGTGCTGGCCATCGGCTCGCCCTTCGGCTTCGAGAACACCGTAACGGCCGGCGTGGTGAGCGCGAAGGGCCGCTCGCTGCCCGACGACAGCTACACGCCCTTCATCCAGACCGACGTGCCGATCAACCCCGGCAATTCGGGTGGCCCGCTGTTCAATGCACGCGGCGAAGTGGTCGGCATCAACTCGCAGATCTACAGCCGCAGCGGCGGCTACCAGGGCGTGTCCTTCGCGATCCCGATCGACATCGCGACCAAGGTGAAGGACCAGATCGTGGCGACCGGCAAGGCCAGCCACGCCAAGCTGGGCGTGTCGGTGCAGGAGGTGAACCAGACCTTCGCCGACTCCTTCAAGCTCGACAAGCCCGAGGGCGCACTGGTCTCGAACGTCGAGAAGGGCAGCGCCGCCGAGAAGGCCGGGCTGCAAAGCGGCGACGTGATCCTGAAGGTGGACGGCCAGCCGATCGTCACCTCGGGCGACCTGCCGGCCATCATCGGGCAAATGACACCGGGCCAGAAGGTGTCGCTCGAGGTATGGCGCAAGGGCGCGCCCGAGGAACTGAGCGCGAAGCTGGCCGATGCGAGCGACAAGGTGCAGACCGCGAAGGCCGATGACGCCGTCGGCAAGGGCAAGCTGGGCCTCGCGTTGCGGCCGCTGCAGCCGCAGGAGAAGCGCGAGTCCTCGCTGGACAGCGGGCTGGTGGTCGAGGACGCGCAGGGCCCCTCGGCCCTGGCCGGCATCCAGGCCGGCGACGTGCTGCTGGCGATCAACGGCACGCCGGCCAAGAGCGTGGACCAGGTGCGCCAGGCGGTCGCCAAAGCCGACAAGTCGGTCGCGCTGCTGATCCAGCGCGGCGACGACCGCATCTTCGTGCCGGTGCGCATCGGCTGAGGCCGATCCTTCGCCATCGAGCGAGCGACCTGTGCCCATCTTTTCTAGCGAATCGATGGGCTGCTTTCGGAACCTGCGTTTTTGACGCTATACTAGCGGGCTCATTCCCCGATAGCTCAGTCGGTAGAGCGCCGGACTGTTAATCCGTAGGTCCCTGGTTCGAGCCCAGGTCGGGGAGCCAAACAAAAGCCTTCAGGCTTCTTGAAGCCCACCATCTCGCGATGGTGGGCTTTTTCTTTGGCCGCAGCTCTCGTGCGGCGCACGCTGTGCCAGCATGGCGCCCATGCGCAACGCAAAGCCTGCAATCCCGACATCGCCGACGGCCCGCTCGCGCCCCGGTTGGCGACCGGCGATCGATCCCGGGCGCTGCACCGGCTGCGGTTGGTGCGTGGCCTCGTGCGAACCTCATGTGCTGGCGCTCGAGGCCTTCGGATGGCGCAAGCGCTCCGTGCTTCAGGACGCGGCGCCATGCACCGGCTGCAGCGACTGCGCCCTCACCTGCCCCTTCCACGCCATCACAATGGTCCGTGCATCACGCACGGAACTCACACCGCGCGACTGAGCGACGGCGTCGGGAAGAGCACTACCGCGCGCAGGCCGCCCAGGCGCGACGAGGCCTCGAGACGCACGGCCGCGCCATGCAATTGCGCCACCGAGCGCACGATGGCCAAGCCCAGGCCGCTGCCCGGAGCCTGCGGCTCGCCTGATCGGTAGAAGCGATCGAGCACACGTTCGCGTTCGCCCTCCGGCAGGCCGGGCCCGCTGTCTTCCACGTGCAGTTCGATGCCGGCCGGCGTCGCTTCGATCTCCACATCGACCCGGCCGCCTTCGGGCGTGTACTTGACGGCGTTGTCGGCCAGGTTGCGCACCATCATGCGCAGCGCTTCGGGATGGCCCTGCACGGTCGTGGCGTCGGCGCGGCCCAGGCCCACGTCGATGCGACGCGCCTGCGCCGCGGGCACCACGTCGCCGATCGCGAGTCGCGCGACCTGCACCAGGTCGACCGGCTCGCCCGGCGCGCCGGCGGCCGCGCTGGCCTCCTGCCGCGCCAGTGCGAGCAACTGCTCGACCAGACGGGTCGCGCGGTCGATGCCGGCCGACAGGCGCTGCACCGCGATCTCGCGAGCGCCGTCGTCCTGCGCCCGCTGCAGGCCCTGCACCTGCAGCTTGAGCGCTGCCAGGGGTGAGCGAAGCTCGTGGGCCGCGTCGGCAACGAAGTGCTTCTGCGCTTCGAAGGCATGGCGCACGCGATCGAAAAGAAGGTTGAGCTCGTGCACCAGCGGGCGCACCTCCTCGGGCAGGCCCTCCTCGCTCACCGCCGAGAGGTCGTCGGCCTGCCGCGTCGCCACCTGCCGCCGCACGCGCGCCACCGGTGCCAGCGAGCCGCTCACCACCCACCAGACCACCAGCATGAGCAGTGGCGCCATCAGCACCACAGGACCCACGGTGCGCAGCGCCAGCGTGCCGGCCATCTGCCGGCGAGCGGCCATGTCCTGCGCGACCTGGATCACCAGGCCTCGCGCCTGAAGGGAAAAGACGCGGTAGGTGGTGCCGCGCGCGCGGACGTCGGAGAAGCCCAGCACCGCACGCTGCGGCAGCGCGGCTTCCTCCGCCGACTCGAAGATGCGTTCGCCGTCCACGGTCCACACCTGCACAACGAATTCGAAGTTCTGCTCGCCGCCACCGAGACCGCTCACGGCGGCGCTGGGTGGCAGGCCGGAGCGCAGGGACATCGCCATCTGCTGCATGTGGTAATCGAAGATCTCGTCGGCCTCCCGCAGCACCGTGCGGTAGGTGACCAGGGCCTGAACGGCACCCGCCAGCACGATGGCCGCCAGCAGGAACCACAGCAGGCGGGCACGCAGCGAGCCCACGCGGCGAGGCGCCCCGCTCGCGGTGGTCGGTCCCCTCATTCCTTGGGCACCATGTAGCCCACGCCGCGCACGTTGCGGATCAGGTCGGCACCGAGCTTCTTGCGCAGGCCGTGGATGTAGACCTCCACCGCATTGCTGCTGATCTCGTCCTTCCAGCTGTAGAGCTTCTCTTCGAGCTGCTGGCGCGACAGCAGCATGCCCGGGCGAGCGATCAGCGGCTCCAGCACGGCCCACTCGCGCGCCGACAGCACGACGGAGCGGCCCTCAACCGTCACCTCGCGCGTGCTGGGATTGATGGCCACGCCCATGTGCTCGTACACCGGCTCGGCTCGGCCGGAGGCGCGACGCAGCAGCGCGCGAATGCGGGCCAGCAGTTCGTCGAGGTCGTAGGGCTTGAGCACGTAGTCGTCGGCACCGGCATCGAGCCCTTCGATGCGCTGCTGCACCGAGTCGCGTGCCGTGGCGATCAGCACCGGCATGCGCTGCTTGCGCGCCCGCAGGCCGCGCAGCACCTCGAGGCCATCCTTGCGTGGCAGGCCCAGGTCCAGCAGCACGAGGTCGTATTGCTGCGTTCGCAGCGCCGATTCGGCGGTCTCGCCGTCCTTGACCCAATCGACGGCGTACTGCTCGGCCCGCAGCAGATCGAGCACGGCTTCACCGATCATCACGTCGTCTTCGAGCAGCAGCAGGCGCATGGGCGTTCCCTTGAAGAAAGAAGGATTCGAGCGCGTCGGAACGGCCGAAGTTCAGGCGGAGGTCAAAGTATGGCGCGCACCTCGCGTGCCGCGTCGAAAAGCAGCGGCAGCATGTCGCGCTGCAGCGCCTCCTCCGAATGGCGGGCGCCGGACAGCACCACGTTGAGTGCCGCCACGGTGCGCCCGCGCATGTCACGCAGCGGGACGGCCAGGGCCTGCACGCCGAGTTCGTGTTCCTCGCTCGCGAAACAGTAGTCCTGCTTGCGCACCTGCGCGAGAGTCTGGCGCAGCGGCCGCGCCTGCGTGATGGTGTGCGGCGTGAGCCGCGCCAGCGTACGACCCTTGAGCCAGTGTGAGAGCTGCGGCGTCGACAGCGCCGCCAGCAGCACGTGACCGGTGGACGTGGCGTGCGCCGGCAGCCGTGCGCCCAGATGCAGGCCGTAGGCCAGTACGCGGGTGGGCATGCCATAGGCACCGCTGCGCGCCACGATGACGACCTCCTCGCCGTCGAGCACGACGGCCGAGAAAGACTCACCCGTCTGCGCCGCCAGCCGGTTCAGTGTGGGCTGCAGCGCGCGCGGCAGTCGCGACGACGAGAGGTAGCTGCCCGAAAAACGCAGCACCTTGGGTGCCATCCAGAAGTAGCCGCCGTCGGTTTCGAGGTAGCCCAGATGGGCGAGAGTGAGCAGGTGACGCCGGGCCGCAGCGCGGGTGATGCCGGCCCTCTCCGCAGCCAAGGTGGCGTTGAGCCGCTGGCGCTCGGTGTCGAAGCTCTCCAGCACGGCCATGCCCTTGGCGATGCCTTCGATGAAATCGGCTTTGGCGATGGTCATGGAAGCAGCAATCGAAAGTCGGTGAACGGCAGCAGCTGCGCGATGATCGCGCAGCCGGTTCCATGATCGCACACTCGGCCGATGCGCCGCGTGCACCGCGGGCTGGGCCGGCCTACGCTTGGCGTATCCATTCAGGAGACACCAGAACATGCGCACCCAAGTCGCCATCATCGGCGCCGGCCCGTCCGGCCTGCTACTCGGCCAGTTGCTCCACGCCGCCGGCATCGACAACGTCATCGTCGAACGCCAGAGCGGCGACTACGTGCTGGGACGCATCCGCGCCGGCGTGCTGGAGCAGGTGACGATGGATCTGCTGGCCCAGGCCGGGGTCGACGCCCGTGCGAAGGCAGAAGGCCTGCCGCACGACGGCATCGAACTGCTCTTCAAGGGCGCCCGGCATCGCATCGACATGCACGCGCTCACCGGCGGCAAGCGCGTGACGGTGTACGGCCAGACCGAAGTGACGCGCGACCTGATGGAAGCGCGTGCCGCCAAGGGCCTGACCACCGTGTACAGCGCCGCCAACGTGAGCCTGCACGACTTCGACGGCCAACGCCCCCGCGTGCGCTACGAGAAGGACGGCGCGACGCACGAGATCGAGTGCGACTACATCGCCGGCTGCGACGGCTACCACGGCGTGAGCCGCGCCAGCGTGCCACCGAGCGCCATCCGCTTGTACGAAAAGGTGTATCCCTTCGGCTGGCTCGGCGTGCTGGCCGACGTGCCGCCGGTCTCGCACGAGCTGATCTACGCCAACACCTCGCGCGGCTTCGCACTGTGCAGCATGCGCAGCGCGACGCGCAGCCGCTATTACGTGCAGGTGCCGGTCGAGGAGAAGGTCGAGCACTGGAGCGACGAGGCTTTCTGGAACGAGTTGCGTGCCCGGCTCGACCCCGAGGCACGCGAGCACCTGGTGACCGGGCCCTCGCTGGAGAAAAGCATCGCGCCGCTGCGAAGCTTCGTTGCCGAGCCGATGCGCTTCGGCCGCCTCTTTCTGGCCGGCGACGCGGCCCACATCGTGCCGCCCACCGGCGCCAAGGGGCTGAACCTCGCCGCCGCCGATGTGGGCTACCTGTCGCAGGCCTTCATCCACCACTACCGAGACCACAGCCCGTCGGCGCTGGACCGCTATTCCGACCTGTGCCTGCGCCGGGTGTGGAAGGCTGAGCGCTTCTCGTGGTGGTTCACCTCGCTGATGCACCGCTTCCCGGACACGGGCGAATTCGGCCAGAAGATCCAGGAAGCGGAACTGGACTACCTCGTGCATTCGCAGGCCGCCTCCACGTCGCTGGCCGAAAACTACGTGGGCTTGCCACTCGAAAGCTTCTGAGCCGGCAAGTTACGACGGAAATCTGGAAGAAATCGGCCTCCAGCGCCCGCCCAGCTTGCGTGAGCAGCTATTGTTCTGATAGCACGCGGTGCAGGCGAATGCCCGTCGGTGGGCAGCCGGGAAACGACGCTCGGTGAGAATCGGGCGCTCCGACCTCGTCCCGCCCTTGACCGCCCGTTCCCGCCCCCTGCCCTGGCTCGAGCCCGGCCAGCCCTTCCCGCCGGTGGCCAGCGCCTGGACGCAGGACGATCCGGTGCCCGGCCTGCTGGCCGGCGGCGGTGCACTCGACGTGGACACCCTGCTGGACAGCTACAGCCACGGCATCTTTCCGTGGTTCAGCGACGAGCAACCCATCCTCTGGTGGAGCCCGGACCCGCGCATGGTGCTGCCGACGGCCGAGTTCCGGCTGCACCGCTCGCTGCGCAAGAGGCTTCAGGCCTTTCGCGCCGATGCCGGGCGTTGCGAGATCCGCGTCGACCACGCCTTCGAGCGGGTTATCGCCGCATGCGCACAGGCACCGCGCGAGGGGCAGTCCGGCACCTGGATCGTCGCGGAGATGGTCGAGGCCTACACCCGGCTGCACCGCGCCGGCCATGCCCACAGCGTCGAAACCTGGGTCGACGGCGAGTTGGTGGGCGGCCTGTACGGGGTGGCGATCGGGCGGGCGATGTTCGGCGAGTCGATGTTCGCGCACCGTACCGACGCCTCGAAGATCGCCCTCGCCGCCCTGGTCTGCTTCTGCCGCCACCACGGCATCGGCCTGATCGACTGCCAGCAGAACACGCGCCACCTCGCGAGCCTGGGTGCGCGCGAGTGGCCACGCAGCCGCTTCCTGGCCCATGTGGACGCGGCGCGGGTGCTGCCGCCCCCTCCGGCGTGGCGTTTCGAGCCCGTATACTGGAACGAACTCCTGCCGCCTCGACCCGAGTGATCCCGCGCGACGCCCTCCCGGTTTCCCCGTGACGCACCTCAAGGACCTTCCGCTCCAGACGCTGCAGTTCTACGCGACGGCGCCGTATCCGTGCAGCTACCTGCCGGACCGCCAGGCCCGCTCGCAGGTGGCCACGCCCAGCCACCTCATCAACAACGACGCCTACTCGGACCTGGTGCTCGGCGGCTTCCGCCGCAGCGGCATGTTCACCTACCGGCCGTACTGCGACGGCTGCCGCGCCTGCGTGCCGCTGCGCGTGCTCGTCGATCGCTTCCGGCCCACACGCAGCCAGCGCCGCGCCGCGAAGCAGCACGCCACGCTGCAGGCCCGCGTGCTCAAGCTGTGCTTCGTGCCCGAGCACTACCAGTTGTACTTGCGCTACCAGAACGGCCGTCACGCCGGCGGTGGCATGGACCACGACAGCATCGACCAGTACACCCAGTTCCTGCTGCAAAGCCGCGTCAACTCGCGGCTGGTCGAGTTCCGCGAGACGCTGGCCGACGGCAGCGCGGGTGCGCTGAGAATGGTGTCTATCCTCGACGTGCTGAACGACGGCATCTCGGCGGTCTACACCTTCTACGAACCCGAGAGTGGCGCCGCTTACGGCACCTACGGCGTGCTGTGGCAGATCGCACAGGCGCGCCAGCTCGGCTTGGCGCACGTCTACCTTGGCTACTGGATTGGCGACAGCGCCAAGATGGACTACAAGGCGCGCTTCGTCCCACACGAACTCCTGCTCGATGGCCAGTGGCAAGCGCCACAAAATTTCACGAGATAAAATGGCGTGTGTCTCATCCCGCGCCATCCCATGAGAAAAGCCAACGCTGACGTCCCCGCCACCCCTGTCATCCAGGTGATCGAGCGGATGTTCGCCCTGATTGATGTGCTGGCCTCGCGCGAAGAGGCGATTTCGCTCAAGGAGATCAGCGAAAAGACCGGCCTGCACCCCTCCACCACGCACCGCATCCTCAACGACCTTGCCGTCGGCCGCTTCGTCGATCGGCCCGAAGCGGGAAGCTACCGGCTGGGCATGCGGCTGCTGGAGTTGGGCAACTTGGTGAAGGCGCGGCTGAACGTGCGCGACGCGGCGCTGTCACCCATGCGCGAGTTGCACAAGCTGACCCAGCAACCGGTCAACCTCAGCATGCGCCAGGGTGACGAGATCGTTTACATCGAACGTGCCTACAGCGAGCGGTCGGGCATGCAGGTGGTCCGTGCCATCGGCGGCCGGGCGCCGCTGCACCTCACCTCCACCGGCAAGCTTTTTCTGGCGGCCGATGACCCGCAGCGCGTGCGCAGCTACGCCACCCGCACCGGCCTGGCCGGGCACACACGCAACAGCATCACGCAGTTGCCGATCCTGGAGCGCGAACTCTCCAAGGCGCGGCAGTACGGCATCGCGCGCGACAACGAAGAACTGGAACTGGGCGTGCGCTGCATGGCGGCCGGCATCTACGACGACCAAGGCAAGCTGGTGGCTGGCCTGTCGATCTCCGCGCCGGCCGACCGACTGGATGATGGCTGGCTGCCCAAGCTGCAGGCCACCGCCAACGAGATTTCGGGCGCCCTGGGCCATGTGGGCGGCCCCGGCACGGCAGCGCCGGCGGCCGGTCACTCGTCGGATGCGGAGGCCACGCGCGCGGCCTGAAGGCGGCGATGCGGACATCCGATCCTGGTGACCCGTCCTGAATTGCGTTGACACCCAAACAGCCGGCGTTCAGCCGGCCACAGACGCCCGGTGCACAGCATCGGGCGTTCGCATTTTGAGCGACAGGTGCGGTCGCTCTTGGTTGTAGATCT
>JAFEEH010000238.1 GCA_018241185.1 Pseudomonadota bacterium | reverse complement strand
ATCTCGCGCTCGCTCAGTGCGGCGAAGGCGTCGACGATCCAGCCTTCGTGCTGTTGCGCCATTTCCTGGAAGGCCTTGCGGCCCCGGGCGGTGAGCCGCACGCGCCAGGCGCGGCGGTCGCCCTCGACATCCACGCGCTCGACCAGGCCCTCGGTCACGAGCTGGTCGGTGATGCCGGTGACGTTGCCGCCGGTCACCATCATGCGGCGCGAGAGCTCGCTCATCTTCATGCCCTCGGGCGCGCGCTCGAGCTGCGACATCAGGTCGAAGCGCGGCAGCGTGGTGTCGAAGCGTTCGCGCAGGGCGCCGCGCACCTGCTTCTCGATCAGCTGCGTGCAGGTCAACAGGCGCAGCCACAGCCGCAGCGCCTCGGGGTGTTCGCTGTGGGCGCGGGCTTCGAGGTCCATCAGCGGTGCGCTCCACGGATCAGGGACAGGGTTCGCATGCGGTGCTCCTACTCCTCGTTCGCTATCTTTTTGGTAGCTGCCTGCGCAATGCGGACGGGCGTTACAGCCACTTTTTGCTTGGAAACCTCGCGGTTCAGCTGGTCGCGCCCCGCCAGGTACTGCACCGGCCAATCGACGTCGCGGCTCTCCAGCTGCGCGGCCTGGTGCAGCGTCCAGGCCGGGTCGGCCAGATGCGGACGCGCCACGGCGCACAGGTCGGCGCGGCCGGCCGCGATGATGCTGTTGGCCTGGTCGGCATCGGTGATCGCGCCCACCGCGATGGCCCCGATGGCGACCTCGTTGCGGATGCGGTCGGCGAAGGGCGTCTGGTACATGCGGCCGTACACCGGCCGCGCGTCCCGCGTGGTCTGGCCCGAGGAAACGTCGATGAAGTCGCAGCCCGCGTCCTTGAACAGGCGGGCCATCGCCACCGCGTCGTCGGGCGTGTTGCCGCCCGGCGCCCAGTCGTGCGCCGAGATGCGCACGCTCATCGGCCGCTCGGCCGGCCACGCGGCGCGCATGGCGGCGAAGACCTCGAGCGGATAGCGGCAGCGGTTCTCGAGGCTGCCACCGAACTCGTCGTCGCGCCGGTTGGTCAGCGGGCTCAGGAAGGACGCCAGCAGGTAGCCGTGCGCGCAGTGCAGTTCGAGCCAGTCGAACCCGAGCTCGGCCGCGCGGCGCGTGGAGGCGACGAACTGGTCGCGCAGCAGGTCCATTTGCGCGCGCGTCATCGCGGCCGGCACCTGGTTCTGTTCGCCGTAGGCCAGCGCGCTGGCCGCCATCAGCGGCCAGTTGCCGTCGGCCAGCGGCTCGTCCGTGCCTTCCCAGCCCACGCGCGTCGAACCCTTCGGGCCGCTGTGGCCCAGCTGCAGGCCGATGCGTGCGCTGGTCTGCGTATGGACGAAGTCGACGATGCGCCGGAAGGCGGCGGTCTGCGCGTCGTTGTACAGGCCCGGACAGGCGGGGGTGATGCGGCCCTCGGGCGTCGGGCTCGTCATCTCGACGAAGACGAGCGCGGCGCCGCCCAGCGCACGCGCGCCCAGGTGCACGAGGTGGAAGTCCTGCGGCACGCCGTCCACCGCGCTGTAGGTCGCCATGGGCGACACGACGATGCGGTTCTTCAGCGTCAGGTCGCGCACCTTCAGAGGCATCAACATCGGCATGCGCGCCTGGCCGCCCGCCAGCCACCGCTCGTAGCCGCCGAGCCAGGCCGCGTCGCGCAGGCGCAGGTTCTCGTGGCTGATGCGCTGGCTGCGCGTGAGCAGCGAGTACGCGAACTGCTCGATCTCCATGCCGCTGTAGCGCTGCACGTTCTCGAACCACTCGGTGCTGTTGCGCGCGGCGTTCTGGATCTTGAGCACCTCGACGCTGCGGCGGGCCTCGTAGGCATTCAGCACCTCGTCGACGGGTTCGTCACGCTCGAATTCGCGCGCCAGGTCGATCGCATCCTCCAGCGCCAGCTTGGTGCCCGAGCCGATGGAGAAGTGCGCCGTGTGGGCCGCGTCGCCCATCAGCACCACCGGCACGGCCCGGCCGTCGACGTCGATGCGGTGCGTCCAGCGGCCGCACACCACGCGCGGGAAACGGATCCATATCGCCGAGCCGCGCAGGTGGGCCGCGTTGCTGATCAGCGCGTTGCCGTCGAGGTATTTCGCGAAGAGCTTTTCGCAGAAGGCAACCGCCTCGGGCTGCTCCATGCGGTCGAGGCCGTGCGCGCGCCACACGTCCTCCGGCGTTTCGACGATGAAGGTCGAGGTGTCGGCGTCGAACTGGTAGGCATGCGCCTGGAACCAGCCGTGCTCGGTCTTCTCGAAGGCGAAGGTGAAGGCGTCGAAGCGCTTTTTGGTGCCCAGCCACACGAAGCGGCACAGGCGCGTGTCGATGTCGGGCTGGAAGGCCTCGGCATAGCGCTGGCGGATGCGGCTGTTCAGGCCGTCGCTGGCGATGACCAGGTCGGCGCCGTACTCGCGCGCCAGCGCCTGGTCGTCGGTCACGTCGCGTTCGAACACGAGCTTCACGCCCAGCGCCAGGCAGCGTTCCTGCAGGATGTTGAGCAGCCGCTTGCGGCCGATGCCCGAGAAGCCGTGCCCTCCGGAGCGCACGCTGCGGCCCTTGAAGAAGACCTCGATGTCGTCCCAGTGGTGGAAGTCGCGGCCGATCTCGGCGGCACTGGGCGGGTCGGCCTCGCGCAGGTTGTCCAGGGTCTGGTCGGACAGCACCACGCCCCAGCCGAAGGTGTCGAAGGGGCGGTTGCGCTCCACCACCGTGATCTCCAGGGCCGGCTGGCGCGCCTTCATCAAGAGGGCGAAGTACAGGCCGGCGGGCCCGCCGCCGATGCAGAGCACGCGTTTCATGGCAAAGGTCGGGCTGTTCATGACTCAATAGTTTAGGCTTCAAGTATTGGCTGTCAATGGGCCCGACCCCATCCCGCGTGCGAGGCGACACGGCGGGTCGTCGTGCGGGCGACCGCGTGTTCTCCCTGCAAAGTCGCGCGGCTTGTGCCAACATTTGCAACGTGCCGATGCCGTTGTGAAAATTCATTGCCATGTTGAGCCTGGTCCCCAAGATCGAATCCCAACTCGCCTCGCTTCCGGTTCCCGTTTCACTCCAGCTGCCTGACGGCGCGCGCATCGACCAGCCCGGCGCGCGCGTGCGGCTGAGCTTTTCGTCCTGGACCTCGCTGGCCAAGCTCGCGGCGCAGCAGGTGGGTGCCATCGGCGAAGACTACGTCGAGGGCCGCGTCGGCATCGAGGGCACCATGCGCGAGCTGATGACGCTGGCCGCCGCACTCGTGCCGGGCAAGCCCATCGAGAGCAACAGCGGCTGGTGGACGCGGCTCCTGCACAACGCCAAGTCGCGCGGCACGCACACGCAGCGCAAGGACGCCGAGCAGATCCAGTTCCACTACGACGTCTCGGACGACTTCTACGCCCTGTGGCTCGATCCGCGTCGGGTGTATTCGTGCGCCTATTTCCGCACGCCCGAGCTCGACCTGGCGGCGGCGCAGGAAGCCAAGCTCGACCACATCTGCAGGAAGCTCATGCTGCAGCCGGGCGAGCGCTACCTGGACATCGGCTCCGGCTGGGGCGGCCTGTTGCTGTGGGCGGCCGAGCACTACGGCGTCGATGCAACGGGCATCACCCTGTCGAAGAACCAGCACGCGCACGTCACGCGGCTGATCGAGGAGAAGGGACTCGCCGGTCGGGTGCGCGTCAGGTTGATGGACTATCGGGAGCTCAAGGCCGACCAGCCCTTCGACAAGATCTCGTCGGTCGGCATGTTCGAGCACGTGGGCAGCGCGAACATGGGTGAGTACTTCCGCGACGTGCATGCGCTGCTGCGCCCGGGCGGACTCACGCTGCAGCACGGCATCACCTCGGGCCACACCGACCACAAGCAGATGGGTGCCGGCATGGGCGACTTCATCGAGAAGTACATCTTCCCCGGCGGCGAGATCCTGCATGTCACGCGCATCCTCACGGACACCGCGGCGGCGGGCCTGGAGATGGTCGACACCGAAAACCTGCGCCCGCACTATGCGCGCACGCTGTGGGGCTGGTCCGATGCACTCGAGGCGCGGCTGGACGAGGCGCGCGCCGTGCTCGAACGCACCGCTGGCCCCGAGAAGGGCGAGCGCATCCTGCGTGCCTACCGCCTCTATCTCGCGGGCTCGGCCATGAGCTTCGAGCAGGGTTGGATCGCGCTGCACCAGATGCTGTCGACCCGACCCGACGGCGCGGTGTCGTCCCACTCCATGCGGGGGGCGCAGTCGGTGTACCCTTTCACCCGCGATTACATCTACAAGTAAGAAAGGGGATCGCCCATGCTCTATCGCTTCAAGTCCCAGGCCAGCGCCGACGTCGTCATGCTGGAAACCAACGCACGGCAACTGCTCGACATCATCGGCAAGACCTCCGGGGCGACCGGCGTCATCACCGTCGACCAGATGCCTGGCGCCATCTCTGCACTTGAGGCCGCCGTGGCCCGCGAGGCGCAGAACGGCAAGCACAACCACGATGCGCACGCCGCCGAGGACCACGACGCCGAATCCGAGGCGCAGCACGTGGGCCTGCACCAGCGCGCCACGCCGCTGCTTCACATGCTCAAGGAGTCTCTGGAAGAACAGAAGGACATCGTCTGGGGAGCATGACCCGCTCCCATTTGCATGGCCTCACTGCGTGTGGCCATCCCATATCCCCTCAAGGGGGCGACACCAGCGGCCCGGCAAAGCCGGTTCAGCGGTGTCTCCCGGTCCGGCGCCGCTGACGCGGCACCATCTGAAAAGAACGAAAGGCCGCGCCCATCGGGCGCGGCCTTTGTCTTTGCAGAGGGTGCAAGTTCAGTCGACCGTCGCGCCCGAGTCCTTGACCACCTTGGCCCACTTCACATGCTCGTCGGCGATCAGCTTGGTGAACTGCGCCGGCGTGTTGCCGCTGGGGATGGCACCCTGGGCCTGCATCTTCTCCTTGACCTCGGGCGTGCCGAGCGACTTCGCCACCGCCTGCTGGATCCTGTTCACGATCTCGGGCGAGGTGCCGGCCGGTGCCAGCAGGCCGAACCACGAGCTCGCCTCGTAGCCCTTGAGCGCGGGGCCGCCGGCCTCCTCGACCGTCGGCACGTCGGGCAATGCGGCCGAGCGCTGCGAACTGGTCACCGCCAGCGCCACCAGCTTGCCACCCTTGATCTGCTGCATCGACGAGGGCAGGTTGTCGAACATCACGTCCGCATTGCCGGCCACCATGTCCATCAGCGCCGGGCCGGAACCCTTGTACGGCACGTGGGTCATCGTCGTGCCCGTCATGCTCTTGAAAAGTTCGCCCGCCAGGTGGATCGATGTGCCGCTGCCGCTGGAGGCCATGTTCAGCTTGTTCGGGTGCGCCTTCAGGTACTTCACGAAGTCCTGCACGTTGGCAATGCCCAGCTGCTTCGCCTTTTCGGCGTTCATCTCCATCACGTTCGGCACCGCGGCCACCAGCGTGATGGGCACGAAGTCCTTGATCGGGTCGAAGGGCAGCGACTTGTACAGCGCGCGGTTGATGCCGTGCGTGCCCACCGTGCCCATGAGCAGCGTGTAGCCGTCGTTGGGCGCCTTGGCCACCAGCTCGGCGCCGATGTTGCCGCCGGCGCCGGCGCGGTTGTCGACGATGAATTGCTGGCCGAAAGCCTTCGACAGCTCGGGCGCCACCGCGCGCGCCAGGATGTCGGTCGTGCCGCCGGGCGCGAAGGGAACGACGATCTTCACCGGCTTGCTCGGCCAGGTGTCGGCGCCGGCCGGGTTTGCTATTAAAAAGAGAGCGGCTGCCGCAGATGCGACAAGCGCTGCGCGCCGATTCGGCTTGAAGGTCATCAGGAGGTCTCCTCGGGAATCACGGACAGGGATGCCAGCGCCTCGCGCAGCGGCTGCCCAGGACGAAGCCCCAGGGCGGCCGCAGCCGGGTTGACGTGGCTCAGCACGCCCTGGTCGAGCGTGCTGCGTGCGTCGCCGATGCGCGCGCTGCTGTGGGCCACCGTGCAGGCCGCGAGCGCCTGCATCTGCAGGACGCCCAGTGCGGCGATGCCGGCGGCATCGCGGCCCACGCCCGCGTCGTTGAACACGCTGAGCGCCGGCCGCGCCGCCAGCGCGTAGCGCGCCGAACTCAGCCCGCCGTGCGATCCGCTCACGGCCGCGCAACCGGCATCGGTGGCGCGCAGTTCGGTGATCGAGTCGACGACGCGCAGGCACATCGGCATGGCGTCGTTTGTAGCGGCCCGGCGTCGATCCGCCGCGGGTGGAAACCCCGGGGCAGGTGGGGCCGCCGCAGGCCCTAGCATGGGTGCCACACACCACATCCGGAGACCTGCCATGAAGCCCGCCACCGTGCTCGCCGCCCTCGGCCTGGCCGTCGCCCTCGTCGCCACCGCGCGTGCCGAGGTCTATCCCAAGGAGAGCCTCATCAAGGCCGACAAGAAGGAGGCCGGCGGTGGCAAGGGCACGCTCGTCGGCGAATACGCGTTCACGCGCGACAAGGCGACGAAGGACCAGGCCATCAAGGAAATCAGCTGGCTCACGCTGCAGCCGGGCGACTCCATCGGCTACCACAAGCACACGACCAACGAAGACACCTACGTCATCGTCTCGGGCACCGGCACCTTCAAGGACAAGGACGGCAAGGACGTGCCGGTGAAGGCCGGCGACGTGACCATCGTGCGCAAGGGCGAGTCGCACGGCCTTGCCAACACCGGCAGCGTGCCGCTGGTGTTCGTCGACGTGATTGCCGAGCAGTAGCCGCCGCACATCGCGTCGGTGTCGAGAACCGTTCAGGGCGAGCCTGAACGGTTGGGCGCCGACAGGTGCGCGGTCGGCTCAGTCCGCTCGCATGCGCCGCGCGAATCCGTCGGCCTCGAAGCGCGCCAGCACGAAGTCGATGAACACGCGCGTCTTCGCCGGCAGCAGCGTGCGGCTCGGGTAGTAGAGCCACACGTGGCCGACCTCCTGATGCCAGCCCGGCAGCAGGCGCACGAGTTCGCCACGGGCGAGCGAGGCAGCGACGAAAGGCATCGGCAGCAGGGCCACACCGAGCCCCAGGCGCGCCGCTTCGGCGATGGCTTCCGGGTCGTTGAAGATGGCGCGCGGGCGCGGCCCCTCGACCGTCACCTCACCGTGCGTGGCATGCCGCAAGGTCCAGCTGCGCACGCGGCCGGTGGGCGTGGAGCGGCGCAGCAGGCCGTCCAGCGGCGCGAGCTCGGCCGGGTGCTCCGGCATCGCGCGACCGGCCAGGTAGCTCGGCGCGGCGACGGGCACCACGTGAATCGGCGCCAGTTCACGCGCCACCAGCCCCGCCGACAGCTCGAAGCCGCCGCCGATCGCCGCGTCGAAGCCTTCGCCCACCAGGTCGACCGCGCGGTTGTCGAAGTGCCAGTCGGGCACGATGGCCGGGTAGCGCGCGAGGAAGTCCGCCAGCAGCGGCAGCACGTGCTCGCGGCCGAAACCCAGGCCGAGGCTGAGCTTGAGCGTGCCTGCGGGCTGGCCGTCGTGTCGCGCCACGTCGTCCACCGCGTCCTGCAGCGCCGCGAGGCCGCCCGACACCTGCTGCAGGAAGCGCTCGCCCGTCTCGGTCAGCGTCAGGCGCCGCGTGCTGCGGCGGAACAGGCGCACGCCCAGCCGCGCCTCCAGGCGCGCGACGTTCTTGCTCACCGCGGCCGGCGTGAGGCCCAGGCGGCGCGCGGCCTCGGAGAAGCTGCCGCCCTCGGCGCTCCGGACAAAGGATTCGAGGTGGCTGAGGGGCTCCATGGCCGGCGATTTTCAACCCGTGGTTGAAATTGATGGCGCCTTTCGATGGCTACCGGGTGGGGCCGCGCGTCTTCACACTGGCGTCCAGCCGATGCGCATCGCATCGACACCGCAAACCACCAAGGACTCCAACATGACCACCTCCATCGCTTCTTCTTCTTCTTCTTCTTCTTCCCCGGCCCGGCCCCTGGCCGGCAAGGCCGCCTTCGTCACCGGCGGCTCGCGCGGCATCGGCGCCGCCATCGTGCGCCGCCTCGCACGCGACGGCGCCGCGGTCGCCTTCAGCTACAGCGCCGCGCAGGCGCAGGCCGACGAACTGGTACGCGCGATCCAGGCGGAAGGCGGCCGTGCGCGTGCCCTGCGCATCGACAGCGCCGACGCCGCCGCGCTGCAGGCCGGCATCGACGACGCCGCCCGCGACTTCGGCCGTCTCGACATCCTCGCCAACAACGCCGGCGTGCTGCGCCTGGGCAGCGTCGATGGTTTCTCGCTCGAGGACCTGGACCGCACCCTGGCCGTGAACGTGCGTGCCGTGTACGTGGGCGCGCAAGCCGCCGCACGCCACATGGGCACGGGCGGGCGCATCGTCAACATCGGCAGCACGAATGCCGAGCGCATGCCCTTCGCGGGCGGCAGCGCGTATGCGATGAGCAAGTCCGCCCTCAAGGGCCTGGTGCAAGGGATGGCGCGCGACCTCGGGCCGCGCGGCATCACCATCAACAACGTGCAGCCCGGCCCCATCGACACCGAGATGAACCCGGCCGACGGCGAGATGGCCGAGGGCGTGCGTTCGTTCATGGCGCTGCCGCACTACGGTCACACCGACGACATCGCGGGCATGGTCGCCTACCTGGTCGGGCCCGAAGGCGGCTTCGTGACGGGCGCCAGCCTGAACATCGACGGCGGCTTCGCGGCCTGAATGCATGTCCTGCAGCTGGAGCCAACTCCAGGTGCGGCGATACCCGCGCGCCCGACACGGAATGCGCAGGTGATGCACCCTGCACGCCCGTCGTCGTCCCTGTCGGCGGCTGCAAGGAGCTTCATCGCATGCGCTACGTCCCCCTGGGCCACACCGGCCTCTTCGTTTCCGAGCTGTGCCTCGGCACCATGACCTTCGGCGGCGGCGACGCCGGCATCTGGGGCCAGATCGGCCGGCTCGACCAGGCCGAGGCCGACGGCCTCGTCGGCCGCGCACTCGAGGCCGGCATCAACTTCATCGACACGGCCAACGTGTACGCCGACGGCAACTCCGAGGTCATCACCGGCCAGGCCTTGAAGAACCTGAAGGTGCCGCGCGAGAACGTCGTGGTCGCCACCAAGGTGCTGGGCGAGACGGGCACCAAGGGCACCAACTCGCGTGGCCTCTCGCGCTATCACATCCTCGAAGCGTGCAAGGCCAGCCTGAAGCGCCTGCAGCTGGACCACATCGACCTCTACCAGGTCCACGGCTTCGATCCCGCCACGCCGATCGAGGAGACGCTGGAGGCGCTCGACACGCTGGTGCGGCACGGCCACGTGCGCTACGTCGGCGTGTCGAACTGGGCGGCGTGGCAGATCGCGAAGGCGCTGGGCACGTCGGCGCGCCTGGGCCTCGCGCGCTTCCAGTCGCTGCAGGCCTACTACACGATCGCCGGCCGCGACCTGGAGCGCGAGCTGGTGCCGATGATGCGCAGCGAAGGTGTCGGCCTGATGGTGTGGAGTCCGCTGGCCGGCGGGCTGCTCAGCGGCAAGTACGGCCGCGCGCAGCAGGCCGAAGCCGGCAGCCGCCGCACCGCCTTCGACTTCCCGCCGGTGAACAAGGACCGCGCGTGGGACTGCGTCGATGCCATGCGTGGCATCGCCGAGGCCAAGGGCGTGTCGGTGGCGCAGATCGCACTGGCCTGGCTGCTGCACCAGCCGGTGGTCACGTCGGTGATCGTGGGCGCCAAGCGTGTCGACCAGCTCGACGACAACATCGCCGCCACCGACGTGCGCCTGAGTGCCGACGAGTTGAAGGCACTCGATGCCGTGAGCGCACTGCCGCCCGAGTACCCGGGCTGGATGCTGTCGCGCCAGGGCGATGCGCGGCGTGCGCAGATCGCCGCGGGCGCGCCCGGCCGCTGAAGGCCTTTCAGTCGCCGGCCTGGCCGTCGGCCGCCACGCTAGCCAGCAGGGTGTCGAGGATGCCGTCGAGCCGGCTCAGGTCGGCCGGCTTGACCTTGGCGAAGAGCGCCGCCTCGCGTGCCTGCGCCAGTGCACCCACGGTGCTGCACAGCGTCTTGCCCGTGGCCGTGAGGTAGAGGCGGCTGCGGCGCTGGTCGGCCGGGTCGTCGTGGCGCTGCAGCCGGCGCCGCCGCGACAGGCCCGCGATCGCGCGGCTCGCGCTCATCTTGTCCATGCCCGTGAGTTCGGCGATCTGCGTCGCCGTGAGGCCCGGTTCGGTGCCGAGCAGCGACAGCACGCGCCATTCGTTGAGCGTCAGCTGGTGCTTGCGACCGATCGATTCCTGGAACGGACGGGCCGTCAGGTTGACCACACGTGCGAGCTTGAAGTAGAGCGGGTCCATGCGCCATTGTGGGCATGCCGCGGGCCAAAGGGAAGCGAATTCGCCAAAGTGCAATCGGCCGCCAGCGCCCGCCAGCCGGGCGCTGGCGCGAAATTCGTCACAAACGTGACGATCTGCCGAGCGGGCGCGTCGGCGTGCGCCGTTCAGCCTGCCAGACGCCGGGCGGCCTCGGCGATCGCCTCGGCCGTGACGCGCGATTGCGCTTCCAGCACCGGCGCGTAGCCCACGGGGATGCGCGGCGCGCCGAGGCGTGCGATGCGGCAGCCCGTGGCCTCGGCCGCGGTGGCCGCGACCTCGGCGCCGAAGCCTGCCGCCTGCACCGCTTCGTGCACCACCAGCAGCCGGCCGGTGCGGCCGCAGCTGTCGAGCACGGCCTCGCGGTCCCAGGGCCAGAGCGTGCGCAGGTCGATCAGGTCGACCGCGATGCCTTCGGCCGCCAGCGTCTCGCAGGCCGCGGCGCACACCTGCACCTGCCGGCTCCAGCTCACCATCGTGAGTGCGTCGCCGGTGCGCAGCCGCGCCGCGCAACCCAGCGGCACGGCGAGCGACTCGTCCACCGGCCCGGTCGTGCCCCACAGCGCCTTGTGCTCGATGTAGACCACCGGGTCCTCGCAGGCGATCGCCGCGCGCAGCAGGCTGAAGTTGTCCTGCGGCGTCGACGGGCACACCACCACCACGCCGGGCAGGTGCGCGAACCAGGCCTCGAGCGACTGCGAATGTTGCGCGGCCGACGCGTCCCAGATGCCGCCGGGCATGCGCGCCACCAGCGGCACGCGCCCCTGGCCGCCGAACATAAAGCGGTTCTTCGCGGCCTGGTTGACGAGCTCGTCCATGCCGCACAGGGCGAAGTCGACCACGCGCATCTCGACCACGGGCTTGAGCCCCGCCAGCGCCATGCCCACGCCGGCGCCCATGATGGCCGCCTCGCTGATCGGCGTGTCGATGATGCGGTTGGTGCCGAAGCGCGGCTGCAGCCCCTTGTACTGGCCGAAGATGCCGCCGCGACCGACGTCCTCGCCGAGCACGACCACGCGCGGGTCGGTTTCCATCTCGTGCGCGACGGCGCGCACGGCCGCGTCGGCGTAGCTGAGTTGGTTCACTGCGCTCATTTCCATTGCCCTTCGCCGAGGGTCTGCACGTCGGTGAAGGCGGCGGCGGCCTCGGGCCACGCGGCCGCGTCGGCCGCGGCGAGCGCGGCCTCCACCTCGGCGTGCGCCTCGTTCTCGACCGCGGCCAGCGCCGCTGCGTCGACACCGCCGGCCAGCAGGCGGTTGCGTGCGCGGGCGATCGGGTCGGTCTGCAGCGCGGCCTGCAGCTCGGCCGGGTCGCGGTAGGCCGCCGGGTCGACCGAAACATGGCCCTTCACGCGGTAGGTCAGTGCGTGCAGCAGGCGAGGGCCCTCGCCGGCACGCACTTCGGCCACCAGGCGACGCGCGGCCTCGTGCACGGCAAAGACGTCGTTGCCGTCGACCTGGGTGGCGGGAATCTCCAGCGATTCGGCGCGCGCGGAAGCGCCGTCGCCCGCGGTCATGGGCCCGCTCGCGGTGGTGGCGCTCCAGCGGTTGTCCTCGCACACGAAGAGCACCGGCAGCGCGTAGACGCGCGCCCAGTTCAGCGATTCGAGAAAGGGCCCGCGGTTGATGGCGCCGTCGCCGAAGAAGCAGGCGGTGATGGCGCTGCGCTTCTGGATCTTCTGGGCGTGTGCAGCGCCCACGGCGATCGGCAGGCCCGCGGCCACGACCCCGTTGGCGCCCAGCATGCCGACGGAGAAGTCGGCGATGTGCATCGAGCCGCCCTTGCCGCCGTTGAAGCCCGTGGCCTTGCCGAACAGCTCGGCCATCATGCGACCGAGGTCGGCGCCCTTGGCCAGCGTGTGGCCGTGGCCGCGGTGGGTCGACGTGAGGTAATCCTGGGCATGCAGGTGTGCGCACACGCCGGCGGGCACGGCCTCCTGCCCGGTCGACAGGTGCAGCGGGCCGCGCACCTTGGCGGCGCCGGCCGCCTGCTGCCCATAGGCACTGACGCCGCCCTGGCTGGCCACCTCGGCGGCGTTCTCGAAGGCGCGAATGCGCACCATCGTGCGGTAAAGATCCAGGGCCTCGAGCCCGGAAAGCGCGGAATGCATCTCGTCTCCAGCGCACATCCAGCGTGCGTTGCAGCCAAAATCGTAACGAACGTGACTAATTCGGGGCGAGGGGGCTAACCCAGGGGCGCGTCGCCTGGGTGACGCGCAAGGCGCTCAGCGGTCGATGCCGCGCAGGCGCCGGTACAGCGTTCCGCGTGAAATGCCAAGCTGCCGCGCAGCGCGCGAGACATTGCCCCCGTGTGCATCGAGCGTGTCGGCGACCAGCTTGCGGCTGTGCTCGCGCAGCGTCTCGGCGCTGCCAGGCGCGCTCGAGGAGCCATCGTCCGTGTTCGTCTGGGTGGCGTCGTCGGCCACGGCTGGCGTGCGGGCGGCCGGCGCCCCTGGCCCCGTCCCCGCCACCGCATGGCGGAAGTCGATGCCGTCGGCCGCATGCAGCCGCGCCTGCATCCACACCCCCAGGCCGCTGGCGAGCCGCATCGGTTGCGCCGCCTCGCGGCCGCCCAGGCGCAGCAGGCTGGGCAGGTCGTGGCCGAGCAGTTCGTCCACGCGGCGTTCGCCGGCCCCGGCAGGCAGCCGGCCGATCAGGCGCGCGCCGGCGTCGTTGAGCCAGGCCACCGTGCCGTCGGCCGCGATGCCGGCCAGTGCCTCCAGCGGCGTGCCCAGCAACGCGGGACTGGCCTGGAAGCGCAGGACGAGGTGGGCGCCGGACTGGGCCTGCAGCAGCCGGTTCTCGATGGTGGTGGCGTACAGGCCCACCATCGAGCCGGCATCGAAGCCGAAGCGCTGTCCTTCCACCGACAGGTCGAGCACGCCGGCCAGCCGTCCGTGCACATCGCGGATCGGCGCGGCGGCGCAGTGCACCTCGCGCAGCAGGTCGAAATAGTGCTCCGCACCGCTCACGGTGCAGGCTTGCCCGGTGCTGGCGACGATGCCCGGGGCGGTGGTGCCCACCATGTGTTCGGCGATGTTCACGCCCACGCGTGCCGTGCGGTGCAGCACCGGCTGCCGCGGCGCCATGGGGTGGTGCGTCACGTGCAGCATCACGCCGTCGCTGTCGGTCAGCAGCACGCGGCAGTCGGTGCCGGCCAGCGCCGCCTCCATCGCCTGCAGCTCGGCGCTTGCCGCCGCGAGGAGCTCGCGGTTGCGGCCGAGCGCCGAATGCAGGCGGCTCGGCGTGACGGGATCGAAAGCCACAGGATGCCGCGTGTCGGCATGCGTGCGGCGGCAACGCATCCACGACTGGATGACCGCTTCGCCCACGAGGCCCGAGGGGCGCAGGCCTTCCTCGAAGAACTGCTGACGGGCCATTGCCACGCGCTGGGCCGGCGTGGTGCTGAACAGTTGGCGCGGCGCGTGGGCGCCGCTGCGCAGGGCGTGGGTCATCGGGGGGAGCTCCGGGCGCCGGATGGGGTGCGCCGAATGTGTTCCGCAATGGAACAGGCCCCCACTGGGGAAATCCCGAAGGTGATCGGCGGCGCCGCACGGCCGATCCTTCGGCCACAACGACAGGAGACATCGCGATGAAAGCTCAATGGCTCGCCGGCCTCGCGCTCGGCGTGGGGATGGTCCTTGGGGTGGGTGGCAGCGCGTTCGATGCGCATGCCCAGGGCGATGCCGCCGCCCGCGCGGCGGCCGCAGCGAAGAAGGTCGACGGCAACTTCATCCGCAGCAACGCCGCGAAGACGCCGGACTGGCCCAGCGTCGGGCTGGATTACGCCGAGACGCGCTACAGCCGCCTGAACCAGATCGACGCCGGCAACGTCAAGCAGCTGGGCCTGGTCTGGTCGTACAACCTCGAATCGACGCGCGGCGTGGAGGCCACGCCGCTGGTGGTGGACGGCGTGATGTACGTCACCGCCTCGTGGAGCGTGGTGCACGCGATCGACGCGCGCACCGGTCAGAAGATCTGGACCTTCGACCCGCAGGTCGACCGGTCCAAGGGCTTCCGCGGCTGCTGCGACGTCGTCAACCGCGGCGTGGCGCTGTGGCAGGGCAAGGTGTACGTGGGCGCCTATGACGGGCGCCTGATCGCGCTCGATGCCGCCACCGGCCAGAAGGTCTGGGAGAAGAACACGATCGAAGGCCAGACCGGCAGCTACACCATCACCGGTGCGCCGCGCGTGTTCAAGGGCAAGGTCATCATCGGCAACGGTGGCGCCGAGTACGGCGTGCGCGGCTACATCACGGCCTACGACGCGGCCACCGGCGAGCAGAAGTGGCGTTGGTTCACCGTGCCGGGCGACCCGGCCAAGCCCTTCGAGGACGCGTCGATGGCGAAGGCCGCCAAGACCTGGGACCCCGACGGCAAGTGGTGGCAGGCCGGTGGCGGCGGCACGGTGTGGGACACGATGGCCTTCGACCCCGAGCTCAACACCATGTACATCGGCACCGGCAACGGCTCACCCTGGTCGCACCGCAAGCGCAGCCCCAAGGGCGGCGACAACCTGTACCTGGCGTCGATCGTCGCGCTCGACCCCGACACCGGCAAGTACAAGTGGCACTACCAGGAGACGCCGGGCGACAACTGGGACTACACCTCGACGCAGCCGATGATCCTGGCCGACATCAAGGTCAATGGCAAGGCGCGCAAGGTGATCTTGCACGCGCCCAAGAACGGCTTCTTCTTCGTCATCGACCGCACCAACGGGCAGTTCATCTCGGCCAAGAACTTCGTCGAGGTCAACTGGGCCAGCGGCTACGACAGCAAGGGACGCCCCATCGAGATGGCGGCCGCGCGCGACGGCGCCAAGCCCTACGACGCCATCCCCGGGCCGTTCGGCGCACACAACTGGCACCCCATGTCCTTCAATCCGCAGACCGGGCTGGTCTACCTGCCGGCGCAGCATGTGCCGCTGAACCTGATGGACGACAAGGACTGGAAGTTCAACGAGAGCGCGCCGCTGCGTCCGCACTCCGACATGGGCTGGAACACCGCGAAGTTCGTCAACGCGGAGCCGCCCAAGAGCAAGCCCATGGGCCGGCTGGTGGCCTGGGATCCGGTCGCACAGAGGGAGGCCTGGGGCGTGGAGCATGTGTCGCCATGGAACGGCGGCACGCTCACCACCGCGGGCAACCTGGTGTTCCAGGGCACGGCGGACGGGCGCATGGTCGCGTACAACGCGAAGAACGGCGAGAAGCTGTGGGAGACGCCCACCGGCACCGGCGTGGTCGCGGCGCCCGCGACCTACATGGTGGATGGTAAGCAGTATGTGTCCGTCGCCGTGGGATGGGGCGGCGTCTACGGTCTGGCCCAGCGCGCCACCGAGCGCCAGGGCCCGGGCACGGTCTACACCTTTGCCGTGGGCGGCAGCGCCAAGATGCCCGACTTCGTGCAGTACAGCATGGACAAGCTGGTGCAGGGCGTGAAGTACGACCCGGCCAAGGTGGAGAAGGGCACCGGCCTGTACGTGGCGAATTGCGTGTTCTGCCACGGCGTGCCGGGGGTGGACCGCGGCGGGAACATCCCGAACCTGGGCTACATGAATTCGGCCTTCATCGAGAACCTGGACAAGTTCGTGCTCAAGGGGCCGGCGATGACGCGGGGGATGCCGGACTTCACGGGGAAGCTGTCGATGGAGGACATCGAGGCGATCAAGGCGTTCATTCAGGGGACGGCGGATGCCGTCAGGCCGAAGTAGGTTGCCTGTTTTTTGCCTTGCAGGTGGGCGGGGGCAGGAGCCGGGATGTCGCCCCGGCGGGCGACCTACTTTCTTTTGCTTCGCCAAAAGAAAGTAGGCAAAGAAAAGGCGACCCTGCTGGCTGCGACCCTCCGCTTCGCTACGGGCAACCTGCGCCGCGACGCTGCCGGGGTGCGCTGCAGAACTCGCTACGCGCTTCGCGCTGCGCTCGAACAGCTGCAGCGAGTCAGATCACGAAGCAGCTGTGTCCGCACGCGGCACAGCTGCCACCCCGCCAGCGCCACGTCGCAGGCGCATCCAGAAGGGACCCATCAGAACGGGCCATCGCTTCGCTCGGCCCCGCGCAGTATGAGCCGCTGCGCGGCGCACTCTTACTCCCTCTCCCTCTGGGAGAGGGCAGGGGTGAGGGCACCGGGCGGTGGATGAGGCGTGTCGTGCCCAGGCCGCGTGCCCTCACCCCAACCCTCTCCCAGAGGGAGAGGGAGCAAAGCCGGCCGAAGGACAAGGCTGCGCAGCAGCCTTGTTGACCCGGGCCCCGGGTCCCCTCTGTCTGCGCCGAGGAGCGCAGCGGCTGGCGGGAAAAGGGCCGCGCATGTTTGAGCGAAGCGAGTTTGCGCGGACCCCGCCAGCCGCGAGCACCGCAGGTTGCCCCGTAGCGAAGCGAAGGGGACGCAGACAGTGGGGTCGCCTTTTCTTTGCTGACTTTCTTTTGGCGAAGCAAAAGAAAGTCAGGCCGCCGCCGGGCGGCATTCCCGGCTCCTGCCTCGGAGGAGGCGCAGTGCGAGCTTCGTCAAACCTCATGGCCCTGCGGCCAGAGCACGCGATCCCATGAACCCCCCCCGCCGCGCCACCATCGCCGACGTCGCCCACGCCGCAGGCGTCTCCAAAGCCACCGTCTCGCGCTTCTTCAACCACCGCGAGCGCCTCCTGTCCGACGACATCGCGGCCCGGGTCGAGGCCGCCATCGCGCAGCTCGGCTACACGCCCAGCCCGATGGCGCAGGCCCTCAGCCGCGGCCGCTCGCGGCTCATCGGCCTCATCGTCGCCGACATCACCAACCCTTACTCGGTGGCGGTGCTGCGCGGCGCCGAGAAGGCCTGCCAGGATGCCGGTTACCTCGTCATGCTCTTCAACATGGGCAACGAAACCGGCCGCGAGCGCGAGGCCATCGACGCGCTGGCCGGCTACCAGGTCGACGGCTTCATCCTCAACACGCTGGGCCGCGGCGCAGGCGTGGTCGATGCCGTCGCCACGCACGGCAAGCCGGCGGTGCTGGTCGATCGCCGGCATGCCGGCATGACGGCCGACTTCGTCTCGCTCGACAACGCGGGCGCCATGGCCCAGGCCTGTGGGCACCTGCTGGACAACGGCTGGCGCGAACTGCTCTACGTCACCGAGCCGCAGCAGGGCGTGAGCACGCGGCGCGAGCGTGCCGCGGCCTTCGGCGCCTGCCTGGCCGCGCACACCACGGCGCTGCGTGGCGAAGTCTTCGAAAACGCCGAAGGCGAGGAAGATGCCCTGGTGCAGGCCCTGCGCGCGCTGCGCCGCCGGGCCGGCCGAAGCCGGCGCGCAGCGGTGGTGGCCGGCAATGCGGTCGTCACGCTGCGCATCGCGCAGGCCATGAACCGGCTGGGCTGGCAGTTCGGTCAGGAGCTGGGCTTCCTCGGCTTCGACGACCCCGAATGGGCCTCGCTGATCGGCCCGGGCCTCTCGACCCTGGCGCAGCCCACCGACGAGATCGGCCGCGCGGCGGCCGGCTGCCTCGTCGAGCGCCTGCACGGCCTGGAAGGTCCGGCGCGTGAACTGCTGCTGCCGGGTGCGCTGCGCGTGCGCGGCTCGTCGCTGGCGGGCTGAGCGGGCGCCGAGGCTTCAGCTCTCAGCTGTGTGCCAGGGTGGCGATCAGGCGCGCGTCGCGCAGCCCGGCCGTGCGGTGGTGCACGATGGCCTGGTAGTCGGCCGACTTGAGCATCGCCACGAAGGCATCGCGCGAGGGGTAGGCCACCAGCAGCACCTCGTCCCAGTGCTCGCCCGGCGGCGCGACCAGGCCGTGTCTCGCCTCGCCGGCCCACAGCACCTGCGCGCCCACGCGCGCCAGCAGGGGCGCCACCGCCTCCGCGTAGGCGGCGTAGGCCGTGCGGCCGCTGCGGCGCGGCGCTTCGGGCGGGTCGGCGGCCTCGTCGCGGAAGGCCAGCAGATTCAGCATGACCACGGGGCCGTCGGCCGGCACCTTCGCGAAGAGGTCCTTGAAGCTGTCGCGCGTCGGGTCGATGACGCGCACCGGGGGCGAGGGGGCGTGGCGCATGAGGCTCCGGAAGAAGTCTGCAGGCCGCCACGCTAGCAAGCGCCGCCGCGGCTTTCTGTGCCCTGCGCGACAGGGGCACGCAGCAACGTTCAGAAGCCCGCGAGCACGGCCTTGCCGCGTGAGCGGTTGCTCTGGACCAGCGCATGGGCGCGGCGCAGGTTGGCGGCGTCGATGGTGCCGAAGTGTTCGCTGGCGGTGCTGCGCAGCGTGCCGGCGTCGACCAGCGCAGCGACGCGCTCGAGCAGATCGTGCTGACGCTGCATGTCGGGCGTCTGGTAAAGCGAGCGGGTGAACATGAGCTCCCAGTGCAGCGAGATGCTCTTGGATTTGAGCGGGCGCGCGTCCAGGGTGGCGGGATCGTCGATGAGCGCGAGGCGGCCCTGGGGTTGCAGCGCGGCAATGAGCTGCAGGTAGTGCTGGTCGGTGTGCGTGAGGCTGGCCACCATCGACACCTTGGGCAGGCCCGCAGCCTCCAGCTCGGCCGCCAGCGGGCGGCTGTGGTCGATCACATGGTGGGCGCCCTGCGCCTTCACCCAGTCGGCCGTTTCGGGCCGCGACGCGGTGCCGATCACGGTGAGCTGCGTGAGCTGCCGCGCCAGTTGCACCAGTACCGATCCCACGCCGCCGGCTGCACCGACCACCAGCAGGCTCTGGCCCGCGCCACCGCCCTCGGGTACGCCGAGGCGGTCGAAGAGCAGCTCCCACGCCGTGATGGCCGTGAGCGGCAGCGCCGCGGCCTCGGCGGCGCCCAGGCTGCGCGGCTTGCGGCCGACGATGCGCTCGTCCACCAGGTGGTATTCGCTGTTGCTGCCGGGCCGGTCGATGGCGCCGGCGTAGAACACCTCGTCGCCCGGCTTGAACAGCGTGACCTCCGCACCGACGGCATGCACGGTGCCGACCGCGTCCCAGCCCAGCACGCGCGGGGTCGTCACGGGCGAGTTCATGCGCACCTTGGTGTCGACCGGGTTCACCGACACGGCCTGCACCTGCACCAGCAGGTCGCGCGGGCCGGGCAGGGGCATGGGGACGTCGATGTCGACGAGTGCGGCCGGGTCGTCGATGGGCAGGCCGTGCTGGGTGTAGGCGATGGCTTTCATGGCGGGCTCCGAGGAAGAAGTGGTCGAAAGAGGATGGGTGAATGGTGCAACGTCCCTGCTTGTTCTGTAAGCGGCAAAATCAGGCAACACTTTCATTGCCGGAGTGAAAATGGTCCGCTTCGACGACCTGGCCCTGTTCGACCGCGCGGCGGCCCTGGGCAGCTTTTCCCACGCGGCGCGCGAGGCCGACCTGCTGCCCGGCCAGGTGAGCGCCGCGATCCAGCGGCTGGAGCGCGAGCTGGGCATCCGGCTCTTCGCCCGTTCCACCCGCAGCCTGCGCCTGACGGCCGAGGGCGAGCGCTACCTGCCGCACGCCCGCGCAGCGCTCGAGAGCCTGCGCGCCGGGCAGGACGAACTGCGCGCCGAAGACGCGGAACTGCGCGGCGTGCTGCAGGTGGCCACGCCCTCCGACCTCGGCCGCAACGTGTTGCTGCCCTGGCTCGCGGCCTTCCGGCGGCAGCACCCCAAGCTGATGCTGCGCCTGTTCATGTCCGACCGCGTGTCGGACGTGTTCAAGGAACCGATCGATGTCGCGGTGCGCTACGGGCCGCCGCCCGACGCGAGCTTCGTCGCGCTGCCGCTGGCGACCGGGAACCGGCGCGTGCTCGTGGCTTCGCCCGGCTATGTGCAGCGCTGCGGCCCGCCGGCATCGGTCGACGGGCTGGCCGGCCACGCCTGCCTGACGTACGCGCTGAGCAGCCGCATCCACGACCGCTGGACCTTCTTCGATGGGGAAGACCGTGTGGTGGCGAACGTGCGCGGCCCGATCCAGAGCGACGACGGCGAACTGATCCACCGGCTGGCGCTGGACGGCGAGGGCATCGCCTACAAGTCCTGGCTCGACGTCGGCGAGGACGTGCGGGCGGGGCGCCTCGTGCAGCTGCTGCCGCAACTGCGTGGCGAGCCTGCGCCGCTGCACCTCGTGTGCCCGCACCGTGGCCAGTACTCGCCGGCCGTGCAGCAGTTGCACGCGCTGCTGCGCCAGCGCTGCGAGGCGATGGTGGCCGCGCTGCCGTCGCCGGCCGCCGCCGCGTCCGCGCGCAAGGCGGCGCGACGCCCCGGTGCCAGCGCGCCGCCTGCCGCCGCACGACAATCGCGCCCGACATCCAGAACCTGAACCAGGAGCCAGACGCATGAGCAGCAGCAAACCTTCGATCGGCATGGTCGGCATCGGCCTGATGGGCCATGGCATCGCCACCAACATCCTCAAGCACGGCTACGCGCTCACCGTGCTCGAACACCCGGGCAACCAGCCGCTCGATGCACTCCAGGCGGCGGGGGCGAAGAGCGTTGCCAGCACCACCGAGCTGGGCGCCGTGGCCGACGTCGTCATCCTCTGCGTGACCGGCTCGCCCCAGGTCGAGGCGGTTCTGCTCGGCGAGGGCGGCCTGCTGAAGTCGCTCAAGCCTGGTGCGGTGGTCATCGACTGCTCGACGGCCATTCCTTCGTCGACGCTGCGCGTGGCCGAGGCGGTGCAGGCGGCCGGCGTGCGCTTCCTCGATGCGCCGATGACGCGCACGCCCAAGGAAGCGGCCGAAGGCCGGCTCAACCTGCTGGTGGGCGGCGACGCCGCGCTGTTCGACGAATGCCGGCCGCTGCTGGCCTGCTTTGCCGAGAACATCACGCACACCGGCGGCGTGGGCACCGGCCACAGCATGAAGCTGCTGCACAACTACGTGTCGCTGGGCACCGTGGCGCTGATCGCCGAGGCCGCCGCCTGCGCGCAGGGCTCGGGCGTCGACCCGCAGGTCTTCGTCGATGTGCTGGCCAAGGGGGGCGGGGGCGGCGTGGCGCTGGAGCGCCTGAAGCCCTTCATCACCGAGCGCGACCCGAACACGCTGCGCTTCGCGATGAGCAACGCGCAGAAGGACCTGGGCTACTACACCGAGATGGCCCACGACATCGGCGCCGCGCAGGGCATCGCCGATGCGGTGCTCGGCACTTTCGCGCACGCGGTGCAGGCCGGCGGCGCGCAGCGCTACGTGCCCGAACTGGTCGAGATCCTGGCCCGGCGCTGACCGGCCAAGCAGGGCCGTCTCGCCGAGCGGCCTATGCAATCCGGCGGCTTGCCGGCGCCGGTGCGTGGGCCACAAGATCGGGAGCAGGGTGTGGCGCACGGTGCGCACGCCGCTCCAGGAACGAAACATGCTCCATTCCGAGTACGTGAAGGCCGCCCAGCGCGCCATCGCCCATGTGCAATCGACGGTGCGATACCGGGGCCTCAACACCGGTGGCGGGTGGATCCGCCATCCCTTCGAGAGCAACCAGAAGATCGTGGCGCGCATCTTCAACGTGGTCGAGTCCCGCTCGCGCTCGGCCGCGCGAACCGAAGGCGGGCTCGACCGGGAGCTCTACATCGACGAGATGGCCCGCGCCGGCGAGCTCAGCAACACGGGCAATTGCAGCGAGTTGTCGGCCATCGCCTTCCGCTACCTGGAGTCGCGCGAGGTCTTCCCGATCGAGTACTTCACGGTCATGCGCGGGCACTGGGACCATGCCTTCGTCGTGCTCAACCGCGATGCCTCCATTCCGGTGAAGGACTTCGCGAGCTGGAGCTACCAGGCGGTGGTGTGCGACCCGCTGTACGACCGCGCGGCCGATGCGGGGCACCTGGCGACCTGGTACCCGCGGATGTTTCCGATGCAGGACCAGGACATGTTCTGGCGCATCGAGCCCTAGGGATGCGCTTCACGAAGGTTCGCGGCGCGCAACGGGGCTGCCGGTTCGGCACCAGGAGATCGTCACGTTTGTGACGAATTCGGCCGCTGCGCCCGGCCTGTGCGCGCTGCGGGCCGATTGCACTTTACGTTTTCGGGCCGTCCGGCATCGGCTTCAGTCGGGAAAGCGCTCCACGTGCGTCTCGCCGCACCGGCCCTGGTACGTCACATGGCGACCGGCGATCCACACCGTGTACCCCACGCAGCCGGCCGCCTGCGTCAGCCGCTTGAAGGCCGGGTACATCACCTCGCCGCGCTGTGCGCCGCGGATGGCCGCGCGCACGGCTTCGGTATCGAAGGTGTCGGCGATCGGGGCGTCGGGCGCGTGCTGCTCCAGCGTCAGCGTCGTGCCGTCGGGCAGGTAGTAGGTGATGCGCCGCCCACGGTAGTCGACGGCATAGGACTCGACACCGACCCCCGCCAGCGCGGCGACGACCTCGCCGAAATGAATGCGGCCGGCGTTGGAGGCTTCGGCGGCGTGGCGGATGACGGCTTCGATGTCGGGGTTCATGCTGGGCGTCCGTGGAAAGCAGGCGTCAGTCGAGCGGCACGTCCTTCAGGCCGTGGGCCTGGACGAGTTGCTTGAGCGTGGTGAGCAGGGCGTCGCGCTGCGCCGCGGGCAGCACGTCGAAGAAATGGGCGTCGTTGCCATCGGCCAACGCGGCCAGCCGGGGCACGAGCCGCCGACCGGCGGCCGTGAGTGCGAGTTGCTGGGCGCGTCTATCGCCGCCGGCGCCGCGGCGCTCGGCCAGGCCCTTCTCCTCGAGGCGCGACACCACCTTGGAGGCCGCGCCCTTGGTCATGCCCAGCGCGTCGATCAGCGTCTGATGCGTGCCCACCCGCCCGTCGAAGAGCGTGCGCAGCGCCACCCACTCGGTGACCGAGACGCCGTGCGCCTCGACCTCATGCCGAAACCGCTCCGAAATGTGGTTGGACAGCAGGCGCATCCAGAAGCCGAGGTGGCTGTCCAGCGCCGATGCCGAGGCCGGCGCGCTCATGCCGGTCGTGCAGGTTTTGTTTCCATGGAAACCAGTTTAGTTTCCTTGGAAACTGCATGTCAAGCCTGGCGCGATGGGCGGCGGGGTGTGGCCGCGCTTCAGGCCGCCTGCCGCACCGCCTCGGCGATCTGCGCCGGATCGGGCACCACGTCGATGCCCGGCGCCTCGCCGAGGTCGATGCAGCCTGCGCCGTCGATGTGCGCGAGCGCGGGCGCCAGGGCCGTGCGCAGCGGGTTCTCGTTGGCGTCGACCTCGAGCAGGCCGTCGCCTCCGGCGGCCGCCATCAAATGGCCGGAGGCGAGCAGCCCCACGCCGGCGCCCAGGTAGTGCGGGCAGTAGCGCAGCCCGGCGGCGTGCGCGCGATGGATCACCGGCCAGTTCGCCGAAATGCCTCCCCACTTGGCCGCGTCGGGCTGCAACACCGACAGCACCTGGGCGTGCAGTGCCGCGTCGAAGGCCGCGTCGCCCGCGATGTTCTCGCCGGCGGCGAGGGGGATGGCGGTCTCGGCCTGCAGGGCCTGCCATTCGGACCAGGGGCGATCGGCGCGCAGCGGCTCCTCGAGCCACTGCAGGCCGTAGGGCGCCAGGCGCGGCGCCATGCGCCGGGCCTCGTCCAGCGACCAGCCCTGGTTCGCATCGGCCATCAGCGGCGTCGCGTCGCCCAGGGCCCGGCGCATGGCGTCGAGGTTGGCCAGGTCACGCGCCTCGCCAAAGCCGATCTTGAGCTTGAAGGCCCGATACCCCTGGGACTGGCAGCGCAGGGCCATCTGCTCGGGCGCGTCGGGATTGATGCCGCTCGCGTACACGGGCACGCGGCTGCGCGAGCCGCCCAGGTGGCGCCACAGCGGCTGGCCGGCACGGCGTGCGGCGAGGTCCCACAGCGCCAGGTCGATGCCTGCGATGGCCTGAGCGATGGGGCCGGGCTCGCCCGACTGGATGGCCAGCACGGCGGTGCGCTGCGTCAGGTGCGTCCAGGCGGCCACCGGCCCGTCGAAGCGCCGGTCCAGCAGCAGCGGGGTGAGCACGGTGTCGACCAGGCGTGCGCGGTGCTCGGCACCGCAGCCGGGGAAGTTGCACCACACCTCGCCCCAGCCGAACGCGCCGTCGCTGTCTTCCACACGCACGAAGAGGGCCGGCCGGTCGTGCATGGTGCCGAAGGAGGTGCGCACCGGCACCTTGACCGGGTAGCGGAACACGTGCGCGTCGATGCGCACGATGGCCAGGGGCGTGGCAGGCAGGGCAGGCAGGGCAGGCGGGTTCATGGCTTGAGGTTCATCTCGACGTGGATGGCGTCGCCGCGGTAGGTGACCTCGGCCACATAGATGACACGCCCGGCCTCGTCGTGGAAGACGCGGCGCACCTCCGCCACTGGCGAGTTGACCGGAATGCCGATCAGGCGCGCCACCTCCATGTCGGCGGTGCCGATGGTCAGCACTTGGTGGGCGCGGGCGATGGTCAGTCCCTTCAGCGAGATCAGCACCGGGATGATGGTCTCCTCGCGAAAGCGCTTCGGCGCCTTGCGGAACACGCGCTCGTCGATGTGGATGTGGATCACGCAGTAGGGGTGACCATCGCGCGAATGCACGCGGCGCATGTAGACATAGCGCTCCGCCGGCGTGCCTTCGTCGGGCCGCAGGGCGGGCGCATCGGTGGACTCGCTGATGGTCACGATCTGGGGCTCGGTGTCGCGGTACATGCGCGCCAGCTCGTCGAGGGTCGTGACCACGCTGAGCCACCGCTCGTTGGTCGGCCGGCCGGTGACGAAGGTGCCGCGGCCCTGCTGCGGAGACACCAGTCCGTCGCGCGCCAGCAGTTCGATGGCCTGGCGCAGCGTGACGCGCGCAACGCCGAACTCGGCCATCAGCGCCTCGAGCGAGGGCAGGCGGTGGCCTTGCGGCCAGGTGCCGCGCGCGATGCGCTGACGCAGCACGTCGGCCACCTGCAGGTAGCGCGGGATCGGGCTGTCCGAAAAGCGGGCCGCAGGAGCGCTCTCAGGGTTAGAAGCACTTGCCATGGCAGAACAATCAAAGGTATGGTCTATAGGACGACCAATTGAGTTCGAGCCAATATAGCAGAGCCGGGCGCGGCCGCGAGCCGCCCCGGGGCCTGCCAGGAGACCCATCCGATGCGCCATCGCCCGGTGCCAGTGCGCGCCGCCCTCATCCTCGCCCCCTGGGTGCTGTTGCTGCTGCTGTGGTACGCGGTGCGGGCCAGCGGGCTCGTCAACCCGGCGCTGGTGCCGGCGCCGCACCAGGTGGCCGCCAAGTTCGTCGAGCTCATGCGCGACCGCCTGCCGATGGACATCTGGATGTCCACGCAACGCGTCTTCATCGGGGTCGCGCTGGGCACGCTGCTGGCGGTGCCGGTGGGCTTCTGCCTGGGCTGGTACCGAGGGCTGCGCAGCTTCATCGACCCCGTCATCAACTTCTTCCGCGCGCTGCCGCCCATCGCGCTGATCCCGCTGGTGATCGTGTACTTCGGCATCGGCGAGGCGGCCAAGACGGTGATCCTGTTCTACGCGTCCTTCTTCGCCGGCGTGATCGTGATGTACGAGGGCATCGCGCAGATCAGCCCGATCTTCGTGCGCGTCGCACGCACACTGGGCGCGAACGATTTCGAGATCTTCGCCAAGGTGATCGTGCCGCTGACGGTGCCGCACATCCTGACGGCAATCCGTGTCGCGCTCGGTGTGGCGTGGGCCACGCTGGTGGCGTCGGAGCTCATCGCCGCACAGCAGGGGCTGGGCGCGTTGATCCAGAACGCTTCGGCCTTCTTCCAGCTCGACATCATCTACGTGGGCATCATCTGCATCGGCTTCATCGCGCTGACGATGGACCTGGTGCTGCGCGCCGTGAGCCGGCGCCTGGTGGCCTGGCAGGACCGCTTGGCATGAGCACGCCGGCCATTGAAGCACCGGTGCGCGTCGCCTTCAGCGACGTGTCGGTCGAGTTCCCCACTGCGCAGGGGCCGATGCGTGTCCTCGACGGCGTGTCGCTGGACATCCGCCAGGGCGAGTTCGTGTCGATCATCGGCCCTTCGGGCTGCGGCAAGACCACGCTGATGAACATCCTCGGCGGCTTCGTGCAGCCCACCGGTGGACAGGTGCTGCTCGACGGGCAGCCCGTGAAGGGCCCGGGCCCCGACCGTGGCGTGATCTTCCAGGAGTACGGCGTCTTTCCCTGGCTCACGGTGCGACAGAACATCGCCTTCGGCCTCAAGCTCGCGGGCAACAAGGTGCCCAAGGCCGAGCACGCGGCCATCGTCGAGCGCTACATGGGCCTCATGGGCCTGAAGGACTTCGCCGGCCACTTCCCCAAGCACCTGTCGGGTGGCATGCGCCAGCGCCTGGCGATCGCTCGCGCCTATGCGGTGCGGCCTCAGTTCCTGCTGATGGACGAGCCCTTCGGCGCGCTCGACGCACAGACCCGCAGCGCCATGCAGGACCTGCTGCTCGAGGTGCTGCAGACCGAAGGCAAGACGGTGATGCTGATCACCCACTCGGTCGAGGAGGCGATCTACCTGTCGTCGCGCATCGTGGTGGTGACGGCGCGGCCGGCGCGCATCCGCACCGTGATCGACGTGCCTTTCGGCTACCCGCGCGGCGAGAACGTGCACGAGGATCCGCGCTTCGTCGAACTGCGCGCGCAGATCCGCGAGCTGGTGATGCAGGAGTACGCGGCGCAGGCGCGCCAGGGCGTGCGCCTGTCGGACTGAGCGTCGTTCCGTTCCCTTTTTCCACTTCTTCCAACAGGAGACACCATGGCCTTGCAGCGCAGAGATTTCATCCGTACCGCCGTCGCGGCGTCCGCCGTGTCGGGACTGGGGCTGCCCGCCTTCGCGCAGTCGCGCACCAAGGTCAAGGTGGGCTACCTGCACACGCCGGCGGTGGATGGGCAGATGTGGCTGGGCCTGCAGAGCGGCAGCTTCGCGAAGCAGGGCCTGGACCTGGAACCAGTGCTGTTCACCACCGGACTGGAGCTCTTCCAGGCCATGATCGGTGGCAGCCTGGACGTGCTGGCCACGGGCGCGGTGCTGTCCAATTTCCCGGCGCGCGGGCAGGGCAAGGTCTTCCTCATCAACGATGTCGAGTACGCCACGGCGCAGCTGTGGGTGCGCGAGGACTCCGGCGTGAAGAGCATCGCCGACCTCAAGGGCAAGCAGATCTCGACCACCACGGGCACCACTGCGCACGTGTTCCTCGACCGTGCGCTGCGTTCCGCGGGCCTGGACCCGGCGAAGGACGTGCGCCTGGTCAACCAGCGCATGTCCGAGACCGTGACGTCGCTGATCTCCGGCGCGGTGCCGGCGGTGGCGTTGTGGGCGCCCTTCGACTCGGTGGTGCGCAGCAAGCTGCCCGGCGCGCGCAAGATCGTCGATGCTTCGGCCTTCTTCCCGCAGGCCGCCATCGTGGGCGGGTGGGCCGCGCGCAACGACTACTACGAAAAGAACAAGGCCGTCCTGGGCAAGCTCATCGCCGGCTGGCTGCCCGCCAACGAGCAGATCGTGGCCAACCCCGACGCAGCGGCCGAACAGTTGCAGAAGACCCAGTACAAGGAAGTGCCGCTGGCCGAGTTCAAGGAACAGTTCAAGGCCTCGAAGTACTACTCCGCAGCCGAATGGCGCGCCAAGTACGCCGACGGTACGGTGGCGCAGTGGCTGCAGCAGGTGACGGACTTCTTCGTGCAGAGCGCCAACATCCCGAATGCACTGAAGGCGCAGCAGTACTTCGATCCGGCGCTGTTCACGGGACTGGTCAAGGCGTGAGCGCCGGGCTGGGCGCCACCGCTGCTTTCATCGTGTGCGCGACCGGCGACGCAAGGGGAGCGGAATGACCGCCGGAGAAGGTGCGTACGACTTCATCATCGTCGGTGCGGGCTCGGCAGGTTGCGTGCTGGCCAATCGCCTCAGTGCCGACCCGAAGCGCCGTGTGCTGCTGCTCGAGGCGGGCGGTGCCGACCGGCACTTCTGGCTGCGCCTGCCGGTGGGCTACTTTCGCTCGATCTACGACCGGCGCTTCTCCTGGCAGTTCGAGGTCGAGCCACAGGCCGAGACCGGCCACCGCAGCATCGTGTGGCCGCGCGGACGCGTGCTGGGCGGATCGAGCGCGATCAACGGCCTGATCTATATCCGCGGGCAGCGGGCCGACTTCGACGACTGGGCCGCGGCCGGCGCCAGCGGCTGGAGCTACCGCGAACTGCTGCCCCTGTTCAGGAAGTCGGAGTGCTACGCCGGCGGCGAGAACACCTATCACGGCGGCTCCGGCGAACTGGGCGTTTCGGACCTGCGCAACGACCATCCCTACTGCGAGGCCTGGCTGGAGGCCGGTGCGCAGGCCGGCTATCCGGCGAGCGACGACTTCAACGGCGCGCAGGACGAGGGCCTGGGCACCTACCAGCTCACGTTGCGCGGCCATTGGCGCTGCGATGCAGCCACGGCCTTTCTGCGCCCGGTGATGCAGCGGCCCAACCTCACGGTGCGCACCGGCGTGCACGTGACCCGGGTGCGCATCGAGCAGGGCCGCGCACGCGGTGTCGAGTGGATCGAGGATGGCCAGCCACGGCACGCACTGGTCGACTCGGAGGTGCTGCTGGCGGCAGGCGCGCTGCAGAGTCCGCAACTGCTGCAGCTCTCGGGCGTCGGCCCGGCCGGGCTGCTGCGCCGCCACGGCATTCCGGTGCAACTCGACGCGCCCGAGGTGGGCGCCAACCTGCAGGATCACTACCAGGCGCGCGTGATCGTGAAGCTGCGCGAGAAGATGTCGCTCAACGACCAGGTGCGCAGCCCGATCGGCCTGGCGCGCATGGGGGCGCAGTGGCTGCTGCAGCAGCGCGGGCCGCTCACCGTGGGAGCGGGGCAGGTGGGGGGCATGGTGCGAAGCGCCGTGGCCAAGGACGCACGGGCCGACGTGCTGTTCAACGTCATGCCGCTGTCGGTCGACAAGCCTGGCGATGCACTGCACGCGTTCTCGGGCTTCTCGGCCTCGGCCGCACAGTGCCGGCCCGAATCTCGCGGCACCGTCGAGCTTCGCTCGGCCGACCCGCTCGCGCCGCCGCGCATCGTGTCGAACTACCTCATCGAGCCGCACGATATCCGCGTGCTGGTCGAGGGCCTGAAGATCCTGCGCGAAATCTATGACCAGCCCGTGTTCCGCGGCCTGACCACCGGGGTCGAGTACATGCCCGGCAACGCGCTGCGGACCGACGAGGACCTGGCGCGCTTCGCGCGCGAGAAGGGCGGCACGGTCTTCCATCCCGTGGGCACCTGCCGCATGGGCAGCGACGCCCGCGCCGTGGTCGACCCGGCGCTGCGGGTGCAGGGCGTGCAGGGCCTGCGGGTGATCGATGCCTCGGTCATGCCGACCATGACGTCGGCCAACACCAACGCGGCGGCGATCGTGATCGGGGAGAAAGGGGCTGCCATGGTGCTGGGGGCCGCACACCATTCGGGCGTCGGGCCGCCATGATCGTATGAAGGCACCCTGCCCAGCCACCGCGCCAGCGCGGGGCGGCCGGGGCAGGGCAGCATCGGAAGGTCGCGGCCCGCCGTCCTGTCGCTCAGGCCGTCACCGCGGCGGTGTCTCGGGCGATGCCCATCGCCTTCATCGTCTGCGCGATGGCCTCCACCGCTCCGGGGATGCCGGCCTCGCCAAAGTGACCGATGCAGCCCACGCGGAAGGTTTCGATCTGGGTCAGCTTGCCCGGGTACAGGATGTAGCCGCGTTTCTTGACCTCCTGGTAGAAGGTCTTGAAATCGTAGTTGGGGTGGTCCGGCGCGTGGAAGGTGACGATGATGGGCGCCTGAATGGAAGGCGCCAGATAGGACCGGATGCCGATGGCCTCCATGCCCGAGATCAGTGCAGCGCAGTTGCGGGCGTACCGTCCGCCGCGGGCCGGCAGCCCGCCTTCGTCAAGGTACTGCGTGATCGCCTCGTCCAGTGCGGCCACCACGTGGGTCGGCGGCGTGAAGCGCCACTGCGTCGTTTTCTGCATGTAGACCCATTGGTCGTACAGGTCCAATGCCAGCGAATGGCTGTTGCCCTCGCACTTCTCGAGGATCGCTCGCCGGATGATGACGAATCCCATGCCCGGCACGCCTTCCAGGCATTTGCCGGAGGCAGCGATCACCGCATCGAAAGGGGTTTGCGCGGCATCGATCTCGAGCGCGCCGAACGAACTCATGGCATCCACGATCAGGCTTCGACCGTGGCGGGCGACGACCATGGCGATGTCATGCAACGGGTTGAGGACCCCGGCACCGGTTTCGCAGTGCACCATCGCCACGTGCGTGATGCTCGGATCGGCCGCCAGCCTCCTGTCGATGTCGGATGCCGAGACCTGCTGGTTCTCGGCGTAGTCGAGCGTGCCGGTCTTGCGATCGAGCACCCGGCAGATGCGCGCCAGACGCTGGCAATAGGCGCCGTTGCTCGGCACCAGAACGTGGCCGTTGCGCGGCACGAGGGTGCCGATCGCAGCTTCCACCGAGAACGTGCCGCTCCCTTGCATCGGGATGCACTCGTGCGTATCGGCGGCGTTGGCAATGTCGAGCAGGCGCTGGCGCACGCGCTGCGTGATCTGGTTGAAGTCGCCGTCCCACGATCCCCAGTCCCGCAGCATGGCCCGGCGGGTGCGGTCCGATGTGGTGAGCGGGCCAGGGGTCAGAAGGATCGGCGGCGCGGGGATGTTGCTCATGGTGTCTCCTGGGGGCAGTGATTGACGAAGGGCATGACAAATTTCAAGTGCGGCCGAGCGTGCGCCAGGCCTGCGTGCGCGCGAGCAGCACGCGGGTGAGCAGCGCGTAGACGAGGCACACGACGATGGAGGTCAATACGATGAGTGTGGCCAGGGCTGCCGCCGGGCCGATGTCGCCGGCGTCGTCAAGATGCATGATGGCCACCGACGCCAGAATGGTGTCGGGCGTGTACAGGAAGATGGCGCAGGACAGGCTGGCCATGGACACCACGAAGAAGTAGCGCCCGATGTCCAGAATGGCCGGAAGGCAGACCGGAATCGTCACTCGCAAGAACGTCTTGAACATCGGCACCTTCAGGGATGCCGAAACGGCTTCGAACTCGTTGTCGATCTGCTTGAGCGCGGTGATGGCGGTGAGGTGGCTGGATGTGTAGTAGTGAATCACCATCGAGATGATGAGGATGGCCATCGTCTGGTACAGGAAATTCAACGGGTTGGCCGGATGGTTGAAGAACATCACGTAGCCAAGGCCGAGCACCAGACCCGGGACCGCCATCGAGAGGATCGCCATCAGATGCATGCTGCGGCCCAGAAGGCCGAGGCTTCTGGTCTTCTCGATCAGATAGGCGCCGAGAAACACCACCACCGAACCGATCACGGCGGTCGTGAAAGCCACGAGCAGGCTGTTTCCGTATGCGGCTGCCATGTCGCTTTCGACGAGAACGAAGTGGTAGTGCTTGAGCGTGAAGCTCAGGTCGTAGGGCCATAGCTTGATGGCCGAGGTGAAGAACGCCATGCCCACGGTGGCCAGCAGCAGCGTGCACACGATGCCGCAGAACAGCGTGAGCGCCGCGTCGGCCACCGGGCGGCGCTTGGGCACATAGGGAACCGACCGCGCGCTGAGCTGTGCCTTGATCTTGCGGCGGACCACATAGTCGATGCAGAACGAAAGGATGGATGGCACCAGGAGCAGCAAGCCGACCACCGCACCGATCGAGAAGTTGTGCTGCCCCACGACCTGCTTGAAGACGTCGACGGACAGCACATTGAAGTTGCCGCCGATGACCTTCGGGGCGCCGAAGTCGCTCACCACGTACGTGAACACGACCGTGGATGCGCTGATGAGGCCGTACTTGCATGACGGCAGCGTGATCGTGACGAACTGGCGCGCGGGCTTGGTGCGCAGGGCTGTGGCGGCTTCGTACAGTCGACCGTCCGCGAGCGCGAGCGAGGTGGTCAGAATCATCAGCGCATGCGGAAAGGTGTTGTAGACCTCTGACAGGATGATGCCCAGCGGCCCGTAGATCGACATGCCGCCGAGCAGGAACTTGAGGGCGCCTTGATTGCCGAACCATTGCACGAACGCAATGGCGGAGAGCAGCGATGGCGCCAGCAATGGAATCAGCGCAATCAAGCGAAACAGCGCCTTCAGCGGCATCGGCATCCGGCTGCGCGTGAGCGCATAGGCGAAGACGAAGGCCATCGGCACGGAGATCGCCACCACTGCGCACGCCACCCACAGTGAGTTCCATACCGAGCGCAGCAGGCTGGGGGTGCTGAAGTAGGCAACGAAGTGGGTCAGGCCGACGAAGCGCCCCTGCTTGTCCTGCACGGCGTGGATCAGGATGGTGAACAGCGGCGCGGCCAGGAACAGCGCAAGCATCGACACGATCGCCAGCAGCAGAACCCTGGAAACGACTTCGTCGCGGCTCCACCGCATGCGCTTCACGTGCATGCCACCGCTGATTATGGGCATCGGTCGGGCGAGGGTGTTCATGCTTGGGGCGCCCTTGCGAAGGCGCGAATGCGGTTGGCGCGCAACGCGATATCGATCGTGTTGCCCTCGCGGATGTCCAGGTCGTGCAGCTGGTTGAGCGAGAAGTGCAGGCCCAATGTCTGGCCGCGCAGTTGCTTGGCAGTCACTTCCGCGATGCACAGGCCGCCCAGAAATTCCACGCGCGTGACCAGTGCCTCGAGCCGGTTGGCCGTGCTGTCCGTCAGGTGCTCCACCGCGCGGTCTTCCGGGCGCAGGTAGAGGTTGACGGGCTCGCCAGGGGCGAAGCCATTGCTGCATGCGTCGCATTCGAGTTCCAGGTCGCCCACCCGGAAGCGGCGGTTGCCCAGGGCCACCGATTGCAGGACATTGACCTTGCCGACGAAGTCCGCCACGAAGGGGGTGGCGGGTTGTTCGTAGACCTCGAGTGGGGTGCCGACCTGCTCGATCACGCCATGGTTCATCACGACGATGCGGTCGGCCATCGACAGGGCCTCCTCCTGGTCGTGCGTGACCATGATGGTCGTGATGCCCACCTGCTTCTGCAGGCGTCGGATCTCGCCGCGCAGGCGCACGCGCTCCAGGGCATCGAGCGCTGACAGGGGCTCGTCGAGCAGGAGCAGGCCGGGGCGTGTGGCCAGCGCGCGCGCCAGGGCCACGCGCTGCTGCTGGCCTCCCGAAAGCTGGCTCGGATATTTCTGCCCCGATGTCGGGAGCCCGACCAGACGCAGCAACTCCTCGACCCGGCTCTTGATCTCCATTCGGCGCGCCCGGCTGTTGACCAGGCCATAGCCGATGTTGTCGGAAATGGTGAGGTTGGGGAACAAGGCGTACGACTGAAAGACGATGCCATAGTCGCGCTGGTCGGGCGGCAGCCAGGAGACGTCCTTGCCGTTCTGCATGATCCGCCCGGCGGTCTGCGTCTCCAGGCCCGCAATGATCCGGAGAAGCGTGGTCTTGCCACAGCCCGAGGGGCCGAGAAAGCACAGCATCTCGCCGGGGTTGACGCGCAGGTGCACGTCGCGCAGTGCGCTGAAGGACTCATAGTCCTTTCGCACGCCGATGACTTCCAGTGCGGCAGGTGTGCCGGCCGGCGCGGCCTCGATGGGGCGCGCGGTGACGTTCGTTTCCATGGTGGGGCTTCTCGGGTAAGGTCGGCCGCGCCATCCGAGGTGCGGCAAACCACGCTGTGGACGTCTGCGGCTGTCGAGGTGTCAGCCCGTCAGGGCTTGGGTTCCGCCTTGCCTTCGTAGCGCTTGCTCCACTCGGCCAGCACACGTTCGCGGTTCTTGGCCGCCCAGCTCAGATCGTTCTTTGCCAGAAGCTTCTCGTAGTTGTCCGGGATCCCCTCGAGCTTCGAGGCCACGCCCGGGTAGGCCACGACCGCCCACCAGTTCGCAGAGATGGTGTTGGACTCCTTGCTGGCCATCCAGTCGGCAAAGCGCTTGGCCTGGACGGCCTTGGGGGTGGTCTTCATCACACCGGTGGCTTCGATGTCCCAGCCAAGGCCCTCTTTCGGGAAAACGAGGTCGACAGGGGCGCCGGACTTCTTGACCTGGTGCGCGCGGAACTCGAAGGAGATGCCGATCGGGAACTCGCCGGTGGCGGCCTGCTTGCAGGGCTTGGAGCCGGAATGCACGTATTGAGCGATGTTCTGGTGCAGGGCGTCCATGTATTTCCAGCCCTCGTCCTCGCCCCACATCTGCAACCAGGATGACACGTCCAGATAGCCCGTGCCGCTGGACGCCGGGTGAGGCATCGAGATCATGCCCTTGTAGATGGGCTTGGCCAGATCTTTCCAGGTCTCGGGCTTTGGAATGCCGAGCTTCTGCGCCTCTATCCGATTGAAGCAGACGGTGGCTGCCCAAACATCCATCCCGACCCAGGAGGGCGGGCTGGCCTTGTCGGAATAGGCGGGATTGAGCTCCTTGAAGCCCTTGGGTTCATAGGGCATGAGCATGCCCTCCTGCTTGAGCAACTCAAGACTGCTGGCGGCCAGTCCTGCGACGACATCCGCCTGCGGATTCGCTTTTTCGGCCAACAGCTTGGCCGTGATGATCCCCGTCGAATCGCGCGACCAGCGCACTTCGATGTCGGGGTTGGCCTTTTCGAACGCGTCCTTGTAGAGCTTCATGGCGTCGGTTTCGAGCGCCGTGTAGACCTGCAACGTGGTTTTCTGGGCGAGGGCGCTGGTGCCGATCAGGGCCGATGCCGCAAGACAGAGGCTGAGCCCGAATCGGGCGGCGCGAAAAGGAATCGTCATCTGGATTGCTCCTTGGCGTGGGGCTGTCGCTGGGAAGAGAGGCCGAGGCAGCCGATCGGCAACCTCTGAACAAAAATGTAGAACGTCGAATGCTGACTGTCAACTGTTGACAGTTGGCAATTTCCCGTAAAAAATGAGCCCATGTCCAAGAAACCAACGCCCTCGCCCCTGGCATTCCTGCAGTCCAGTTCGCTGCCGATGGTCATCCAGGAGGAAATCGCACGGATGGTGATGACCGGCGAGTTGCCGCTCGGAAGCCGTGTGAACGAGAGCGAACTCGCCACGCGCTTCAACACCAGTCGAGGACCCATACGCGAGGCCCTGCGCGCGCTCGAGGAGGTCGGCCTCGTGCGCAACGAGAAGAACCGCGGCGTGTTCGTGCGGGAGATCTCCTTCGAAGAAGCCGACGAGATTTACGAACTGCGCGAAGCGCTCGAGGAAGTGATTGGCAGGCGCGTGGCGCTTGCCATGAAGCCCGATGCCGTCGATCGCTTGCGTGCCATGGTCGATGCGATGCGCGGCGCCGCGCAGGTCAAGGACGTGGAGCAGTACGCGCAGCTCAACCTGCAGTTCCACGACACCCTGCTGGAAACCGCAGCGAGCCAGAAGCTCACGGACACCTACAAGCGGCTGGTCAAGGAATTGCACCTGTTCCGGATGCGTGCGCTCGACAGTGGCGGCGGGCTGGAGGTGTCTTCCGACGAGCACAGCGCCATCGTGGAGGCCATCGCCAGCGGCGATCCCGCGAAGGCCGGCGCCGCGCTGCGTCGTCACGTCGCCGGCAGCCGGGCGCGCATGCACAAGGCCTACGGCCGCCCCGATCCCGAGGCGCCCGCCACTGTTTCTACCCCCAATGGAGGAAATGCCTCATGAAGCCCGAGACCCTGGAAGTCAACGCACGTCGCTACCGCTGGATGGACAACCCCGTGGTGGTGGTCTGCGTGGACGGATGCGAGCCGGATTACCTGGACGCTGCCATCGCCGCGGGCGTGGCGCCGTATCTGAAGCGCATGCGCGCCGAAGGCGCGAACCTGCTCGCCGACTGCGTGGTGCCTTCGTTCACCAACCCCAACAACCTGTCCATCGTCACCGGGGTGCCACCGGCGGTGCACGGCATTTGCGGCAACTACTTCTTCGACCCGGATCGCGGCGAAGAGGTGATGATGAATGACCCCCGATACCTGCGTGCCGGGACGGTGCTGGCCGCTTTCGCGAATGCCGGTGCCGATGTCGCCGTCGTCACCGCGAAGGACAAGCTGCGCAAGCTGCTCGGGCACAAGATGAAGGGCATCTGCTTCTCTTCGGAGAAGTCGGACCAGGCAACGGTCGCGGAAAACGGCATCGAGGGTGTGGTCGAGCTGGTCGGGATGCCAGTGCCGGACGTCTACAGCGCCGAACTGTCCGAATTCGTGTTCGCGGCCGGCGTCAAGCTCATGAAGACGCGCCGCCCGGACCTGATGTACCTGTCCACCACCGACTATGTGCAGCACAAGGCCGCGCCCGGCAGTGCCCAAGCCAATGCCTTCTACGCCATGATGGACCGCTACCTCGCCCAGCTGGACGACATGGGCGCCACCATCGTGCTCACCGCCGACCATGGCATGAACGACAAGCACGATGCCACGGGTGCGCCGCAGGTCGTTTACCTGCAAGACCTGCTGGACGGCTGGTACGGCAAGAACGTCGCCCGCGTGATCCTGCCCATCACCGATCCCTACGTGGTGCACCACGGCGCGCTGGGCTCCTTCGCCACCATCTATGCGCCGGACGAGGCGAGCGTGCCTGCCTGGATCGAGCGGCTCAAGGGCGTGCCCGGCATGGAGCTGGTGCTCACCCGGGACGAGGCGGCGCAACGCTTCGAACTGCCGCCCGACCGCATCGGCGACATCGTCGCCGTGAGCGAGAAGAACACGGTGCTGGGAACGTCGGTGAGTCGCCACGATCTGTCGGGCCTGGACGCGCCGCTGCGCTCGCACGGCGGCGTGTCCGAGCAACGGGTGCCGCTGATCTGCAACCGTCCCGTCGAAGGCGTGGACGGGGGCCGGAGGCTGCGCAACTTCGATGCACTGGACATTGCACTCAACCACGCCAAGGCAGGCGTCACGGCCTGAACACACGAGGAGACAACCCGCATGACCGACATGATCCTGAAGCCGGGCATCGTCCACCGGGAAGCGCTGCGCATTGCCGGCGAGCATGTGCACCGTGACGCTGTGATCGAGGTGACCTATCCCTACACCGGCGAGGTGATTGCCACCGTTCCGAAGGCCACCCTGGACGATGTGCGCCGAGCGTATGCCGCCGCGCGGGCCTACAAGCCGAAACTCACGCGCTACGAGCGCTACAAGATCCTGATGCGGGCAGGCGAGATCATCGCTTCGCGGCTGGATGAAATCTCGCGCGTCATCAGCTTCGAGTCGGGCCTCTCGCGCAAGGACTCGCTGTACGAAGTGGGTCGCGCGTCCGATGTGCTGCTGTTCGCCGCCAACCAGGCGCTTGTCGATGATGGGCAGATCTTCTCCTGCGATCTCACGCACCACGGCAAGAGCCGCAAGGTCTACACCCTGAAGGAGCCGCTGCAGGGCGTCATCACGGCCATCACGCCCTTCAACCATCCGCTCAACCAGGTGATCCACAAGGTGGCGCCGTCCATTGCCACCAACAACCGCATGGTGCTCAAGCCCAGCGAGAAGACGCCGCTGTCGGCCTTCGTGCTGGCCGACATCCTGTACGAGGCGGGCCTTCCCCCGCCCATGTTCTCGGTGCTGACCGGCGACCCGAAGGAGATCGCCGACGAAATGCTCACGCACGCAGACGTGGACCTCGTCACCTTCACGGGCGGCGTGGCGATCGGCAAGTACATCGCGGCCAAGGCGGTCTACAAGCGACAGGTGCTCGAACTCGGCGGCAACGACCCGATCATCGTGATGGAGGATGCGGACGTCGACGAGGCCGCTACCTTGGCAGCAAGCGGTTCGTACAAGAACTCCGGCCAGCGCTGCACCGCCATCAAGCGCATGCTGGTGCACGAGAAGGTGGCAGACCAGTTTGTGGACCTGCTGGTGCAGAAGACCGCCAGCATCAAGTACGGCGACCCCATGGATCCGGCGACCGACATGGGCACCGTGATCGACGAAGAGGCCGCGCGCCAATTCGAGCGCGTCGTCAACGAGGCGATCGCAGACGGCGCCAGGCTGCTGCACGGCAACGTGAGGAAAGGCGCGCTGTATTCGCCGACGGTGCTCGATGGGGTGACGCCCGAGATGACCGTTGCCAGGCACGAGACCTTCGGACCGGTGTCGCCCGTCATCCGCTTCGCGCACATCGACGAGGCGATCCAGATCTCCAACGGCACGGCCTATGGCCTGTCGTCTTCGGTGTGCACCAACCGGCTGGACTACATCACCCGTTTCGTGAGCGAGCTGAACGTCGGCAGCGTCAATGTCCGTGAGGTGCCGGGCTACAGGCTGGAGCTCACGCCCTTCGGCGGCATCAAGGACTCCGGCCTCGGCTACAAGGAAGGTGTGCAGGAGGCGATGAAGAGCTTCACCAACACCAAGACCTATTCGCTGCCATGGTAGGACGGCGCAACCGATGAGCCTTTCCATTCCCGACATCGTCGCGCTCTTCGAGAGCCGCGGCCATGAACAATATGCCGGCGAGCCGGTGACCCAGCTCGAACATGCACTGCAGTCTGCGCATCTGGCCGAGCAGGAAGGCGCCGACAGCGCGCTGATCAGCGCAGCGCTGCTGCACGACGTGGGTCACTTGCTGCACGACTTCGGAGAGACGCCATCGCTCCAAGGGCTTGACGATGTGCACCAGTACCGGTGCCTGCCATTCCTTCGCGCGTTGTTCGGGCCGGCAACCTTGGAGCCCATCAAGCTGCATGTGGATGCCAAGCGCTACCTGTGCGCGCGGGACGCCACCTACCACGACGCCCTGTCGGAGGACTCCAGGCGCAGCCTACGGCTGCAGGGCGGCGTGTTCGACGCCGAGCAGGCGCGCCAATACGAGGCGCTGCCGTTCGCGCAGGACGCGGTGCGTCTTCGCCGCTGGGACGACCTGGCCAAGTCCGCAGACATGGCGACGCCGCCGCTGGTGTACTTCGTGCGCCAGTTGGAGATCGCTGCGCGAGACCACGGCATCGTACGGGCTGTGGAGCGATGACGATGAGGCGCCCCTTCTGGATCGAGCAGGCGCTTTTCGGCGACGGCGACCTGCAACCCGCGTTGCAGGGTGACACCAGCGCCGACGTATGCATCGTCGGGGGCGGGTTCACGGGCCTGTGGACGGCCATCCAGACCAAGCAACAGGCGCCGCAGTTGGACATCGTGATCCTGGAGAGCGACCTGTGTGGCGCCGGGGCGAGCGGGCGCAACGGGGGCTGCCTGCTGACATGGTCGGCCAAGTACCTCACGCTTCGACGCCTGTTCGGCGAGGCCGAAGCCGTGCGGCTCGTGAAGGCTTCGGAGGCCGCCGTCGGCCACATCGAGGCCTTCTGCCGGTCTCACCATATCGACGCCGAACTGCGGATGGACGGCACGCTCTACACGGCGACCTCCCAAGCCCAGATCGGGACCATGGCGCCGGTCATGCGCGCGTTGGAGGAGCAGGGCATCCGTTCGTATTTCGAGCTGCCACCCCACGAGGTCGCGCGCCGGTCGGGATCGAGCAGGAACCTGGCTGGCGTCTATTCGCCGCATGCGGCCACGGTCCATCCCGGAAAGCTGGTCCGCGGGCTGAGGAGAGTGGCGCTGCGTATGGGCATCCGCATCCATGAGCGCACGCCCATGACGCACTTTTCTGGCGGCCATCCTGTCGTGGTGCACACACCGTCGGGCAGCGTGCGTGCTGGCAAGCTGGTGTTGGCGATGAATGCGTGGATGGCGCACACCTTTCCCCAGTTCGAGCGCAGCATCGCGATCGTTTCCAGCGACATGGTCATCACCGAGCGCTGCCCGGAACTGCTGGCCTCGAGCGGGCTGTCGGACGGCGTGTCGGTGCTGGACTCTCGTACCTTCGTCTACTACTACCGCAGCACCCCCGATGGACGGCTCATGCTGGGCAAAGGGGGCAACACATTCGCTTGGCGGGGGCGGGTCGCGCCGGTGTTCGACCAGCGCTCCCCCTACGAAGAAGGGCTGACGAAGGCGCTGCGCGAGTTCTTCCCCGCCCTGTCCGCGACGCCCATCACCGCCAGCTGGAACGGCCCCTCGGATCGTTCCGTGACAGGTTTCCCATTCTTCGGTCGCTACGAAGGGCGGCAGAACATCTTCTACGGCTTCGGCTACTCGGGAAACGGCGTCGGGCCGAGCTACATGGGCGGCCAGATTCTTTCCTCACTGGTTCTCGACAGGGACAACGACTGGACGCGCAGTCCGCTGACGAAGGGGCCGCTGGGTCATTTTCCGCCGGAGCCCTTGCGATACGTGGGCTCGATCATCGTGCGCAATGCCATCCGTCGCAAAGAGCGTGCAGAAGACGAGGGCCGCCGGCCTTGGCCGGTCGATCGCATGCTGAGCAAGCTCGCGAACGCTGCCGGCAAGGCGGACAAGGCATAGGACCATGGGCCCGGCGCGCCCGGCGCGGACGGGCGACTACACCGAGCGCGTGATGCCGCCGTCGATCCGGATGTTCTGTCCCGTGATGTAGGCCGCCTTGTCGGAGGCAAGGAAGGCGATCAATTCGCCCACCTCGGCCGAACTGCCGTAGCGGCCCATCGGGATCCGCGCGCGGCGCTCGTCCTTCTCGGCCAGGCTGTCGATGAAGCCCGGCAGCACGTTGTTCATGCGGATGTTGTCCGGTGCATAGCGGTCGGCGTACAGCTTGGTGAAGGAAGCCAGCCCGGCGCGGAACACACCCGAGGTGGGGAAGGCGGCTTCGGGCTCGAAAGTGGCGTAGGTGGAGATGTTGACGATGGCGCCCGACTTCTGCGCCTGCATGGTGGGCGTGACCAGGCGCGCGACGCGCACCACGTTCATGAGGTAGAACTCCATCCCCAGGTGCCAGTCGGCGTCGCTGATGGCGAGCAGCTCGCCCTTGGGGCCGTGGCCGGCACTGTTGACCACGGCGTCGATGCGGCCCCAGCGGGCCATTGCGCCGTCGACCAGGCGCTGCAGGTCGGCGTCTTCGCGGTTGGAACCGGTGATGCCGACGCCACCCAGCTCGCGGGCCAGGGCCTCGCCCTTGCCGGACGAGGACAGCACCGCGACCTGGAAGCCCGACGCATGCAGCGCCCGCGCCGCCGCTGCGCCCATGCCGCTGCCTCCGGCGGTGACGAGGGCGACCCGTGTCGCGTCCACGCTCATGCCACTTCGGCGATCAGTTCGATCTCGACGCAGGCGCCCATCGGGATCTGCGCCACGCCGAAGGCGCTGCGCGCATGCGCGCCCTTGTCCCCGAAGACCTCGGCGAAGAGCTCGCTGGCGCCGTTGGTGACCAGGTGCTGCTCGGTGAAGGTCGGCGCGGAGTTGACCAGACTCATCACCTTGACGATGCGCGTGATCTTGTCCAGGTCGCCCACCGCCGCCTTCAGCGTGCCGAGCAGGTCGATGGCGATGGCGCGCGCGGCGGCCTTGCCTTCTTCGGTGCCCATGTTCACGCCGAGCTGGCCGACCCAGGGCTTGCCGTCCTTGCGGGCGATGTGGCCGGACAGGAAGACGAGGTTGCCGGTGCGCACGAAAGGCACGTACGCCGCCGCGGGGACCGAAACGGGCGGCAGTTCGATGCCCAGCTGGGCGAGCTTGTCTTGGACGCTCATGGAAGTTCTCCTGACGGGTTTATGAATGAAATTGGCCGGCAGCGCCCGCCGGGCCTGCGCGGGCAGCTATCTTTTCGATAGCAAAGGCGAGTCAGTCCGCGGCGGGTGGCTCGGGCTCGGCGAGCTCATCGTAAGGCCGGACGGTGACGCCCACGTCCAGCACGTGCCGCGCGCCGCCGTGCAGCACGCCGCGCATCGGCGAGACGTCGGCGTAGTCGCGGCCGACAGCCAGCACGACGTAGTCCTCGCCGGGCTGCCGCCCATTGGTGGGATCGAAGCCGGCCCAGTCGCCCGGGGCCGTGGCGACGGCTGCACCGTCGTCGTCGGCGTCTGCGGCCCGGCCGGGAAGGTAGACCTCGACCCAGGCGTGCGAGGCGTCGGCGCCGACCAGGCGCGGCTGGCCCGGCGGCGGTTGCGTGAGCAGGTAGCCGCTGACGTATCGCGCAGGCAGCCCCAGGCCGCGGCAGCAGGCGATCATGATGTGCGCGAAGTCCTGGCACACACCGCGGCGCTGGGCCAGGGCCTCGACGGCCGGCGTGTTGATCTCGGTGCTGTCGCTGTCGTAGTCGAAGTCGCGGTACATGCGCAGCGTGAGGTCCATCGCCGCCTCGAAGATCGGCCGGGCAGGCGTGAAACTCTGGCGTGCATAGGCGAGGAAGTCGTCGTGCAGCGGCACGTAGCGCGATGGGAAGACGAACTCCGAGGCCGGGTCGTCGTGCACGCCCTTGCGGTAGCGAAAGCGCTCGCGCACGGCTTCCCACGGCAGCTCCGGCGCGGCCTCGGGGGCGAGCTGCGGCGGGGTCGTCTCGACCAGGCTCTCGGCTGTCACCACGAGCTGGTCGTGCGTGGATTCCAGTGCAAAGAAGGCGCGCGTGTTGCCGTACACGTCGACCGATTCGCTGCGCTGCGCCGGCTCGGGGACGATGGACAGCCGGTGGTTCACCACCCGCTGGCAGGCCCGGGCGAGAGGCTTGAGGTGCGCCATGTGCTGCGCGGTCTCGACGGCCGGCGAATAGTCGTAGCGCGTCTCGTGGGTGACGTGGAGCAGCATGGTCACACTCCCACGGAACGCACCGTGTCGGAGGTGAGGGTGAAGTAGCGCACGCCGATGGCGTCGGACACGTGGTATGCGGCGTTCTCGCAGTCCTCGAGCACCTCCATCAGCGCGCCGTAGCGGCCGTCGGACCCCGCATGGCACAGGCGTTCCAGCGTCCAGGCCGCCGGGTCGGGCAGTTCATGCGACAGCGCGGTGAGTTTGCCCGGCGCGCTGCCGGCCAGGCGCGCGATGCGCCCGCGCAGGGTCTGCGCCACCCAGGCCAGCGACCGAGGGTTGTCGCCGTCGAGCACCAGCAGGTCGACCAGCGTGGCGACGTCGCGCCGCTGCTGGTAGCGCGCGTGGAAGGTGATGGTGCTGTCGAACAGCGCGACCATGGCCTCGAAGCCCGCGACCTCGTGCACCGTGTCCTGCGCGAAGCCGGCCGCCAGTGCGTTCGACAGGAAGCCCAGCCGCTCGATGTGGCGGCCGATGGACAGCAGCCGCCAGGCGTCGTCGCGCGTCATGCGGTCGGTCTGCGCGCCCGTGATGGCCGACAGCATGGCGCTGGCCGCTTCCAGCGAGCGCTGCGTGGCACCGATCGCGTAGCGGCCTTCGCCCGGTTCACCGGCCTGCTCGTCCATGCGGCGCAGGAATTCGGCTTCGGCGCGCACGATGTGATTCCAGTGCTCCTGCGACAGGCGCTCGCGCACGGCGGCTGCGGCGTCGCGCAGGCAGCGCAGATTGAAGCCCAGGCTGCGGCCCCGCTGCACGTCGCCCAGTTCGGCGATCAGCGCGCGCTCGAACACACGGCGCGACTGCGCGGCGCGCGGTCCGTCCTGCAGGTGCTGCACGTCGGGCAACTCGCGTGGCACCAGGGCGTTGTGCTGGCACAGGTCGTGCAGCCAGCCGACCAGCGAGCGCGAGGACTGGTCCTCGCCGCTGAGCAGGTCCAGGCTCAGGCGTGCCAGGCGCAGCGTGTTCTCGGCGCGCTCGGTGTAGCGGCCCAGCCAGAACATGTTCTCGGCCGCGCGACTGGTGACCGGGGCGCGGTGGCGCGCCAGCGAGGCCGGCGTGGCGTGGGGCGTCAGCAGGGTGGTGCGGTCCACCTCGCCGTCGGTCTGCACCCACACGTCGGCACTGCTGCCGCCGCGCTGCATGGAGGCGATCTGCGCATCGAGTCCCGCCAGTCGCGCCAGCCCGCCTGGCAGCACGCGCCAGGACTGCGGCCCGTCGTTGACCGCGAACACGCGCAGCAGCACCGCCTTGGGGGAAATGTGGCCCGGGCCCAGGTCCTGCGCCCAGGTCGGCATCTGCGACAGGGGCATGAAGCGCTGCACCGTGTGGGCATCGCCCTGGCGCATGATGCGACCGGCCCATTCGTCCAGTTCGCGCCGGCCCAGTTGCGTGCCCAGCACCGCGTCGAAGGCCGGGTGCGCATCGGAACCCGGGTACGTCGGTTTGATGGCGCAGTCGGCCAGCTGGGGCAGCACCGATTCCATGGCGGCACGCTCGCCGCACCACCAGGTGGGCAAGGCCGGCAGGCTCAGCTTCTCGCCGATGAGGTGCTGCGCCAGCGCAGGCAGGAAACCCAGCAGGGCCGGGGATTCGAGAAACGCCGAGCCCGGCGTGTTGGCCACGAGCACGTTGCCGGCGCGGATGGCCTGCAGCAGGCCGGGGACGCCCAGGGTGGAGTCGGGGCGCAGCTCCAGCGGGTCGAGGTACTGGTCGTCCAGCCGCTTGATGAGCCCGTGCACGGGCCGCAGGCCCTGCAGCGTCTTGAGGTACAGGCGCTCGTCACGCACCGTGAGGTCGCTGCCCTCGACCAGCGTCACGCCCAGGTAGCGGGCCAGGTAGGCGTGCTCGAAGTAGGTCTCGTTGTAGGGGCCGGGCGTGAGCAGCGCGATATGCGGCGGCGCGCCGGCCGGGCACATGGCCTGGAGGCCTTCCATCATGGCGCTGTAGGTGGCCGCGAGGCGCTGCACCTGCAGCGATTCGAAGGCCTGCGGGAACTGGCGCGAGATGGCGAGGCGGTTCTCCAGCAGGTAGCCCAGGCCCGAGGGCGCCTGGGTGCGCTGCGACACCACCCACCAGTTGCCGTCCGGCCCGCGCGCCAGGTCGAAGGCGGCGATGCGCAGCCAGGTGTCTCCCGGCGGCTGCACGCCATGCATGGCGCGCAGATAGCCCGGGTGGCCGCGCACCAGCGCGGCGGGCAGCAGGCCTTCGGACAGCAGCTTCTGCGGGCCGTAGACGTCGGCCAGCACGCGGTCGAGCACGCGGGTGCGCTGGAGCACGCCGGCCTCGATCTGTGCCCAGCTCTGCGGCGGCACGATGAGCGGGAAGAGGTCGATCGACCACGGGCGCTGCGGTCCATCGCGGTCGGCATACACGTTGTAGGTCACGCCGTTGTCGCGGATCTGGCGTTCCAGGCTCACGGCGCGGCGCGGCAGGTCGGCGAAGCCGGCGGGGCCGAGTGCCTCGAAGAACTCGCTCCAGGCGGGCGTGAGCGGCGGCTTCGGCGCGGTGGCCGGCCCGTCCGCCTCGGGGGCAGGCCCGACGGGCGGCGGTTCGAGTGCATCGTGCAGCGGCGCCACCGGGGCGAGGGCGCGCGCGACGGGCGTCGGCGGCGCAGCCGTCACCGAGCCGCGCAGTTCGTCGAAATGGCCGGGCTGCGCCGGCGGGGCGAGCGCGGACGCGAAGGCCGCCGGCGATTCCAGCGCCTGCGCGTCGAAGAGAGAGTCGTTCAGCGAATCCACAGCCGGGCCATTGTCACACCCTCGTCATCGACGGCAGATCCGCGCGGCAGCCCCGAGCGGCACGCGCGGCGGCAGCGTGACAAAAGCACGCGGCCACCATCCACGGCTCAGCGCCGCAGGTCCAGGGTGAACGGGAACTCGCGGCTGCCCGTGACCTCGATGTTGGCCGGCGGCGTGCGCAGCATGCCCGGCGTGTGCCCCATGCGCGAGAAGCGCGCGAGGCGCCGGCTCTCGGCTTCGTAGGCATTGACCGGGAAGGTCGTGTAGTTGCGTCCGCCCGGGTGCGCGACGTGGTACTGGCAGCCGCCGATCGAGCGCTTCATCCAGGTGTCGACCAGGTCGACGGTCAGCGGCGCATGCGGCTGGATGGTCGGGTGCAGCGAAGACGGCGGGTTCCACGCCTTGTAGCGCACGCCGGCCACGTACTCGCCCGCGATACCGGTGGGCTGCAGCGGCAGCACCTGGCCGTTGACGGTGACCACGTAGCGGCTCTGGTTCATGCCCGTGACTCGCACCTCGATGCGCTCGAGTGAAGAATCGACATAGCGCACGGTGCCGCCGGGCGCGCCTTCCTCGCCCATCACGTGCCAGGGTTCGAGCGCATTGCGCAGTGACAGCTCCACGCCCATGGCCTGCACCTCGCCGACCAGCGGGAAGCGGAACTCGAAGTGCGGCGCGAACCATTCGGCCTCGAAGGCGAAGCCGGCCTGGCGCATCTCGGCGATGACGTCGTCGAAGTCCATCTTGACGAAGGTCGGCAGCAGGAAGCGGTCGTGCAGCTCGGTGCCCCAGCGCGTGGCCGGCGCGCCGTAAGGCGCGTCCCAGAATCGGGCGACCAGCGCGCGCAGCAGCAACTGCTGCACGATGCTCATGCGTGCATGCGGCGGCATCTCGAAGGCCCGCAGTTCGAGCAGGCCCAGGCGGCCGGTGGGGCCGTCGGGCGAATAGAGCTTGTCGATGCAGAACTCGCTGCGGTGCGTGTTGCCGGTGACGTCGATGAGGATGTTGCGCAGCGTGCGGTCGACCAGCCAGGGCGGCATGCCCTGGCCGTAGATCTCGCGGTTCCTGGCGATCTCCTTGAGGGCGATCTCCAGCTCGTAGACCTGGTCGTTGCGTGCCTCGTCCACGCGCGGCGCCTGGCTGGTCGGGCCGATGAACATCCCGGAGAACAGGTACGACAGCGACGGGTGGTTGTGCCAGTAGAGCAGCAGGCTGGCCAGCAGCTCGGGCTTGCGCAGGAAGGGGCTGTCGGAGGGCGTGGCGCCGCCCAGCACGAAGTGGTTGCCGCCGCCGGTGCCGGTGTGGCGGCCGTCGGTCATGAACTTCTCGGCCGACAGGCGCGTCTGGAAGGCCGCCTCGTAGAGGAACTCGGTGTGCTGCACCAGCTCGCCCCAGCTGTGGGCCGGGTGGATGTTGACCTCGATCACGCCCGGGTCGGGCGTGACCTGCAGCAGCTTCAGGCGCGGGTCGCGCGGCGGCGGGTAGCCTTCGAGCACGATCTTCACGCCCAGTTCTTCGGCCGTGGCCTCCACGGCGGCGAGCAGGTCCAGGTAGTCCTCCAGCCAGGCCAGCGGGGGCATGAACACGTACAGGATGCCCGAGGCGTTGCCCACCTTTTCGGCAGCCGGGCCGTTGGCGCGGCGCGGGTCGCGTGCCTCGACGCACAGCGCCGTGCGGGTGATCCAGTGCGCCGACTCGTTGCGCAGCGGGAAGCGCACGTTCGCGCCCTCGGCCGTGTTCGTTCGGGCCGATGCCGGGCCCTGGCCCTGGCCGTGGGGGCCGGTGCCGAACTGCATGCGGTAGGTGCTCGGCGCCTGCTGCGGCGTGCCGTGGGCGTAGGGCACGGTGCCGCGGTCGGCGGCGGCCAGGCCGGTCATGCCGGTGTAGCGGCTGCGGAAGTCGCTGGGCGAGGGCAACGGCACGGTGGGTGCGTTGGGATCGCGGTCGACGAGGTAGGGGTAGTCACCCTTGCTGGCCCAGGGCTGCGAATCGAGCGGCAGGCGATAGCCCATCGGCGAATCGCCGGGGATCAGGTACATGCGGTCGTCGCGCAGGAACCAGGGGCCGGTCTTCCAGCCACCGCCGGCCAGCGCGGGGTTGCCGCCGGCCGAAGCCGGCTCCAGCGGCAGCACGTAGCCGATCACCGCGTCGAGCTTCTGCGTGAACACGCGGCGCAGGCGCGCGCGCTCGAGTTCGTCGTCGAGTTTCGACTCGAAGGGGTCGACGTTCACGGGCAGGCGGCGCTCGCGCCAGAGGTAGTAGTAGACGTCTTCGTAGCCGGGCTGGATGAAGCGTTCTGCCAGGCCGAGCTTCTCGGCCAGCTTGTAGGTGAAGCGACGCGCATCCTCGCTCGTGTAGTGGGCGGGCTGGCGCTCGTCGGCGAAGAGCGCGGGGTTGTGCCACAGCGGCTGGCCGTCGGCGCGCCAGAAGATCGACAGCGCCCAGCGCGGCAGCTGCTCGCCCGGGTACCACTTGCCCTGCCCGAAATGCAGGAAGCCGCCCTGTCCGTATTCGGTGCGCAGGCGGTCGACCAGCTCGGTGGCGTAGCCGCGCTTGGTGGGGCCGAGCGCGTCGGTGTTCCATTCGGCCGCGTCACGGTCGGACGTCGCGACATAGGTGGGCTCGCCGCCCATCGTCAGCCGCACGTCGCCGGCGGCCAGGCGTGCATCGACCACGTCACCGAGCGCCAGCACGTCGGCCCACTGGTCGTCGGTGTAGGGCTTGGTCACGCGCGGTGACTCGTACACGCGCGTGACGTTCATCTCGTGGTTGAAGTCGACCTCGGCCTCGTCCATCAGGCCTTCGATGGGCGCGGCGCTCGACGGCGTGGGCGTGCACGCCAGCGGGATGTGGCCTTCTCCGGCCATCAGGCCCGAGGTGGCGTCCAGGCCGATCCAGCCCGCGCCGGGCAGGTAGACCTCGCACCACGCATGCAGGTCGGTGAAGTCGACGGTGGTGCCGCTCGGGCCGTCGAGCGCCTTCACGTCGGGCGTGAGCTGGATCAGGTAGCCCGAGACGAAGCGCGCCGCCAGGCCCATGTGGCGCAGCAGCTGCACCAGCAGCCAGCCCGAGTCGCGGCAGGAGCCGGATGCGTTCTGCAGCGTCTGCTCGGGCGTCTGCACGCCCGGTTCCATGCGGATCAGGTACTTGACGTCCTGCTGCACCTGCTGGTTGAGCTGGACGAGGAAGTCGATGGTCCGCTTCTCGGTACGGTCGATCCTGTCGAGGTAGGCCTGCACCAGCGGCGTGGCCGGCTCGGCCACCAGGTAGGGCGCGAGTTCCTCGGCCAGTTCCTTGGAGTACTTGAAGGGGAAGTTCTCGGCCTGCGGCTCGAGGAAGAAGTCGAAAGGGTTGTAGACCGCCATCTCGACCACGAGGTCGACGGTGACCTTGAACTCGGTCGTCTTCTTCGGGAAGACCAGTCGCGCGAGGTAGTTGGCGAAGGGATCCTGCTGCCAGTTGACGAAGTGCTCGGCCGGCTCGACGCGCAGCGAGTACGAGATGACGTTGCTGCGGCAATGGGGTGCGGGTCGCAGGCGGACCACCTGTGGCCCGAGCTGCACCGGCCGGTCGTACTTGTAGTGAGTGACGTGATGAAGGGCGGCGTGGATCGACATGGATTGGGCTCGGGTGCTTGTTATGGGTACGGTCCGCGCTGTGGCGCGACCGACCGGCGCCATACTAGCCGACAAGCCAAGCAAGGAATGCGCCACGACGGTGTCACGGCGCTGTGCCTGGCGTGGAAGGTTCAAGGGATGGATCGAGCGCAAGGGGAGGGCGCGCCGGCGGCGCCGCAGTTCGACGAGGACGAGGGGTTGGCCATGGACGGCTGGCGGTCGGCCTGGCGTGCGTTCGCCCTGCTGGCGGGCAGCGTCGTGGGCGCGGCGCTGCAACTGCAGCAGCCGGCGTTGTGGGGCTGGCCGGTCTACGCCATGGCCGTGGCGGCGGGCGCACTGGCAGCGACGGTGCCGCTTCCGCGGCACGGCCGCGTCGGCTTGGGCGTGCTGGGCCTCGTGGCCGGCCTGGCACTGGGCTTTGGCACCACGGGCGGACGGGCGCTCGCCTACCTGGGCGATGCCCTCGATCCGGCGCTCGAGGGGCAAGACATTCGCGTGGTCGGTGTGGTGGCGCAGATGCCGCAGCGCAACGAGACCGGCGTGCGCTTCCGCTTCGATGTCGACGAGGTCCGCCCGGCCGCCGGCGCGTCGGGCCTGCCGCTACCGCAGGTGCCGCCACGACTGGCACTGGGCTGGTATGCGGCCGACACCGGGGCCTGGTCGCGCGGTGCGGACGAAGGCGCTGCCGCGCGCACGGTGGAGCTCCCACAGGTCCGCGCTGGCCAGCGCTGGGCATTCACCGTGCGGCTCAAGGCGCCGCATGGCAATCGCAACCCCCACGGCTTCGACTACGAGCTGTGGCTGTGGGAACAGGGGCTGCAGGCGACCGGCTACGTGCGCACCGGCGCGCGCGACGCGGCACCCGAGCTGCTGGACCGCGGCTGGGCACACCCCGTGGAGCGGGCGCGCGAGGCGGTGCGCGACGGCATCGACGCGCAGGTG
>JAFEEH010000237.1 GCA_018241185.1 Pseudomonadota bacterium | reverse complement strand
CCTGTTCAAGAAGAACAAGATCACGTTCTTCCATGGCCGTGGCGCCTTCGTGAAGGCGTCCGATGCAGGCTACGAAATCAAGGTGACCGGTGCGGCCGAGGAGTCCATCGTCGGCAAGCAGATCATCGTGGCCACCGGCTCCAACGCGCGTGCGCTGCCCGGCGCGCCCTTCGACGAGGAGAACATCCTGTCGAACGACGGTGCGCTGCGCATCGGTGCGGTGCCGAAGAAGCTGGCGCTCATCGGCTCCGGCGTGATCGGCCTGGAAATGGGTTCCGTGTGGCGCCGCCTGGGTGCCGAGGTGACGGTGCTCGAGGCGCTGCCCACCTTCCTGGGCGCCGTCGACGAGCAGATCGCCAAGGAAGCGAAGAAGGCCTTCGACAAGCAGGGCCTGAAGATCGAACTCGGCGTGAAGGTCGGCGAAATCAAGTCGGGCAAGAAGGGCGTGTCGATCACCTGGACCAACGCCAAGGGCGAAGCGCAGACGCTGGAGGTCGACAAGCTGATCGTCTCCATCGGCCGCGTGCCCAACACCATCGGCCTCGATGCCGAAGCGGTGGGCCTGAAGCTCGACGACCGTGGCGCCATCGTGGTCGACGACGAGTGCAAGACCAACCTGCCGGGCGTCTGGGCCATCGGCGACGTGGTGCGCGGCCCGATGCTCGCGCACAAGGCCGAGGAAGAGGGCGTGGCGGTGGCCGAGCGCATGGCGGGCCAGCACGGGCACGTCAACTTCAACACCATCCCCTGGGTCATCTACACCAGCCCTGAAATCGCGTGGGTGGGCCAGACCGAGCAGCAGCTCAAAGCCAGTGGCCGCGCCTACAAGGCCGGCACCTTCCCCTTCCTGGCGAACGGCCGCGCACGCGCGCTGGGCGACACGACGGGCATGGTCAAGTTCCTGGCCGATGCGGCCACGGACGAGATCCTCGGTGTGCACATGGTGGGCCCGCAGGTCAGCGAACTGATCTCTGAAGCCGTGGTGGCGATGGAGTTCAAGGCGAGCAGCGAGGACATCGCGCGCATCTGCCATGCGCACCCCTCGCTGTCGGAAGCGACCAAGGAAGCGGCCCTGGCCGTGGACAAGCGAACGCTGAACTTCTGATCGGCGTGTCGGCGAGATTCAAATGAAATCGGGCTGCAGCGCCCGCCCGGCGGGCGCGAGCAGCTATGAATTTCATAGCGATCTCGCCGCGCCTGCGTCCCTGTGATCTCCGTCAAGCAAGCCTACGAGGCCGAGCTCAAGCAGCGCGGCTTCCAGAGCGACCCCGCACAGCTGCGTGCCGTGGAGGCGCTCGACCGCTGCGCCCGTGAATGGGCCGAGTACAAGACGCAGCGCTCCAACGCGTTCAAGAAGCTGATCCACCGGCCGGAGATCCCGCGCGGGGTCTACATGTACGGTGGCGTCGGCCGCGGCAAGAGCTTCCTGATGGACTGCTTCTTCAACGCGGTGCCGCTGAACCGCAAGACGCGGCTGCACTTCCACGAGTTCATGCGCGAGGTGCACCGCGAGCTGGCCGAGCTCCAGGGCATCCAGAACCCGCTCGACGAGCTCGGCAGGCGAATCGCCAAGCGCTTCAAGCTGATCTGCTTCGACGAGTTCCACGTCGCCGACATCACCGACGCGATGATCCTGCACCGCCTGCTGGTGGCGCTGTTCGACAACGGGGTGGGCTTCGTCACCACCTCCAACTTCAAGCCCGACGACCTGTACCCCGGCGGGCTGCACCGCGACCGCATCCTGCCGGCGATTGCGCTGCTGAACCAGAAGCTGGAAGTCATCAACGTCGACAACGGCACCGATTACCGGCGCCGCACACTGGAGCAGGCGCGCCTGTACCTCACACCCAATGACGCGGCGGCCGAGAAGGAGATGCGCCACCTGTTCGACAAGCTGGCCGAGAAGGGCGACGACAGCCCGATCCTGCACATCGAGCAGCGCGAGATCCGCGCGCGTCGCCGTGCCGGTGGCGTGGTGTGGTTCGACTTCAAGACCCTGTGCGGCGGCCCGCGCTCGATGAACGACTACCTCGAGATCGCGAGCCAGTTCCACACCGTGCTGCTGTCCGACGTGCCCCACATGCCGGTGCGCATGGCCTCTGAAGCACGCCGTTTCACCTGGCTGGTGGACGTGTTCTACGATCGGCGGGTGAAGCTCATCATGTCGGCTGCCGTCGAACCGGAGGCGTTGTACACCGAAGGCCCGCTGGCCCACGAATTTCCGCGCACCGTGTCGCGCCTCAACGAAATGCAGTCGACCGAATTCCTGGCGCTGGAGCGCCGCACCGTCGATACCCGCCTCACATGACCCTGCGTTCTTCCCTGGCCGTCTTCCTGGCGCTCGCGTTCGGCGCCGGTTCGGCCGTCGCCCAATCGGCGCCCGCCAGCGCTCCGGGCGCCGCGGCGACACAGAAGAACTACCAGCCCGAACGCGACCGCATCGCCGCCGAGCGCAAAGCCATCGAGGCGCGCTTCCAGCAGGAGGAGGCGGCCTGCTACCAGCGTTTCGCCGTCGACAACTGCCTGCGCGACAGCCGGGCTCGCCGGCGTTCCCAGACCGACGACCTGAAGCGCCAGGAAGCGGCGATCAACGACATCGAACGCAAGCGCCGCGGTGCCGAGCAGCTCAGGCGGCTGGACCAGAAGCAGGCCACGCCGCGAACGCAGGACCGCCCCGATCAACAGGAGCAGGCGCAGCAGGCCCAGCGCGACCGCGAGCAACGTGCCGCCGACCATGCCCAGAGCCGCGCGAACACGGCGGCGCAGGTGCAGCAGCGCGAGCAGGCGTTCGAGAACAAACAGCAGCGCCAGGCGCAGGAAGACGCCCGTGCGGCCGACCGTGCGGCGCAAGCGCCGGTTCAGCTCGACCGATACCAGCGCAAGCAGGCTGCTGCGGAGCGTCGCCGCGCCGACCGCGCGCGCCGCAACGCCAACCAGACCAAGCCCCCTGCGGCGCCGCTGCCCGCGCCCTGAGGCCGAATGATCAGTCGGGGGCGCTGGGCAGCGCCTCGAGCTTGAGCAGCGCCAGCGAGAGGTTGTCGCCCGTGCCGTGCGCCCGCTGGCGCGCTTCGGCCACCAGCAGAGCCACCGCCTCGCGCGGCGATTGTTCGGCGATCACCGCGCCCAGTTCCTCGGGCGTGAAGTAGTGCCACAGGCCATCGCTGCAAGCCAGCAGCGCGTCGCCGGCACCGAGGGGCTCCATCTCATGCACATCGATCGGCGGCGGCGTGGCGCGCATGCCCAGGCAGCCGACCAGGATGTTGGCCTGGGGATGGCGCATGGCTTCGTCCTCGGTCAGCTCACCGCGCTCGATCAGCACTTCGACGTAGGAATGGTCGCGCGTGCGCTGCACCAGCCGGCCCTTGCGGAATAGGTAGACGCGCGAGTCGCCGGCATGGATCCATGCGCCGTCGCCCTGCGGATTGAGCAGGAAGGCCGCCACCGTGCTGTGCGGCTCCTGCTCGCTCGAGATCGCCGTGAGCTTGATGACCGTGTGCGCGTCTTCCACCGTCTGGCGCAGCAGCGCCGATGCCGGTTGCACATCGGGGGCGTAGCGCTCGAAGAGCTGACGTGCGGTGAGCAGCACCTGGTCCGAGGCCTTGCGTCCGCCGCTGCGTCCGCCCATGCCGTCGGCCACCACGGCCAGGATGCAGCCAGCCACGCGCGGATGCGCGATCAGCATGACCTGGTCCTGCTGGTAGGGCCGGTCGCCTTGATGGAGGCCGGTGGCCGCGGTGAGTCGGAAGCCTCGGGGCATCGGGGAGAGAGCAGTGAGGACGGCGCAGCCGGATGTGCGCACGGGGCGGGAGAGCGGGGAGGAGCGCGTATTATCAGATGAACATCGGTGGTCTTTTTTCACGCCGATGTCCCCTTTGGATTCCGATCTTCATTCCCTGTCGCGCCGGCTGATCGAGTTGCGCATCGAGCACGCCGACCTCGATGCCAGCATCGATCGCCTGGGCGAAAGCCGGCCGCAGGACGAGCTGCTGCTGCGCCGGCTGAAGAAGCGCCGCCTGGCCCTGCGCGACGAGATCCAGAAGACCCAGCAACTGCTCGTGCCGCCCGAGCCTGCCTGATGGCGCTGCGCGACGAGGTCGAGGGCGCTTTCGCCGAGGACGGCGTGCTGTCGCGTGCGGCCGAGCACTTCCGCGTGCGCAGTGGGCAGACGCAGATGGCGCTGGCGGTCGCCGACACCATCGACCGCGGCGGCGTGCTCGTGGCCGAAGCCGGCACCGGTGTCGGCAAGACTTTTTCCTACCTCGTGCCCGCGCTGCTCAGCGGCGAGCGCGTGCTGCTGTCCACGGCCACCAAGGCCTTGCAGGACCAGCTCTTCGGCCGCGACCTGCCGCGCCTGGTCGAGGCGCTGGGCCTGCCGCTGAAGACGGCGCTGCTCAAGGGACGTGCCAGCTACCTGTGCCTCCACCGGCTCGGGCTGGCCCGGCACGATGCCGGCGTGGAGCGGGGCGTGGCACGTACGCTGGGCAAGATCGAACAATGGTCGCTGGGCACGCGCACCGGCGACCTGGCCGAGTTGCCGGGCCTCGACGAGCGCTCGCCCGTGATCCCGCTGGTGACCTCCACGCGCGACAACTGCCTGGGCGCGCAGTGCCCGCAGTTCAAGGCCTGCCATGTGAACCTCGCGCGCCGCGAGGCGCTGGCCGCCGACGTGGTCGTCATCAACCACCATCTGTTCTTCGCCGACCTCGCCGTGCGCGAGTCGGGCATGGCCGAACTGCTGCCCAGCGTACGCGTGGTGGTGTTCGACGAGGCGCACCAGCTCAACGAGACGGGTGTCCAGTTCCTGGGGCTGCAGCTGGGCACGGGACAGGTCCTCGATTTCGCGCGCGACGTGCTGGCCGCGGGCTTGCAGCAGGCGCGCGGCCTGGCCGACTGGCAGCAGGTGGTGGCGACCCTGGACCGGGCTGCGCGCGAGCTGCGCCTGTCCGTCGGCAAGTCCTGGCCGGGTGCCAAGCTGCGCTGGGCCGGGCCCGCGCCCGAAGGCGTCGCCGAGATGCCGTGGCAGGAGAGCCTGGAGGCACTGCGCCGCAGCCTTCATGACGCCATGGAAGCCCTGGACACGGTCAGCGAGATCGCCCCGGACTTCGTTCGCCTGCACGAGCGCGCTGCCCAGATGCTCGAGCGCGCGGAGCGGCTCGCCCTGCCTTGCGCGCCCGAGGCGGTGCGCTGGGTGGACGTGGGCACGCAGCTGCGCCTGGTCGAATCGCCGCTGGACATCGCGGAGGCGGTGCGCAAGCGGGTGCTCAAGACCGACCGCGCGCCCCAGGACGGCGATGCGTCCGCCGACGGCCGGGCCTGGATCTTCACTTCCGCCACCCTGGGCGACGACCCGCGCCTGCGCTGGTTCACCGAGCCCTGCGGCTTGAGCGACGCGCAGATCCTGCGCGTGAGCAGCCCCTTCGACTACGGTGAGCAGGCCGCGCTCTACGTGCCGCGCAGCTTTCCGAAGCCGAACGATCCCTCGCACAGTGCCGAGGTGGCCCGCCTCGCGGCGCATGGCGCCGAACGGCTCGGCGGCCGCACCCTGGTGCTGACGACCACCTTGCGCGCGCTGCGCACGATCGGCGACCTGTTGCGCCAGCGGGCGCAGACCGGCGGTGCCGATCTGGAAGTGCTCGTGCAGGGCGAGTTGCCCAAGCGGGTGCTGATGGAGCGCTTCCGCGAGGGCGCCTCGGCCGGCCGCAAAGGCTGCGTGCTGGTGGCCTCGGCCTCGTTCTGGGAGGGCTTCGATGCACCGGGCGATGCGCTGCAGTTCGTGGTGATCGACAAGCTGCCCTTTCCGCCGCCCAACGATCCGCTGGTCGAGGCGCGCTCCCGGCGGCTGGAATCGCAGGGCCGCAGCGGCTTCAACGATTACTTCGTGCCCGAGGCCGCCGTGGCGCTCAAGCAGGGCGCCGGGCGCCTCATCCGGCGCGAAAGCGACCGGGGGGTGCTGGCGGTCTGCGACACGCGGCTCACCGCCATGGGCTATGGCCGCCGCCTGCTGCAGGCCCTGCCGCCCATGCGACGTCTGGACGACGCCCATGCGCTCGACGCGGCGTTCGACGACCTGCTCGCACCGGCCCCCTGAAAAAGGGCCCCAAGCTCCCCGCTTTGCGAGGACTGATGCCTCCAAGAGGGCGCCGCTTCATCTTGGGGCGGCCCGGCGATGAAAAGCGCGACGGCCGCACAGGGCGGCCGTCGGATATCAGGCGAAGCGCCGGGAGGGCGCGATCACCAGAGCTTCCACCACGGATCGTCCTTGCGCTTGAAGCCGCTCACCAGGTACTCGCTGTTGGGGTAGTTGGTCGTCAGCACGCGCTTGGCATCGTCGCGCAGCTGGGTCATGCCCAGCGCGTCGTAGGACTGCACCATGATGTAGAGCGCTTCCTCGAGGGCGGGCACCTCGCGGTAGTCGGCCAGCGCGATCTGTGCGCGGTTGATGGCCGCCAGGTAGGCGCCGCGCGAGTAGTAGTAGCGCGCCACGTGCACTTCGTACTGCGCCAGCGAATTGACGATGTAGCGCATGCGGTCGCGCGCATCCTTCGCGTAGCGCGAATCGGGGAAGCGCTCGACCAGTTCCTTGAAGGCCTGGAACGATTCCTTGGCTGCCTTCTGGTCGCGCTCCGACAGGTCCTGGCGCGTGAGCCACGAGAACATGCCCAGGTCGTCGTTGAAGTTCACCACGCCCTTGAGGTACAGCGCGTAGTCCAGCGCGGGGCTGGCCGGGTGCAGCTTCATGAAGCGGTCGAGCGTAGCGATGGCCTGGGTGCGGTCGCCGCCCTTGTACTGGGCGTAGGCCTTGTCCAGCTGCGCCTGCTGGGCCAGCGGCGTGCCGGCGGCGCGGCCCTCGAGCTTCTCGTACAGCGGCACGGCCTTGTCGTAGGAGCCGCCGTCGGCTTCTTCCTTGGCCTCGGCGTAGATGCGGTTGGGACTCCAGTTCGCCGTCCGGTCTTCCTTGGTCGACGAGCACCCGGCCATCAGGGCGACCCCTGCTGCGAGGGCGAGCCAGACGGGGACGGCCGATAATTGGGTGCGAAACATCTGAGGCAGCTTTCTTGAAACAGGTCCTTCCAATTATATCGGCGCCCCCTCCGGACCCCGAGGGCGCGACGGTGGAAGGAGACGAGAGCGCCGACGCCGCGGAAGGCAGCGAGATCCGGCCCTTTGCCATCGCCGCGGCACTGCACGGCCAGCGGCTGGACCGGGCCCTGGCGCTGCTGGTGCCGGAGTTCTCGCGCAGCTACCTGCAGCAGCTCATCGAGGACGGCGCGGTGCAGTTGCAAGGTCGCGTCGCGCGCAAGCCCTCCGCCGCCGTGCGCGTCGGCGACGCCGGCCAGGTCGAGCTGCGTCCGACGCCGCAGAGCCAGGCCTTCCGGCCCGAGCCGATGCCGCTGGTGGTGGTGCACGAGGACGAGCACCTGTGCGTGATCGACAAGCCGGCGGGCCTCGTGGTGCATCCGGCCCCGGGCCACTGGAGCGGCACGCTGCTCAACGGCCTCCTGGCGCGCGATCCGCGTGCTTCGCAACTGCCGCGCGCAGGCATCGTCCACCGGCTCGACCGCGACACCAGCGGGCTGATGGTGGTGGCGCGCAGCCGCCTGGCCATGGAGGCGCTGGTGCGCATGATCGCGGCGCGCGAGGTCACCCGTCAGTACGTGGCCTTGGCGCATCGGCGTTGGGAGGGGGCAGCCAGCCGCCAGGTCGATGCGGCGATCGGCCGAGATCCGCGCAACCGGCTGCGCATGGCGGTGGTCGACCTGCGCCAGCACCCCGGCAAGCCGGCGCGCACGTTGATCGAGTCGCTGGGCAGTCACGACGCTGGCTGCCTGGTCCGCTGCACGCTGGAGACGGGCCGCACCCACCAGATCCGCGTCCACATGGCGTCCATCGGCCACCCCCTGGTCGGCGACGAGACCTATGGCGGCGCCCCCGCGAACGGGCTGACGCGCCAGGGCCTGCACGCCTATCGCCTGGCCTTCCTTCATCCTGTCACACAGCAGGCGCTGGATCTGCGCTCGCCCGTGCCGGACGACCTGGCCCACGCCGCCCGCGCGTGGGGGCTCGACTACAATCCCGCCTGACGGTGTCCTGCCGTCCCGGCGCCCCTCGGGCCCGGACCGCGTTGCTTCGCCGGCCCTGGCCCGCAACGCCTCGCCGATCCCCTCTCTGTTCTGAACGTGCGCCCCTGGCGGCGCCTCTTCCCGGACACCGCGAACCATGAATACGGCGGATGCGAAGCGCATTCTTGAGACCGCCTTGATCTGTTCGGCCCAGCCGTTGCCCCTGCGCGAACTGCGCGTGCTGTTCAACGACGAGCTGGGTGCCGACACCATCAAGTCGCTGCTGCACGAGATGCAGGACGACTGGTCGCAGCGCGGCCTGGAACTGGTCAACGTCGCCAGCGGCTGGCGCTTCCAGAGCCGGCCCGAGATGCGCGACCACCTCGATCGCCTGCACCCTGAGAAGCCCCCCCGCTACACCCGCGCCGCGCTCGAGACGCTGGCCATCATTGCGTACCGCCAGCCCGTGACCCGCGGCGACATGGAAGACATCCGTGGCGTGACCATCAACTCGATGATCCTCAAGCAGCTCGAGGACCGCGGCTGGGTCGAGGTCATCGGTCACCGCGAGACGGTGGGTCGCCCGGCGCTCTATGCCACCACGCGCCAGTTCCTCGACGACCTGGGCCTGGCCTCGCTCGACCAGTTGCCGATGATCGAGGCGCCGCAGCATGCCCAGGCCATGGCCGAGGCGCTGTCCCGGGGCATCGATGCCGACCAGCCCGGGCTGCCGATCGGCGAGCCCGACCCGGCCGAGGCAGGCGGGGAGGGTGCCGCCCCCACGACGCCTGCGCAGGCCGATGCGACTGCCGAGTCGATGCCACAGCATGAGGCGACCGTGGCGACTGCTGCAGACCCGGAGGGCGACAAAGCTCCGCGCACGGCAGAAGCCGACGCAACACCGGCACCCGGTCTTCCCGCCGACGAGCCGCTCCCACCTTCCTCCTCCCCTCTCGACTCCTCTTCTGGAACCCCCTCATGAGCGCACCCGACCACGACGACGTTCCCCCTTCCGGTGCGCCCGCGGAATCAGAAGAAAAAGTGGCTGCAGCGCCCGCCCAGCCTGCGCAGGCAGCTACGGAATCGATAGCAGACAGCGCAGGGGCGCCGGCCCGCAAGCGTCGCCCGCGCAAACCGAAGGCGGAGGTCGTCGATGCGTCGGCAGCTGCACCCGACGCAGAGCCCGCCGGTGTGCCTGAGCCGGTCACTGCGCCTGCTGTTTCCGAGGTTTCGACGCCTCCTGCAGCGCCCGTGCCGCGCGACGATGGTGAGGCTCAGGACGGCGACGACGAGGACGAGGAAGAGGAAGAAGAGGACGACGAAGACGAGGACGAATTCGACCGCGCCCGCCGCGCCGCCGAGCGCGAACAGCGCAACGCGCCGCCGCCGGAGCCGATCCAGTTCGCCGACGTGGTCTCGGGCCAGTTCGACGCGGACGAAACCAGCCCCGACGCGGCGCCGCTCAAGCGCGTGCTACTGCCGCAGGCCGATGCGCCCAAGCTCCACAAGGTACTGGCGCAGGCCGGCCTCGGCTCGCGGCTGGAGATGGAACGCCTCATCCTCGAGGGCCGCATCTCCGTCAACAACGAACCGGCGCACATCGGCCAGCGCATCCAGTACGGCGACCAGGTCAAGGTCAACGGCAAGCCGATCCGCTACCGCATCGCGCCCCCGCCGCCGCGGGTGATCGCGTACCACAAACCGGTGGGCGAGGTGGTCACGCACGACGATCCTCAGAACCGCCCCACGGTCTTCCGCAAGCTGCCGCGCCTGGTGCAGGGCAAGTGGCAGTCGGTCGGACGGCTCGACCTGAACACCGAAGGCCTGCTGCTCTTCACCAGCTCGGGCGAGCTGGCCAACCGGCTCATGCACCCGCGATTCGGGCTGGAGCGCGAGTACGCCGTGCGTGTGCTCGGCGCGCTGAGCAACGAGGAAAAGCAGCGCCTGCTTGACGGCGTGCGGCTCGACGACGGCATGGCGCAGTTCGGCACCATCGAGGATGGCGGCGGCGAGGGGTCGAACCAGTGGTACCGCGTGACCATCTCGGAGGGGCGCAACCGCGAAGTGCGCCGCCTGTTCGAGGCCGTGGGCCATGCCGTGAGCCGGCTGATCCGGATCCGCTACGGCGCCATGGTGCTGCCGCGCGGCCTGCGGCGCGGTGCCTGGCTGGAACTGGACGAGCGCGACATCCGCGCCCTCACGCAGGCGGCCGGAGCCGACATGCCGGCGCCGCGCCAGCGCGAGGACGGCCCCGGCCCCGGCCGCGGCGCCAGCGACCGCGGCAAGAAGCGCCGCCGCGGCGGCGCGAACAAAGGCGGGGGCGGCGGCGGTGGTGGCAACGGCCCGCGCCAGCCGAACCCGCTCGCCACCCGCGGCAGCCCGCAGGGCGGCAACGCCGGCGGCCCCGGCGGCAGGAAGAAGCGCGGCAACGACCGCGGTCCCAAGGCCGGCGGCGGGGCAGGGGGCGGGCAGCCCGACCCGATGAAGACCTCCTTCGGCTACATCGGCGCCGACAGCTTCTCGCGCCAGCGCAAGGAGCCGCGCCGCGGCGGCTCCGGCGGTGGCGGTGCACCGGGCGGCGGCGGCGGTGGTGGCCGCGGCCGGCGTCCGCGCCCTCGCTGAGGGCGACCCCCGACGCGGGCAAGCCACGCGGCTGCCTGCGGTTTTTGCACCGGGATGGCGCGAATCGGTCATTCGCCCCGGTTAAAATGCAAGGCTTTGTCAAGACTGGCACACGCATCGTTTCAGGCGATGCAACTTCGTGCCGGTTCGGCAGCTCATTCCAGATCAACATCCGCTCAGAAAGCACTCCATGGCCATCGAACGCACCCTTTCCATCATCAAGCCCGACGCCGTCGCCAAGAACGTCATCGGCAAGATCGTCTCCCGCTTCGAAGCCGCTGGCCTGAAGATCGTCGCCGCCCAGTACATGCAGCTGTCGCAAGCCCAGGCCGAGCAGTTCTACGCCGTGCACAAGGAGCGCCCCTTCTTCAAGGACCTGGTGAGCTTCATGGTGTCGGGCCCGGTCTTCGTGCAGGCGCTCGAAGGCGACAACGCCATCGCCAAGAACCGCGACCTGATGGGCGCCACCGATCCCAAGAAGGCCGCGCCCGGGACCATCCGCGCCGACTTCGCCGACAGCATCGACGCCAACGCCGTGCACGGCTCGGATGCGCCCGAGACGGCCAAGGCCGAGATCGCCTTCTTCTTCCCCAACCTGAAGTAAGCCCGCCCCCGGGCTGGGCCGCCGCATGAACGCACAAACCAACCTGCTCGAATTCGACCTCGAGGGGCTGGCCGCGTTCTGCGAGGCGCTCGGCGAGAAGCGCTTCCGCGCCACGCAGCTGTTCCGCTGGATCCACCAGCGGGGCGCGAGCGACTTCGAACAGATGACCGATCTGGCAAAGTCGCTGCGCGGCAAGCTCGCCGGCACGGCGCACGTGACGGCGCTGCCCGTCATCTCGCAGCAGCTGTCGGCGGACGGCACCATCAAGTGGCTGTTCGACGTCGGCGACGGCAATGCCGTCGAGGCCGTGTTCATTCCCGAGGACGACCGCGGCACGCTCTGCGTTTCGTCCCAGGCCGGATGCGCGGTGGGCTGCCGTTTCTGCTCCACCGGCCACCAGGGTTTCAGCCGCAATCTCGGCACCGGCGAAATCGTCGCCCAGCTGTGGTTCGCCGAGCATTTCCTGCGCAAGCACCTGCAGCGCGACGAACGCATCATTTCGAACGTCGTCATGATGGGCATGGGCGAGCCGCTGCAGAACTACGGGGCGCTCGTGCCTGCGCTGCGCACCATGCTCGACGACAACGCCTACGGCCTGTCGCGCCGCCGGGTGACGGTGTCCACCTCCGGGGTGGTGCCGATGATCGACCGCCTCGGCCAGGACTGCCCGGTCGCGCTCGCGGTGTCGCTGCACGCGCCCAACGATCCACTGCGCGACGACCTGGTGCCGCTCAACCGCAAGTACCCGCTCGAGGAACTGCTCGCGGCCTGCAAGCGCTACCTCGTGCACGCACCGCGCGACTTCATCACCTTCGAGTACTGCATGCTCGACGGGGTGAACGACCAGCCCGAACATGCGCGGCAGCTCGTCGACCTGGTGCGCTCGCAGGGCGTGTCGTGCAAGTTCAACCTGATTCCCTTCAACCCGTTCCCGGCCTCTGGACTGCTGCGCTCGCCGCAGGCGCGCGTGCAGGCCTTCGCCCGGGCGCTGGGCGATGCCGGCATCGTCACCACGGTGCGCAAGACGCGCGGCGACGACATCGACGCCGCCTGCGGCCAGTTGGCCGGCGACGTGAAGGACCGCACCCGGGCCGCCGAGCGCATGGCGCAGCGGCGCACCGTGGTGCTCCACAAGGCGCGCCCGGGAGTGGCGGCCGATGCGACGCAGGAGCACTGAACCGATGACAGAACACTCCCCGGTCGCGACGCGGCCCTCGCAGCCCTGGCTATGGGGCGGTGTGGCGGCGACCGCGCTGGCGCTTGCCGGCTGCACAACGACCACCACGACCACCACGTCCTTCGCCGACATGAAGAACAGTCCGCCCGCGGCGGTGGCGCCCGAGTCGACCCAGGCCCAGGCGCAGCGCCGCGCCGAACTGCGTCTGCAGCTCGCGGTGGGCTACTTCCAGCACGGCCAGACCGAGGTTGCGATGCAGGAGATCAACCAGGCGCTGGCGGCCGACCCCAATTACGCCGATGCCTACAACCTGCGCGGCCTGATCTACATGCGCCAGGACGACGCGGCCCAGGCCGAGGACAGCTTCCGCCGCGCGATCGCGATCAAGCCCCGCGATCCCGACACGCGCCACAACTACGGCTGGTTGCTGTGCCAGCAGAAGCGCTACGCCGACGCGATGGGCCAATTCGCCGCCGCGCTGGCCGTGCACACCTACCAGGATGCCGCCAAGACGCTGATGACGCAGGGCGTCTGCCAGATCCAGGCCGGTGACCGGGCCGCGGCCGAGAAGAGCCTCACCCAGGCCTACGAGATGGACGCAGGTAACCCCGTGATCGGCTACAACCTCGCGTCGCTGCTGTTCCAGCGCGAGGACTACACGCGGGCGCAGTTCTACATCCGCCGCATCAACAACGGCCAGCAGGCCAACGCCGAGTCGCTGTGGCTGGGCGTGAAGACCGAGCGCCGCCTGGGCAACCGCGAGGCCATGGCGCAACTGGCCAGCCAGTTGCAGCGCCGCTTCCCCCAATCGCGCGAGGCGCTGGCCTACGAGCGCGGCAACTTCGATGATTGAGCGGGCCAGCGAATTCGGCGCGTCGGCGGCGGTGCCGCTGGCGCCAGGCGATACCACGCACATGAGCGCGGGCGACATGCTGCGACAGGCCCGCGAGGCGCATGGCCTGCACGTCGAGGTGGTGGCCGCGGCGCTCAAGGTGCCGCCGCAGAAGCTCGAGGCCCTGGAGGCGGATGACATCGACGCGCTGCCCGACCCTGTGTTCGCGCGTGCCCTGGCCGCCAGCGTGGCGCGGGCGTTGCGCATCGACCCTGCGCCGGTGCTTGCCAAGCTCCCCGGTGCGCCGCAGGCGGCACTGGCCGACGCCGACCGCAGCATGAGCGGCAACATCCGGCAGCATCCGCACCGCGGTGCCGGGCGCCAGCCGCAGGGTCGCCTGTTCTCCAAACCGCTCCTGGCGCTGGTGGCGGTGTTGCTCATCGGCGCGGCAGCCGTGTTCTGGTTGCCGCAATCGGTCTTCGACGGCGCCGGCGCCTGGATGGCGAAGCTGACGGATCGGCAAGGCACGTCTTCGGCGCCCGCGTCGTCGGACGGTGCGCCGACGCCCGCCGCGCAGCCGGGCACGGTGGTGGAGCCCGCCGTAGCCGCGCCGACGGCCGCCGCGGCGCCTGCGGCAGAGGCCGCGCCTTCCGCGCCGGTTGCGGCTCCGGAGCCTGTTGCGGCGGTCCCCAGCGACGCGCTGGTGCTGACGGCTGCGCGTGGCGAGTCCTGGATCACCGTCACTGAAGCGGGCGGCAAGGTGCTGCTGCGCAGGCTGGTGGCCTCGGGTGAGACCGTCAGTCTCTCGGGCAGCCTGCCGCTGTCGGTGGTGGTTGGCCGGGCGAGCAACGTCGACGTGCTCGTGCGTGGCAAGGCCTTCGACCTGGCGCCCCTCACCAAGTCGGGTGGCGTGGCGCGCTTCGAGGTCAAATCTTGACGCGGTGCGCCTGCGCACTGCCGAGGAGTTGCGGATGACCGATCGCATCGACAACGTGCCGCACGGGCCCATCGCGCCCGCAGCGCCGGCGGCCCGCCGCTCGCGGCAGGCCCGCGTGGTCTGGGGCCCGCGTGTGGTCACCGTGGGCGGCGATGCGCCGGTCCGCGTGCAGTCGATGACCAACACCGACACGGTCGATGCCATCGGCACTGCGATCCAGGTCAAGGAACTGGCCCAGGCCGGCTCGGAGATGGTGCGCATCACCGTCAACACGCCCGAGGCCGCCGCGCAGGTGCCCTACATCCGCGAGCAACTCGATCGCATGGGCGTCGACGTGCCGCTGGTGGGCGACTTCCACTACAACGGCCACCGCCTGCTCACCGAGTTCCCGGCCTGTGCCGAGGCGCTGTCCAAGTACCGCATCAACCCCGGCAACGTGGGCAAGGGCGACAAGAAGGACCGCCAGTTCGGCCAGATGATCGAGGCCGCGATGCGCTGGAACAAGGTCATTCGCATCGGCGTCAACTGGGGCAGCCTGGACCAGGAGCTGCTGGCCAGCCTCATGGACATCAACAGCCGCCGCGCCCAGCCCTGGGACGCCAAGAGCGTGATGTACGAGGCGCTGGTCAGCTCCGCCATCGATTCGGCCAAGCTCGCCGAGTCGATGGGCATGGACGGCGACCAGATCATCCTGAGCTGCAAGGTCAGCGGGGTGCAGGACCTGATCTCGGTCTATCGCGAGCTGGCCCGCCGCTGCGACTACGCGCTGCACCTGGGCCTGACCGAGGCCGGCATGGGCACCAAGGGCACCGTGGCCTCGGCGACGGCGCTGTCGATCCTGCTGCAGGAAGGCATTGGCGACACCATCCGCGTGTCGCTCACGCCGCAGCCCGGCGAGTCCCGCACGCAAGAGGTCGTGATCGCCTCCGAGATCCTGCAGGCACTCGGACTGCGCGTCTTCGTGCCCAGCGTCACTGCTTGCCCTGGTTGCGGACGCACGACCAGCACCACCTTCCAGGAACTGGCCAAGCAGATCGACGACTACCTGCGCATGCAGATGCCCGTGTGGCGCCACAAGTACCCCGGCGTCGAGGCCATGAAGGTGGCCGTGATGGGCTGCATCGTCAACGGCCCCGGCGAGAGCAAGCATGCCGACATCGGCATCAGCCTGCCGGGCACCGGCGAGGCGCCGGCCGCGCCCGTCTTCATCGACGGCGAGAAGGCGCTGACGCTGCGCGGCGAGAACATCGCCACCGAGTTCCACCAGATCGTCGAAAACTACATCGAGAAGCGCTTCGGCCAGCCCCAGGTCGCCGATGCCGCCTGAGTTCCTCTTCCATGGCTGACAAGATCAGTGCCGTCAAAGGCATGAACGACATCCTGCCGGCGAGCGTGCCGCGCACGGACAAGCTCCCCGACTCCGCCCTGTGGCACTGGTTCGAATCCACGGTGCGCACCGTGCTTGCGCGCTACGGCTACCAGTACATCCTCACGCCGGTGGTGGAGCCGACGGCGCTCTTCGTGCGCGGGCTGGGCGAGGTGACCGACATCGTCGAGAAGGAGATGTACTCCTTCACCGACTCGATGAACGGCGACAAGCTCACCCTGCGGCCGGAGGCCACCGCCGGCATCGTCCGCGCGATGGTCGAGCACAACGCGCTGTACAACGGCCCGCTGCGCCTGTGGACGATGGGTCCGATGTTCCGCCACGAGCGGCCGCAGAAGGGGCGCTACCGCCAGTTCCACCAGCTCGACGTCGAGGCCCTGGGCTTCGCCGGCCCCGACGTGGACGCCGAACTGATCCTGCTCGTGCGCGCGCTGTGGCGCGAGCTGGGCCTGGTCGAAGGCCAGCACGTGCGCCTGGAGATCAACAGTCTCGGCCAGCCCGCCGAGCGCCAGGCGCACCGCGAGGCGCTGATCCGCCACTTCGAGGCGCATGCCGACGTGCTCGACGCCGACGCCCAGCGCCGCCTGCACAGCAATCCGCTGCGCATCCTCGACACCAAGAACCCGGCGATGCAGGCCGTGGTCGAGGCCGCGCCGCAGCTCATGGACTTCCTCGGCGAGGAGTCGCGCGCGCACTTTGACGCGGTGCGCGCCGTCCTCGACGCTGCCGGCCTGGCCTACCGCATCAACCCGCGCCTGGTGCGCGGCATGGACTACTACAACCTCACCGTGTTCGAGTGGGTCACCGACCAGCTCGGCTCGCAAGGCACGGTGTGCGGCGGCGGCCGCTACGACGGCCTGATCGGCCAGATGGGCGGCAAGCCCGCCCCGGCCGTGGGCTTCGGCCTGGGCATCGAGCGGCTGCTCTTGCTGGTGCAGGAGCTGGGCCTGGCCGTGCCGTCGACCGCGCCTGCCGCGTATGCGATCGTTCCTTCGGCGGCGGCGCTGCCGCGCGCCATGGTCGCGCTCGAGCAGTTGCGTGCGGCCGGCGTGGCCGTGGTCCAGCACGCCGGCGGCGGCGGCATGAAGGCGCAATTCAAGAAGGCGGACGCCAGCGGTGCGCGTTTCGCGCTCATCTTCGGCGACGACGAAATGGCGCGCGGCGAGGTCACCGTCAAGTCGCTGCGCGACGGCAGCGGGGCCCAGGTCGCCCGGTCCCTGGCCGACGTGGCCGGCTGGGCCGCCACCCTACAATCCGCGGCTGCCCAGGGCGCCACGTCCTGAGGCTCTCTCTCACATAACGACAACGCATGGCGACCCATCTCGATCTCGAAGAACAGGAACAGCTCGACCAGCTCAAGCACTTCTGGAACAAGTACGGCACGCTGATCACCTGGGTCGTGCTGCTCGTCGCCGGCGCCGTGGTGGCGTGGAATGGCTGGCAGTTCTACCAGCGCAACCAGGCGGCGCAGGCTGCGGCGCTGTACGACACCCTGGAGCAGGCGGTGCAGGCCGGCGATGCCGACCGCGTCGAACGTGCCTTCGGCGACGTCAAGAGCCGCTTCGCCCGCACGGCCTATGCGCAGCAGGCAGGGCTGCTTGCAGCGAAGTCGCTGGCCGACAAGGGCAAGCCCGACGCTTCCCGTGCCGCATTGGCCTGGGTCGCCGAAAACGCCGTCGATCCCGGCTACCAGGCGATCGCCCGGTTGCGTCTGGCCGCCGAGCTGATGGACACCAAGGCCTGGGACGAGGCGCTCAAGCAGTTGTCGGCCGGCGTGCCCAAGCCCTTCGAAGGCCTCGTGGCCGACCGCCGTGGCGACATCTATGCGGCGCAGGGCAAGCGCGACGAGGCGCGTGCGGAGTACGAGAAGGCCTGGAAGGCACTCGGCACCGGGTCCGAATACCGCCGTCTGGTGGAGATCAAGCTCAACGCCGTGGGCGTGGATCCGAAGACCCTCGAAGCAACCGCGGCTCCGGCCAAGACCAACCCCTGATCGCACGCACCATGAATTCCAAGCGTTTTAGTGCTCCAGCGCCCGTCCTTCGTGCGGGAGCAGCTATGGTTTTGATAGCAGTCGCCGCCAGCCTCGCGGCCTGCTCGGGCACGGCCAAGCCCAAGCCGGCCGAACTGCCGCCCAACAACGCCCTAATGGGCGTGCGCCAGGCCTGGACAGCCAAGCTGCCGTCGGTGGCCTTCCCGCTGCAGACGGCGGTCAGCGGCGACACCGTGACCGTGGCCGCGGCCGATGGCACCGTGGTGGCGATCGATGCCCGCACCGGCGCCGAGCAGTGGCGCGCCAGCGTGGGGGCACCCCTGATCGCCGGTGTCGGCAGCGACGGCTCCATGGCTGCGGTGGTGACGGCCAACAACGAGCTGGTGGCCCTGCAGGGCGGCAAGGTGCTCTGGAAGGAGCGCCTGCCCGCCGAAACCTACACCCCGCCGCTGGTCGCCGGCCGCCGCGTGTTCGCGCAGACCGCCGACCGCAGCACCACCGCCTTCGACGGCCAGAGCGGCCGCCGTCTCTGGACCCAGACCCGCGCCGCAGGCGACGCACTCGTGCTGCGCAAGCCTGGCGTGATGTTCCCGATCGGCGACACCCTGGTCGCCGGGGTGGGCGCGCGCATGGTGGGCATGAACCCGAACAACGGCGTCTCGCGCTGGGAGGTCCCCATCGCCTCGCCGCGCGGGACCAACGACGTCGAGCGCCTGGTCGACCTGACCGGCACCGTGAGCCGCGTTGGCGAGACCGTCTGCGCGCGTGCCTACTACGCGGCCGTCGGCTGCGTCGACACCACGCGTGGCACGCTGCTGTGGAACAAGCCCTCCGTCGGCTCCGAAGGCGTGGGCGGCGACGAGCGCGCCGTGTACGGCACCGATTCGAACGGCAGCGTGGTCGCCTGGCGCCGCACCGACGGCAACGTGATGTGGACCTCCGACCGGCTGCGCCTGCGCACGCTGACGGCGCCGCTGGCCGTGGGCCGCACGCTGGTGATCGGCGAAGACACGGGCACCGTGCATTTCCTGTCGCGCGAGGACGGCTCGCCGCTCAACCGCCTCGCACCCGATGGCTCGGCCATCGCGGCCGCACCGGTGCTGGCCGCCAACACCGTGGTGGTCGTGACCCGCAACGGCGGCGTCTTCGGCTACCGGCCCGAATAGGCTCGGTACGGCGGCTGGGCCGCCGCATCTTCCTGCCGCGCCGGCTGCAAATCCGGCCTTCCAAACGACGCCGCCCTGCGGCGTCTTTTTTCTGCCGGCCGCGTTGTGCGCGTCCGCGGGATACAGTCAGCCCATGAAACCCGTCATCGCCTTGGTCGGCCGCCCGAACGTGGGCAAGTCGACCTTGTTCAACCGCCTCACGCAGACGCGCGACGCCATCGTGGCCGACTTCGCCGGCCTGACGCGCGATCGCCACTACGGCACGGGGCACATCGGGCCGCGCGAGTTCATCGTCATCGACACCGGCGGCTTCGAGCCCGACGCCGGCAGCGGCATCTACCGCGAGATGGCCAAGCAGACGCGCCAGGCCGTCGCCGAGGCCGATGTCGTCGTCTTCGTGCTCGACGGCCGGCAGGGCCTCTCGGCCCAGGACCACGACATCGCCAACGAACTGCGGCGGCTGGGCAAGCCCTGCCTGCTGGCGGTGAACAAGGCCGAAGGCATGAAGGACAGCAGCCGCCTGGCCGAGTTCTACGAGCTGGGGTTCGGCGACGTGCATCCGATTTCCTCCGCGCATGGACAGGGCGTGCGCGCGCTGATCGAGCTGGCGCTCGACACGCTGCCGCCGCCGCCCGACGAGCCGGACGAGGCCGAGGAGGACGATCCGGCCAGCCGGCCGATCCGCCTGGCCGTCGCCGGCCGCCCGAACGTCGGCAAGTCCACGTTGATCAACACCTGGCTGGGCGAGGAGCGGCTGGTCGCCTTCGACCTGCCGGGCACCACGCGCGACGCCATCAGCGTGCCATTGGAGCGCAACGGGCAGCGATTCGAACTCATCGACACCGCGGGTCTGCGCCGCAAGGGGCGGGTGTTCGAGGCGATCGAGAAGTTCTCGGTGGTCAAGACGCTGCAGGCCATCGAGTCGGCCAACGTCGTGCTGCTGCTGATCGATGCCACCGAGGGCGTGACCGACCAGGACGCCCATATCGCCGGTTTCGTCCTCGAGGCCGGCCGCGCGGTGGTGGTGGCGATCAACAAGTGGGACGCGGTCGACAGCTACCAGCGCGAGCAGATCCAGCGCCAGCTCGAGAACCGGTTGCCCTTTCTGAAGTTCGCCGCGGTGCATTTCATTTCGGCCAGGAAGCGGCTGGGGCTCGGGCCGGTCTGGCAGTCGATCGTGCAGGCCCATCGCTCGGCCATGCGCAAGATGTCCACGCCGGTGCTGACGCGGTTGCTGCTCGAGTCGGTGCAGTTCCAGGCGCCCAAGAAGAGCGGGATGTTCCGGCCCAAGCTGCGCTATGCCCACCAGGGCGGCATGAATCCCCCGGTGATCGTGGTGCACGGCAATTCGCTGGAGCACGTGAGCGAGAGCTACCGGCGCTTTCTCGAGGCGCGCTTCCGCAAGGAGTTCGACCTGGTCGGCACGCCGCTTCGGATCGAGTTCAAGACCTCGCACAACCCCTACGCCGACAAGCCGGGGGCTTGAAACCGGCCGCAGAGTGCCCATCTGATGCGCTCGGCCTTGTCGGCTGTCGGTCGCAACCGTTAATTTTTGAAGGCCATTCGGAAACCTTGCTGCAGCGCGGAAACGCTGTGTTAAGGTGCCCGGTCCAACAACTTCTTTTTGAACACGGAGAATATCGTGAGCAACAAAGGGCAACTCCTACAAGACCCGTTTCTGAACACGCTGCGTCGCGAGCACGTGCCGGTCTCGATCTATCTGGTCAACGGCATCAAGCTGCAAGGCCAGATCGAATCGTTCGATCAGTACGTCGTCCTGCTTCGCAACACAGTGACGCAAATGGTCTACAAGCACGCCATCTCCACCATCGTGCCGGGCCGCGCGGTCAACTTCTCGGTCACCGAGAACGACGACGCAGGCGGCTGAACGGCGCAGGGCAGGGCGGCTTCGGCCGCCCTGCCTTTTTCTGAAGTCCGTTCCGATTGTCTGAACCCATTCCCCGCCAAGACGGCGCCGTCGTTCTCGTCGGCGTCGATTTCGGCCACCCCCATTTCGACAGCGAACTCGAGGAGCTTGGTCTGCTCGCGCAGACCGCTGGCCTCGAGCCCGTCGCCCGCCTCATCTGCAAACGCAAGGCGCCCGATGCGGCGCTCTTCGTCGGCAGCGGCAAAGCCGACGAGATCCGTGAACTGGCCGAACTGCATCGCGCCAGTGAAGTCATCTTCGACCAGGCCATCTCGCCGGCCCAGCAGCGCAACCTCGAGCGCGCGCTCGGCGTGGCCGTCTACGACCGCACTTTCCTGATCCTCGAGATCTTCGCGCAGCGCGCGCGAAGCCACGAGGGCAAGTTGCAGGTCGAGCTTGCCCGCCTGCAGTACCTCAGCACACGGCTTGTCCGTCGCTGGTCCCACCTGGAACGCCAGACCGGCGGTGCCGGCGTGCGCGGCGGTCCGGGCGAGAAACAGATCGAACTCGACCGCCGCATGATCGATGCCTCGATCAAGCGCACGCGCGAGCGCCTGTCCAAGGTGCAGAAGCAGCGCGGCACCCAGCGGCGCCAGCGCGAGCGGCGCGACACCTTCAACATCTCGCTGGTGGGCTACACCAACGCAGGCAAGTCCTCGCTGTTCAATGCGCTGGTCAAGGCCCGTGCCTACGCGGCCGACCAGCTCTTCGCCACGCTGGACACCACCACGCGCCATCTGTACCTGGGCGACGTCGGGCGCCGCGTGTCGATCTCCGACACCGTGGGCTTCATCCGCGAACTGCCGCACGGCCTGGTGGACGCCTTCAAGGCCACACTGCAGGAGGCCGTCGACGCCGACCTGCTGCTGCATGTGGTCGATGCCTCCAACCCGCACCACCCCGAGCAGATTGCCGAGGTGCAGCAGGTGCTGCAGGACATCGGCGCCGGCGAGGTGCCGCAGCTGCTGGTCTTCAACAAGCTCGATGCCCTGGACGCGGACCACCGGCCACACGCGCTGGCCGACGAGATGGAGATCGACGGCCAGCGTGTGCCGCGGCTCTTCCTGAGTGCTCACTCGGGCGAGGGCCTGCCGGCCCTGCGCGAGGTGCTGGCACGGCGCGCCGCGCAAGAAGCCACGCAGGACGACGGCATGCCCCCAGCCGAGCACGCCGAATTGCAGGGCGCCACGCACTGATTGGGCACAATAGCTGCCTTCTATAAGAAGCGAAACGAATGACGTCCATGCCAGAGAGCGCGCCCCGACCCGGATTGCTGCCGGCGCAGCCCCCGAGGAAGACAGAACGACGGGGAGCGGTGCTGCGTTTTCTCGCCAGCCGGTTTCCGGGCATGTTCAACCTGAACGACGGCCGCTGGGGCCGCAGCGACGAGCCTTCGTCCTCCGACGGCGAGCGCCCCGCACCGAGTCGCCCGCCCGAGAACGATCCGCCGCCCCCTTCGGGCAACAACGGCAACCGTCCGCGGGGCCAGGGCCCGAACCAGGGCCCGCCCGACCTCGACGAACTGTGGCGCGACTTCAACCGCAAGCTGGGCGGCATGTTCGGCGGCGGCCGTGGCGGTGGCCCGCGCCCCAGCGGCAACGGCGGGGGCGGCAACAACTACAAGCCCGACATGAAGAATGCCGGATTCGGCATCGGCCTCATCGCCGCCGTGGCAGTGCTGATCTGGCTGGGCACGGGCTTCTTCATCGTCAACGAAGGCCAGCAGGCCGTGATCACCCAGTTCGGCCGCTACAAGGAAACCGTGGGCGCCGGTTTCAACTGGCGCCTGCCATACCCGATCCAGCGCCATGAATTGGTGGTGGTGACCCAGATCCGCTCCACCGACGTGGGCCGCGACAGCATCGTGCGCTCCACCGGGCTGCGTGAGTCGGCCATGCTCACTGAGGACGAGAACATCGTCGAGATCAAGTTCGCCGTGCAATACCGCCTGAACGACGCGCGTGCCTGGCTCTTCGAGAGCAAGAGCCCGGGCGAGACGGTGGTGCAGGTGGCCGAGACCGCCGTGCGCGAGGTGGTCGGCAAGATGAAGATGGACGCAGCACTGGCGGACGAGCGCGACCAGATCGCACCGCGCGTGCGCCAGCTCATGCAGAACATCCTCGACCGCTACAAGGTCGGTGTCGAGGTCGTCGGCATCAACCTGCAGCAGGGCGGCGTGCGTCCGCCGGAGCAGGTGCAGGCCGCCTTCGACGATGTGCTCAAGGCTGGCCAGGAGCGCGAGCGGGCGAAAAACGAGGCCCAGGCTTATGCCAACGACGTGATCCCGCGTGCGGTGGGTACCGCCTCGCGCTTGAAGGAAGAATCCGAAGCCTACAAGGCCCGCGTGGTCGCGCAGGCGCAGGGCGATGCGCAGCGCTTCGCGCAGGTGCTGACCGAATACCAGAAGGCCCCGCAGGTGACGCGCGACCGCATGTACACCGACGCCATGCAACAGATCTACAACAACACCACCAAGGTGCTGGTGGAGACCAAGCAGGGCTCCAACCTGTTGTACCTGCCGCTCGACAAGCTGATGCAGTCCTCCGGTGCCGCCGCGGCCGCACCCGCCGACGGCGCGCCGCCGAGCGTGGCCGGCACGGCGCCGCCGCAGTCCTCGTCCATTCCCGTGGCGCCGAGCGATTCCCGCGCCCGCGACAGCGGCCGTTCGCGCGACCGCGACGCACGTTGAGCCGGGAGACCAGAACCATGAACAGAATCGGATTCATCGGCGCATCGCTGCTCGTGCTGCTCGTCCTGGCCAGCTCCATGCTCTTCGTCGTCGACCAGCGCCAGTTCGGCGTGGTCTACGCCCTGGGCCAGATCAAGGAAGTCATCACCGAGCCCGGCCTGAAGTTCAAGCTGCCGCCGCCCTTCCAGAATGTGTCGTACATCGACAAGCGGCTGCTGACACTGTCCAGCCTCGACACCGAGCCCATGCTCACCGCCGAAAAGCAGCGCGTGGTCATCGACTGGTACGTGCGCTGGCGCATCGTCGACCCGCAGGCCTACATCCGCAACGTGGGCCTGGACGAGAACGCTGGCGCCGTGCAGCTCAACCGCGTGGTGCGCAACGCCTTCCAGGAGAACATCAACAAGCGCACCGTGCGCGAGCTGATCTCCACGCGCCGCGACGACGTGATGAACGACGTCAAGCGCGAAGTACTCAGCGTGGTGAAGGGCAGCAATCCGTGGGGCGTGGACATCGTCGACGTGCGGGTGACGCGCATCGACTACGTCGAGGCCATCACCGAATCGGTCTACCGCCGCATGGAGGCCGAGCGCAAGCGCGTCGCCAACGAACTGCGCTCCACGGGCCAGGCGGAAGGCGAGAAGATCCGCGCCGACGCCGACCGCCAGCGCGAGGTGACGGTGGCCAACGCCTACCGCGACGCGCAGAAGATCAAGGGCGAGGGCGATGCCCAGGCCGCTGCTGCGTACGCCGATGCCTTCGGCAAGGACGCGCAGTTCGCGCAGTTCTACCGAAGCCTCGAGGCCTACAAGCAGAGCTTCAACAAGAAGAGCGACGTGCTGGTGCTCGACCCGTCGCAGTCGGACTTCTTCCGCGCGATGCAGGGCCCGGGCACCGCTGCCACCGGCCAACCGCCCCGGCGCTGAGTTGCAGCGCTGAGCCTCGGCCGTGAGCAGCGATGCGTTCTGGAGCGCCGTGGCGCTCGTCCTGGTGATCGAGGGCATCCTGCCCTTCGTGTCCCCGGGCGGCTGGCGGCGCGGCTTCACCCAGCTCATGCAGCTGCGCGACGGCCAACTGCGCTTTTTCGGGCTGTGCAGCATCGTCGCCGGGCTGGTCCTGCTCTGGCTCGCCAGCTGATCCGCGCCCTGGCCGTGTGAAGGGGCGTGGGCACCCGCGCCCGTTAGAATCCGTTTTTAACCACGGCCCCGTTTCCCATGTCCGCCTGGGTCCTCCCGGATCACATCGCCGATGTGCTGCCTTCCGAGGCGCGCCACATCGAAGAGCTCCGACGCCAACTGCTCGACACCGCCCGTGGCTACGGCTACGAGCTCGTCATGCCGCCGCTGCTCGAGCACCTCGAATCGCTGCTGTCGGGCACCGGCGAAGCCCTCGATCTCCAGACCTTCAAGCTGGTCGACCAGCTCTCCGGGCGCAGCATGGGCCTGCGTGCCGACACCACGCCGCAGGTCGCGCGCATCGATGCCCACCTGCTCAATCGCAGCGGCGTGGCCCGCCTGTGCTATTGCGGGCCCGTGCTTCATACGCGGCCAGACCGCCCGCATGCCACGCGCGAGCCGCTGCAGTTCGGCGCCGAGATCTACGGCCACGCGGGCCGCGAAGCCGACCTCGAGGCGCTGCTGCTCGCCCTCGACTGCCTGCGCGCGGCAGGCATCGAGCGCCCGCTGGTCGACCTGGCCGACGTGCGCATCGTGCGCTCGCTGTTCGGCGGAGTGATGGTGCCTCCCGACGTCATCGAAGACGTCCACGCCGCGCTCGCTGCCAAGGATGCGAGCACCCTGGCCGAACTCACCCGCAGCTTCCCGCAGGCGGCCCGCGAAGGCCTGCAGGCCCTGCTGCACCTGTACGGCGACGCAAAGGTGCTCGACGAGGCCGCACGTGCGCTTCAGGGCACGCCGGCGGTGCAGGCCGCGCTCGATCACATGCGCTGGCTGGCAGCACAGCTCGGCGACGCGCAGGTGAGCTTCGACCTGGCCGACCTGCGCGGCTACGCCTACTACAGCGGCGTGCGCTTCGGCATCTACGCCGAGGGCGCAGCCGACTCGCTGGCGCGGGGCGGACGCTACGACGAGGTGGGTGCCGTCTTCGGCCGCAACCGGCCGGCGGTGGGCTTCAGCCTCGATGTGCGCGAACTGGTCGGCGTGCTGCCCGCCCGGCCGCTGCGCGCCGCCATCCGCGCACCCTGGAGCGACGCCGATGCGGGCCTGCGCGCCGCCATCGCCGCATTGCGTGCGCAGGGCGAGACCGTCGTCTGCATGCTGCCGGGCCACGACAGCGAGATCGACGAGTTCCATTGCGACCGCCAGCTCGTGCAGCGCGGCAACGCCTGGGCCGTCCAGCCCATCTGATTCCTGTTTTTTCGAGCGATACATCATGAGCGTGACTACCGGACGTAACGTCGTCGTCGTCGGCACCCAATGGGGCGACGAGGGCAAGGGCAAGCTGGTCGACTGGCTGACGGAGAGCGCGCAAGGCGTGGTCCGCTTCCAGGGCGGCCACAACGCGGGCCATACGCTGGTCATCAACGGCGTGAAGACCGCGCTGCACCTGATCCCCAGCGGCATCATGCGGCCCGGCGTCACCTGCTACATCGGCAACGGCGTGGTGCTCTCGGCCGGCAAGCTCTTCGAGGAGATCGAGGGGCTGGAGAAGGCCGGCGTCGAGGTGCGCTCGCGCCTGCGCGTGTCCGAAGCCTGCCCGTTGATCCTCCCTTTCCACGCCGCGCTGGACGTGGCGCGCGAGGCCTACCGCGAGAAGGGCGGCATCGAGAAGATCGGCACCACCGGCCGCGGCATCGGTCCCGCCTACGAGGACAAGGTCGCCCGCCGCGCGCTGCGCGTGCAGGACCTGAAACACCCCAAGCGATTCGGCGAGAAGCTCAAGGTGCTGCTGGACCTGCACAACCACGTGCTGACGCAGGTGCTGAGCGCCCCGGCCATCGACTACGACATGGTCTACGACGAGGCGATGAAGCATGCCGAGCTGCTCAAGCCCATGATCGCCGACGTCTCGCGCGAGTTGAACGAAGCGCACCGCAACGGCGCCAACCTGCTGTTCGAAGGCGCGCAGGGCACGCTGCTCGATGTCGATCACGGCACCTACCCCTACGTCACCTCGAGCAACTGCGTCGCCGGCAATGCGGCCGCCGGCTCGGGCGTGGGCCCGGGCATGCTGCACTACGTGCTGGGCATCACCAAGGCGTACTGCACGCGCGTCGGCGGCGGCCCGTTCCCGACCGAACTGGACTGGGAGACCCCCGGCACGCCCGGCTACCACATGAGCACCGTGGGCGCCGAAAAGGGCGTCACGACGGGCCGCTCGCGCCGCTGCGGCTGGTTCGACGCCGCACTGCTCAAGCGCTCGGCGCAGGTCAACGGCCTGTCGGGCCTGTGCATCACCAAGCTCGACGTGCTCGACGGCCTCGAGAAGCTCGAGCTGTGCACGGGCTACGAGCTCGACGGCGAGCACGTCGACATCCTGCCCCTGGGCGCCGACGAGATCGAACGCTGCGTGCCGGTCTACGAAACCATGGAAGGCTGGAGCGACAGCACCGTCGGCGTGACGCAGTACGACAAGCTCCCGGTCAACGCCCGCCTGTACCTGCAGCGCATCGAGCAGGTCACCGGCGTGCCGATCGCCATGATCTCCACCAGCCCGGACCGCGACCACACGATCATGATGCGGCATCCGTACTTGGCGGATTGAACGGCACAGGGATCGGACTTCCGGACGCAGAGGACGCAAAAATCACGCAGAAGACGCAAAAGAAACCGGATCCGTTCTCGAAATGGATTCCTTTTGCGCCCTCTGCGAAACCTTTGCGTCCTCTGCGTCCGGAAGCTCGGTTTTCTAGACTCAATTGGCCTCCAGCGCCCACCCCACCTGCGCCACCAGCTATCAAATCAGGAGCAAACGCCCCATGTTGACCGAAGACGGCAAGCACCTTTACGTCAGTTATGACGAGTACCACAACCTGATCGAGAAGCTCGCGATCAAGGTGCACCAGTCGGGCTGGGAGTTCGACAACATCCTGTGCCTGGCGCGTGGCGGCATGCGGCCGGGCGATGTGCTGTCGCGCATCTTCGACAAGCCGCTGGCCATCATGTCGACCAGCTCCTACCGCGCCGAGGCCGGCACGGTCCAGGGCCACCTCGACATCGCCCACTACATCACCACCCCCAAGGGCGAGATCGCGGGCAAGGTGCTGCTGGTCGACGACCTGGCGGACTCGGGCCACACGCTCAATGCCGTGGTCGAGCTGCTCAAGACCAAGTACGCGCCCATCACCGAGCTGCGCAGTGCGGTGCTGTGGACCAAGGGCCTGTCGAACTTCACGCCCGACTACTCGGTGGAGTTCCTGCCGACCAACCCCTGGATCCATCAGCCCTTCGAGGGCTACGACAACATGACGCCGGAGAAGCTGATCGCGAAGTGGTCGGTCTGACGGCCTGGCGTGCGTCCGGCGACGCTGAAGAAAGCCGCTCCCAGGAGCGGCTTTTTCGTGGGGTGGAGCTCAGGCGGTCCGGCGCTCGGTGCTAGGCAGACGCAGCGCCCGCCATCCGCCGCATCGCCGCGCACAGCGGGCTGCCTTCGTCCTCGAAGCCGTGGATCGCACTGAGGTGATCGGCACCCGGCTGCGGCATCAGCTCGCCCGCATTGCCTGCCGCGCGCCAGGCCTGGAGCATGCGCGTGGACTGCTGCTCGAAGGCCGGCTGCTCCAGGCCGCCCCAGGTCAGCAGCACCGGCGTGCGGCAAGGTCGCACGAAGTGCAGCGGCGTGTTGCGCGCCACGATGCCATCGTCCAGCTGGATGGCCGGCTGCAGGTAGCTGTAGCGCAGGGGTGCGATGTCGTACAGGCCGCTGACCAGCACCGCGCCGACGAAAGGATCGTCCGGCAGCCCGTACTGCGCGTGCCACGGCGTGTTCAGCAGCATCGCGCCCAGGTGGCCGCCCGCCGAGTGGCCGCCGATCACCACGCGTTGGGGGTCGCCGCCGTGCTCGCCGATGTGGCGCAGCACCCAGGCGGCCGCTGCGCGCACCTGGCGCACGATCTCGTCCAGCGTGACGGCGGGGCACAGGGCGTAGTCGACCAGGACCGTGGTGAAGTCCATGGCATTCGGGCCGAAGGCCACCTGAGCGAAATCGCGCGCGGCGTTCGCGCGCCAGTACCCGCCGTGGATGAAGAGGAAGACCGGCGCGCTGGGCCGCCGGGCGGGCACGATGTCGACGGTTTCTGCCAGTGTCGCGCCGTACGGCACGCCGGCGCGGTAGGGCAGCTCGCGTTGTGCCTGCGTGCTGCGCTGTGTCTGGTGCCGTAGCGCGGCATCGACGTCCGTGACACGCACGCGCGGGTTGTAGGCATCGTCGATCGCCTGCAGGCTCTCGAAACCGTGGGGCAGGGGCAAAGACATCGACGCATTGTGCCGCGCGGCATGGGGCTGCGGTCGGGACGCACGGGCATCCGGGCTAGGATCGCCGCATGACGAAGTCCGCGACCGATCTGATCCACCACCCCTACACCCCGCCCGACACCTTCGAGGCACCGCAAATCGGCGTCTTCAAGGCGTCCACCGTCTTCTTCAAGGATGTGGCGGCCATGCGGGCGCGGGACTGGCGTACGAAGGCCGGCTACACCTACGGGCTGCACGGCACGCCCACCACCTTCACGCTGGAGGAGCGCCTCGCGACGCTCGAGGGCGGCGCCGAATGCCTGCTGGTGCCCAGCGGGCTCGCGTCGATCGCGCTGACGGACTTCGCGCTGCTCAAGCGCGGCGACGAGGTGCTCATCCCCGACAACGCCTACGGCCCCAACAAGGCACTGGCCACCGGCGAGCTGGCCAACTTCGGCATCACGCACCGGCTCTACGACGCGATGGATGCAGCCGATCTGACCGCCAGGATCTCGGAGCGCACCCGTCTGGTGTGGGTCGAGGCACCCGGCTCGGTGACCATGGAATTTCCCGACCTGCGCGCGCTGGTCGCCGCCTGCCGCGCGCGCGGCGTGCTGGTGGCCCTGGACAACACCTGGGGAGCGGGACTGGCCTTCGACCCCTTCGACCTGGCGGCCAGTGGCGAGGGCGTCGACATCTCGGTCCACGCACTCACCAAGTATCCGAGCGGTGGCGGTGACGTGCTGATGGGCAGCGTGGTCACGCGCGATGCGGCGCTGCACTTGAAGCTCAAGCTCGCCCACATGCGCATGGGCTATGGCGTGGGCGCGAACGACGTCGAGGCCGTGCTGCGCTCGCTGCCCAGCCTGCCGCTGCGCTATGCGGCGCACGACCGCGCGGCGCGCGAGCTGGCGCACTGGCTGGCCGAGCGCGAGGAAGTGGCGCAGGTGTTGCACCCGGCGCTGGAAGGCTCGCCGGGCCATGCGCACTGGAAGGCGCTGTGCGGCCCGACCGACCTGGCCGCCGGACTGTTCTCCATCGTCTTCCACGAGCGCTACGGCACCGAATCGGTCGACCGCTTCTGCGACAGTCTGCAGCTCTTCCGGTTGGGCTATTCATGGGGCGGCCCGACCAGCCTCGTCGTGCCCTACGACATCGGCCTGATGCGCGACGCCTCGGTGGCGCGCTGGCCGCACAAGGGCACGCTGGTGCGCTTTTCCATCGGCCTGGAGGACGCGGACGACCTGCGCGCCGACCTCGCGCAGGCGCTGGCCCGGCTCTGAGCGCGGGCGCCGCCCCTGCGTAGGCGGGGCCGGTTTTATCGCTTACATTGCACCGCAGGGCGGCCCCACTTCCAGGGGCACATCGACACAGGAGCCAAAGTGGCCACACCCAACTACGGATACGAGAAGCGCCAGAAGGAGCTCGCCAAGAAGAAGAAGAAGGAAGAAAAGCTGCGCGCCAAGGCCGAACGCAAACTCAATCCGAACAGCCCGGACGATGCATCCGGCGAAGCCGACACCGATGCGGCGCCCCCGGCGCAGGAAGCCCCCGCGAGCCCCGGGACGCCCGCCAAGGGCGACTGAACACTCGCCTGGCCAGCCCCTGCGGGCCGGCCCTCCACAAAACGCCGCTGCCGGCCGTGCCCGCAGCGGCTTTTTCTTGGCCTGCCGGTCGTCAGGCCGCGTCGCTGGCCTTGGGCAAGTCGCCGGCGCCCGCGTCCCGATGGCCGGTCATCAGGAACAGGGGGTAGCTGCGGCCGTTGCTTCGGTGCACTTGCGCGATCTTGCTGAAGCCGATCTGTGTCAGGCCGGCCGCGTGGGCGATGTCCTCGAGCATCGCGGGCTCGAATCCGAAATGCTGCACCCCCTTGGCCACGTTGTCGCCGTGGAAGCTGCCGTCCTCCGCGTAAAGGTCGACCAGCGCGATCTGTCCGCCAGGCACGAGCGCGCGGGCAAATTCCCTGAAGAGGCCCGCCGTGTCGGCCACGTGGTGCAGGGCCATGCAGCTGACGATGGCGTCGTAGCGATCCGGCAAGCCCTCGAAGATGTCCTGCTGAAGCGTGTCGATGTTGTGGAGGCCCTTGTCGCGCAGCACGGCCAGCATTCCGGCCGAGGTGTCCAGCGCCGTGACCCGGGCCACCTGCGGCGCGACGGCGGTGGCCAGCAGGCCGGTGCCGGCGCCGAAGTCGAGCACGTGGTCATGGGCGCCGAAGTGCACCTGGGCGAGCAGGCGCCCAGCCACGGGGGCGAGTTGCAGCGAGGTGGGGCGCTGGTCCCATTCCTGCGCCTCGCGATCGAAGCGTTGGCTCGCGGTGTCGGGCGTCATGGTCGGATGGTGCATCTGCATCAACGCACACCCTGGATGAGCTTGCGCAACTCGGGCCACACGTTGTCCAGCATGCGCGGCTGCGCCACCGCCAGCGGGTGGATTCGGTCGGCCTGGAAGAGGTTCGGCGCATCGGGCGCATCGGCCACGTTCTTGAGCAGGAAGGGCACCAGCGCCGATTTCGTCGCCGCTGCCACCTTCGGGAACACGTCGCCGAATCGGCGGGTGTAATCGGTGCCGTAGTTGGGCGGCACCTGGATGCCGACCAGCAGCACCTTGGCGCCTGCGGCCTGCGCGGCGCGGGTCATCTGCGTCAGGTTGTCCTCGGTGCTGGGCAAGGGCAGGCCGCGCAGCGCGTCATTGGCGCCCAGCTCCAGCACCACGATGTCGGGCTTGTGCTGCGCCAGCAGGCCCGGCAGCCGCGCGCGGCCACCCGAGGTGGTGTCGCCGCTGATGCTGGCGTTGACCACGCCAGCCTTGACCTTCTGCTCGGCCAGGCGCTTCTGCAGCAGCGGCACCCAGCCGTCGCCCCGCTTGAGGCCGTACTCGGCCGAGAGCGAGTCGCCCACCACCAGGACCAGCGGCCGTACGGGTGCGGGCGCCGCCGGGGCCTGCGCCCAGGCGGAAGACCCCACGGCGCCGGCCGCCAGCGCGGCGATCGCGCTGCGCAGGCTAAAGTCACGTCGATTCATCCAGCCGATCACTTGCATCCTTTCATGTCTTCGAGCCCCGCTTCCGCATCGCCGATCGTCAGCGTCGAGCATGTGTTCAAGTCCGTCACCGATTCGGCGGGCACGCTGGACATTCTGCGCGACATCGATTTCACCCTCGGCGCGCGGGAGACGGCCGCCATCGTCGGTGCCTCGGGGTCGGGCAAGAGCACGCTGCTGTCCATCGTGGCCGGGCTGGACGTGCCCTCCCGAGGCACCGTGCGCATCGCGGGCGACGACCTCTTCGCCATCGATGAGGACGAACGCGCCGCCCTGCGTGCCAGACAGATCGGTTTCGTGTTCCAGAGTTTCCAGTTGCTGGGCAACCTGACCGCGCTCGAGAACGTGATGCTGCCTTTGGAGCTTTCCGACCGCTCCGACGTGCAACGGACGGCCCGCAAGGCCGCCACCGAGATGCTGGGCCGCGTCGGCCTGGGCCAGCGCCTGTCGCACTACCCCAAGGTGCTCTCTGGCGGCGAGCAGCAGCGCGTGGCACTGGCGCGCGCCTTCGTCGTCCAGCCGCAGCTGCTGCTGGCCGACGAACCCACGGGCAGCCTGGACTTCGCCACCGGTGAGCAGGTGATGCGGCTGATGTTCGACCTCAACCGCGAACTGGGCACCACGCTCGTGCTGGTCACGCACGACCGCGGCATTGCGGCCCAGTGCGAGCGCCGCATCACCATCGAGGCGGGCCGTGTGGCCAGCAACGAGATTTCCAAGCCAAATTGGCCTGAAACGCCCGTGGATAGTGCGCAAGCAGCTATCAATTCCGTAGCGCCTTGAGGCGCCAGGCACCGCACGCACCATGACCCGACCACTCCCCGACGCCATCGCCGCCCTGGAACGCGGCGACCTCATCGACGCCATCAAGCGCACGCGCGAGGCGACCGGCCTGGGCCTCAAGGAGTCGAAGGAACTGGTCGAGCGCTACGCGAACGGCGACGCCGACGTGCAGGCAGTGGGCGCCGCGGACGACTTCGACGCGCTGCTGCATGGCCGCCCCACGCCCGCATCGGCGCTGCCCGCCGTGGCGCGCGCCGCACTGCAGCGCGGCCAGGTCATCGAAGCGATCAAGCTCACCCGTGAAGCCACCGGCCTGGGCCTCAAGGAGGCGAAGGACCTCGTCGATGCGGCCCGCACGGCCGATGGCTCCGTGCCCGGCCTGGCCAGCGCCGGCGCCACCTTCGATCCGCTGCACGAGCCCGGCCGCGTGCGCAGCGGCGGCAGCCGCGCCGCGCTGGTCGTCGTGGTGCTGCTCGGGCTGCTGCTGGCCTGGTGGTTGTTCGGCCGGTGATCGTCCCCGCCCACTGGGCCGAAGGCCGCATCCAGGAGCGCCGCGGCGGGCGCCAGATCACCGTGCGCCGATTCGGCTGGTCCGACGAAAGCCAGGCGGCCGCGCAAGCCCATGCCGACCAGCGAACACGCGACGCCTTCGAGCGCATTGCCGCGGGCGAGGCGCTGGAACGCCGCGAACGCAGGGCTGGCTACAACGGCGCGCAGGGCCTGCCGATCCGCGAGGAGATCGTCGAGCGCCATGGCGATGCCGTGGTCACCCGCAACAGCTATGGGGCGCGCTGCCTGAACACGCCCGACGTGCTCTTCGTGGACGTCGATTTCGACGAGGCCCCCGTGGGCTCGCCGCTGCTCACCGTCATCGGCGCGGCAGCTCTTGGCGGCGGCGTGGCGGGTTATGCGGCGAAGTCCTGGCTGGCAGCGCTGGTCGCCTTTCTCGGCGTGCTGGCGGTGGGCCTCTGGCGCGTCCGCACCGAGAAGGCGAAGGTCGGGCACTCGCGCCGCGACCCGTTGCAAGCGGTTCGTGCACGCATCGACCGCTTCATCCACCAGCACCCCGACTGGCACCTGCGCCTGTACCGCACGCCCGCGGGGCTGCGTGCGCTGGCCATGCACCGGACCTTCGCGCCGGGCGAGACAGCGGTCACCGACTGCTTTCAGGCCCTGGGCGCGGACCCCGTGTATGCCCGCATGTGCCGCAACCAGAACTGTTTTCGCGCCCGCGTGAGCGCCAAGCCGTGGCGCATCGGCATCGCCGAGCACCTGCGCCCGCGCCCCGGCGTGTGGCCGGTGGCACCCGGACGCCTGCCTGAGCGCGAAGCCTGGGTGGCGCGTTACGAGGAGGCGGCGGCGCGTCATGCGGCCTGCGAGTTCGTCGGCGCGGTGGGTGCGACCGGCCGCACCACCTTCGAGACCCAGGCGCTGTGCAACGTGCACGACCGCCTTTGCCAAGCCGAGAGCGGGTTGCCCATCGCCTGACACCGGTGCCGGCAGCCTACATGGTTGGCCAGGCGCTGCCTCGATAATCGGCCGCGATATGGCTTCCTCCCCCAAAGTGATCTTCGGCTTCCACGCCGTTGGCGTTCGGCTCAAGACCTCACCGGCCTCGGTGATCGAGGTGCTCTTCGATGCCAGCCGGCGCGATGCCCGCATGAAGCAGTTCATCGCCCGCGCGCAGGAGGCCGGCGTGCGCCTCATCGAGGCTGACGGCATCCGCCTGGCCAAGCTGGCCGGCAGCCACGGCCACCAGGGCGTGGCCGCGCGCGTGGAGGCCATCGCCCAGACCCACTCGCTCGACGACCTGCTCGATGGCCTCGAGGCGGCGGGCACGGTGCCGCTGCTGCTGGTGCTCGACGGCGTGACCGACCCGCACAACCTCGGCGCCTGCCTGCGCGTGGCCGACGGCGCCGGCGCCCATGCGGTCATCGCGCCCAAGGACCACGCCGCCGGCATCAACGCCACCGTGGCCAAGGTCGCCAGCGGTGCCGCCGAGACGGTGCCGTACTTCATGGTCACCAACCTGGCGCGCACGCTGGGCGAGCTGAAGGAGCGCAACATCTGGTGCGTGGGCACCAGCGACGACGCACCCGGCACGCTCTACCAATGCGATTTCAAGCGCCCGCTGGCGCTGGTGCTCGGCGCCGAAGGGCAGGGCATGCGCCAGCTCACGCGCAAGACCTGCGACGAGCTGGTCAGCATTCCCATGGCCGGTGCGGTCGAGAGCCTGAACGTCTCGGTCGCGAGCGGCGTGTGCCTGTACGAAGCCCTGCGGCAACGCCAGCCCATCGCGGCCTGAGCGTCACGTCGACGCACTAACATCCCAACCACATCCAGCAGCGGGAGCATTGAGAACCATGGAGCACGATCCCATCGACGGCCTGAAGATCACCGACAAGCTGGTCTTCGATCTGCAACTGGCGCTGTACCTCGACCTCGTCGCCGTGCTGGAGCGGGCGGGCGCCGTCAGCTACCGGCAGATGGCCGCGCGCGTGCTCAACCTCAGCCTGATCGCGCAGAACGACGGCGACCAGCCCCTGGCCAACGTGCTCGAAGGCATTGCCGGCGGCTTCGCGAGCCAGGAAGACGGCCTGTCGCTCGGCGTGCTGAAGGCCGCGAGCGAACTGCGCAACGACGAGGCGATGGGCGACATCCCGGCGCGGCCCGAAGGGCTGTGATCCTGCCGCAAGGCGTGTGGTGTGCGTCAGTGGCCGCGTAGTACGACCAGTTCGACCGGCCGGTGATCATCGACAACGACACCCGCTTCCTGCACTTCGCCGCGGACAAGGCCGCCGGCGACGTGGCCACCGAAGCGCTGAAGGCCAATCCGGAGATCGCGGTGGCCGTGCGGTGCCGCTTCGGGGTGTGAGCTGGGCTTGCCATTTCGCACCCGCACCGCGCCTGCATTTCGGGCATGTGCTTTGCGTCGCCGTCACGAGCGAGGCAAAGGTGCGCGCGCGGCGGCGGGGGGTCGTCCCCGACAACGACGCGCAGTGTCGTGATAATCCTGAAAAATGATCCTTTGCGGGGAGTGGCTGCTGATGGATTCGCTTGAATTGTTGCCTCTCCCCGCGGCCTTGGTGTCCGACGAGGGACTCATCGTACGCGCCAATCGCCCATGGCGCTCAGCCCTGGGCGACGCCGCGGCCTTGGCGGATATCGTCAAGACCCGCGATGGTGGGCCGCTCGCGCTGTCCGATCAGCGCCCGACGGACGATTGCCTGGTCAAGCAGCGCGATGAAAGCTGGCGGTGGGCATCGCTCGACAGTTCGCGCCGCCTGGTTGACGATGGCGGCACATCTCGACGGCTGGTCTGGGTCATCGATGTGCACGAGCGCCATGAGCGAGAAGCCGACCTCCAGCGTCGGGTGACGATGCAGGCCGACATGCTCGATGCCAGCGTGGATTGCATCAAGATCATCGACCCGAACGGATTGCTGTTGCACATGAACCGGGCGGGCTGCGAAGCGCTCGGCGTGGCCCCGCAGGGCGTGGCGGGCACCGAATGGCTGGCGCTGTTGCCCGCTGAAGTCCGCGAACGCGGCGCCGTTGCCCTCAAGCATGCCGTCGAGGGACGCGTGGCCCGATTTCCCGGATGCAGCCAGATCGAGGGGGCCGAGCCACAGTATTGGGACAACGTCCTGACGCCGCTCGGCGACGCGCACGGAGTGCCCGCCATGGTCCTGTGCGTTTCGCGCAATACGACCGCGCAGAGAGTGGTCGAAGACCGTTTGAACTTGGCGATCCGCGCCACCAACGAAGTCATCCGGGATTGGGACGTCCCGGCAGCCCGCATCACGTGGAACGATGCATTCGAACGGTGCTACGGGTACCCGCCGGAGCGCCACGTGTGCGGCGTCGAGTGGTGGTTGTCGCGGGTACACGAGGACGACCGGGCGAGGGTGGGGTCGTTCTTTCAAGATCTGCTGGCGGGCCGTCGCGACGACTATGCGCTCGAGTACCGTTTCGCCAATGCGCAGGGGCACCATGTGGAAGTGCGGGATCGCGGCTGTCTGAGCCGCGGGCCGGCGGGCGACGTGGTTCGCGTCGTCGGTTCTCTGGCGGATCAGACGGAACGCAAGGCCGTCGAGCGCAGCTTCGAAGCGGTCAACAAGTCCTTGAGCGAACAGATCACGGAACGCACCGGCGAACTCAACCGGCTGTGGAACCTGTCGCCGGATCTTTTTGTCGTGCTGGATCGTCGAGGCAACATCCGCAGGGCCAACCCCGCCGCGCACCGGATCTTCGGCTACTCGCCACTGGAGGCGCTGGGCCATCACATTTCCGAGTTCATTCTTCCGGCAGATGTGGCAAGGCTGCACAAGGCGTTTTCACTGGTCGATGTGCAGGTCAACCCCGTCGTCGAACTGCGTCATCGACACCGCGACGGCACCTGCCGATGGGTGTCGTGGGCAGGCGTCGTGAGCGGCGCAGAGATTTATGCCGCGGGACGCGACGTGACAGCCGAGCACGAGGCGCGCGCGCTGTTGAAGCAGACCGAAGACGAGTTGCGCCAGGCGCAGAAGATGGAGTCGCTCGGCCAGCTCACCGGCGGCATCGCCCACGACTTCAACAACCTGCTGGCGTCCATCGGCGGTGCGCTGGAGATCATGCGGCGGCGCTCGAAAACAGGTCAGGACCTCACGCCCTACATCGACATCGGTGAAGGCTCGGTGCGGCGGGCTGCGGCCCTGACCCAGCGTCTGCTGGCCTTTTCGCGCCGTCAGGCTCTGGACCCGCGTCCCACGGATATCAACCTCCTCGTGCAAGGGATGGTCGACCTGATCGGTCGTACCGTCGGGCCCGCGGTGCGCGTGGCTGTCCGTCTTGCGCCTTCGCCATGGGCGACGCTGGTCGATGGGCCTCAGATGGAGAACGCGCTGCTCAATCTTTGCATCAACGCCCGCGACGCGATGCCGGACGGTGGGCAACTGACGGTGGTCACCGCCAACCAATTCCTCGGCGAGGCAGAGGCTGCGGCACGCGAATTGCCAATGGGCGAGTACGTTCGACTGGACGTCATCGACACGGGCACAGGCATGTCCCCGTCCGTGGTGCAGCGCGTGTTCGAGCCCTTTTTCACCACCAAGCCTCTGGGCCGCGGCACAGGGCTGGGCTTGTCCATGGTCTATGGCTTCGTACGACAGTCGGGCGGCACGGTCGCCATCGATTCGGAAGTTGGCCGGGGCACGCAGATGACGCTGCTCCTGCCTCGCCATGCCGGCGAGGCCCTGGCGGTGGAGGCCAGCGCGCCGCACGAATCTGCGGTAGGTTCGGGCGAGACGATCCTGGTCATCGAAGACGACGAGCCGATACGCCGCCTGCTCACCGAGTTCCTGAGCGGCAGCGGCTACCGCGTCCTGTCCGCGCAGGACGGCCCCGAAGGTCTGAAGATTCTCAAGGCGCGGGGCGATGTCGATCTGGTCGTCACCGACGTCGGACTGCCTGGCGGAATGAACGGCCGTCAGGTGGCCGATGCCGGCCGAGAGCTTCAGCCCAAGCTCAAGGTGTTGTTCATCACCGGGTATGCCGAAGCCGCGGCGGCAGGTGTTGCGCTGGCCGAAGACGGCATGCAGGTATTGACCAAACCGTTCGAGTTCGCGGCACTCATGAAGAAGGTGAGGGAGACGCTGGATGGCGACGTCCGGCAGCGGGCCTCGCCTTTGCCTTCGTGCGAGCCTGACCGAGGGGCGTGACGTCCGATCGCTCGGGCGCGGGCCCTGTCGCGCCCTGGATGGTCCTCAGCGGCAACTGAAGTTCGCCGCCTCCTCGATGCTGCCGCTGCCGTTGTAGCGCGGCTGCTTCGGCCATGCGCACAGCGGGCGGGTGCGGCCCGGCGTGCGCACGTCGGGGTTCTCGGGGCGCGCACGGGCGACGATGCGCGACGGGGCCTCGCCTTGCTCGACCCACTTCACCAGCGCGCTCAGGCCGTCGTACTGGTCGGTGGCCGGTCCGCCGCTGCAATGCGCCATGTTGGGCACCGTGAAGAGGCGCGCGATGTCGTCGGTGCGGCCGCCGTAGCGCTGGCGCAGCGCGTCGACGTAGCGCACCGTGTCCTTGACCGAGAACACCGGGTCGCTCACGCCGTGGAAGAACAGCAGCTTGCCGCCGTGGCGCACGTAGGCATCCACGTCGGGCGATTCGGCCGCGACCATCTGCATCGCCGATTCGCGGAAGGGACCGCCCGTGGCGTACACCTTTGCGGTGTCGCGCGCGGGGTCGAAGCCCATCGCGTAGGCCCAGAAGTCGGACGTCACGGTCGGCGGCGTGGTGAAGAACATCGCCAGGCCACCGGTCATGAGCGTGAGGTTGCGCGCATTGGCCGGGCCCTGTGCGGCGTCGCCGAACTTCCAGCGCGTCCACTCGGCCGAATGCAGGCCGGCGTCGAAGGTCCAGTCCGAATAGATCACGCGGCCCTGGGCGTCCTTGACGCCCGCGAAGGACTTCTCCAGCGCGTCGACCTGCGCGGGACCCAGGCAGGCTTCCGTCTTCGCGCCCTTGCATCGCAGCGCGGCGGCGTTGAACCGGCAGGCCGGCCAGTTGTCGACGATGCCGTCCTTCAGGCCGTCCAGCGCGTCGCACTGGTTGAGCACCTCGCGCGTGAGCAGTTGCATGTCGCTGCGCGAGAAGGCCTTGGCCAGCACGGGCCGGCCGTCGGCCAGCGGCGCCTGCTCGGCGGCAGCGCGTGCGTACAGCTGCGTGTCGTACACGGCCTGTACCGAAGCCAGCGGCACGCGGTACGCCGGCGCCGAGGCGATGACGCCATCGAACATCTCGGGATCGCGCTGCGTCATCGTCATCGCCTGCCGCCCGCCGTTGGAGCAGCCGACGAAGTACGAGCGCTTCGGCGCCTGGCCGTAGTGGGCAGCGATGAGCTGCTTGGCGACGCGCGCGGTCTGCGCCATCGAGTTGTAGCCGTTGTCGGCGCGGGCCTGCGGGTCCAGCCCGAACTGGTAGGGACCGTTGGGGCCGGGCTCGTTGAGGTGGCCGGTGTCGGTGAAGACCACCGCGTAGCCCTGCATCAGCGCGTTGCTCGTGTTGCCGCCCCCGGTCAGCACGCCGATCGCGTCGCGCAGCACGCCGTCGGTGCCGCCGCCGCCCTGGAAGAAGAAGCGGCCGTTCCACGCCACGGGCAGCCGCAGGTCGAAGCCGATGGCGTAGGGCTTGCCGTCGATGCCGGTGCGCTCGGCGATCTTGCCCTGCACATGGCAATGCGCCGGCACGGGCGCCGTGCTGCCCGGGGCGCCGGGCTGGATGCCGGTGAGCGCGATGCTGCCGGCGGCCACCGGCTCGGCCAGCGTGAGGCGCGTGCCTGCTATCGAAATCGTAGCTAGCCGCGCACAGCTGGCGGGCGCCGCGGCCACTTTTGGCATGGAATCCGGCGCGCTGCCGCAGGCGGCCAGGGTGGCGGCGCCGAGCACAGCGAGCGCGGCAGTGGCGACGCGCGCCATCTCAATCCGCCTTGAAGCCCGTGGCCTTCACGGCCTTGCCCCAGGTCACCGTGTCGCTGTCGATGATGCGGGCGAACTCTTGCGCGGTGGTGCCGGTCACGCCGAAGCCGGCGTCTTCCATTCTGGCCTTGCCGTCGGCCGACTGCATGGCCTTGCGGATGTCGGCCTCCAGCTTGGCAACGACCTCGGGCGGCGTCTTGGCCGGCGCGACGATGCCGAACCAGGAATTGAAGACCAGCTGCGGGTAGCCCTGCTCGCGGAAGGTGGGCACGTCGGGCAGGCCGGCGCTGCGTGTCTCGCCGCTGGAGGCGAGCGCCACCAGCTTGCCCGCCTTCACGTTCGGCGTGGCCAGGCCCACGCTGGCGAAGGCACCCGAGACGTCGCCGCTCATCAGGCCGCCCAAGGCATCGCCCGTGTTCTTGTAGTGCACCGGCTCGGGCTTGATGCCGATGGCGTCGCCGAACAAGTAGGCACCGAAATGGCCCGGCGTGCCGGCGCCGAAGGTGCCCATGAACAGGCCCTTCTGCTGTTTCGTCCAGTCGACGAACTCCTTGACGTTCTTCGCCGGCACCTTGGCCGGGTTGACCACCAGCATGAAGTTGCTCGTCACGACCTGGCTCACGGGCACGAAGTCCTTCTTCGGGTCGTAGGGCAGCTTGCTGTAGCTGCTCGGCGCGATGGCGAGCTGGCCGGTCTCGCCGAGCATCAGCGTGTAGCCGTCGGGCTGCGCGCGCACCGTTTCGTTGGCGGCGATGAGGCCGCCGGCGCCGGGCTTGTTGTCGACGATCACGCCCAGGTTGCCCCAGCCTTCGGACAGCTTCTGCGCCAGCAGGCGGGCAACGATGTCCGGACCCGTGCCGGCCGGGAAGCCGACGATGATGCGCACCGGTCGATTCGGGAAGGGCGCGGCCTGGGCCGCCGCCTGCGACGCGGCCAGCGCGCCGGCCAGGCCCAGCGTGGCGCTGGCGATGAGCGTGAGCGCGCGGCGGCGCGCGCCCGTCGTGGGGGCGTTCGTCATGGGTGTCTCCTCTTGGGGCTGGAAAAAATGAAAGGCGCGTGCTACCGCACGGTGAAGAAGCGCATCACCACCTGCGCCGGGTGGCGGACCCCGACGCCGACGAACAGGCGCTCGGTGATCCAGCGCAGGGCGGGCGAGCTCGTCTCGAAGCTCGGGCTGCAGCGGAAGTAGATCTGCGACGGGTCGACCGGCTCGCCGCGCAGCAGCTTCGCCATGACCTCGGCCGGCGCGGTGCGCACGGCGCGGTTCTGCACGTAGATGCGCTCGCCGGCGTCGGTCTCGAGGCCGTAGCGCGCGTCCAGCTCCGACGCCGTGTCGCTGGTGATGCGCTGGAAGTCCGCGCCGCCGGGCAGCACGCGCGCGCGCCAGCCTTCGCCCTGCGCGCTGCCGCCGACGATGGGCACCACGCGGCGCAGGCCGCCGGGGCCTTCGCCCAGCACGAGGGGCTCGCCCACGTCGACGGCCACATCGGCGAACCAGCCGAGGGCAGGGGGGGCGAGCGGGTCGGTGTCGGCAGTGGAAGCAGGCATGGCGCTAGCGTAAGTCCGGTGGCCGGGCGAGCCTGTCATCCGCGAAGATGACGGGCTTACCCGCAGCCACCTGATGCGCACCTGGACCCCCGAACCCGCCACCGACGGCGCCGAAGCCTTGCTGGCGCGGCGCATGCCGCAGGTGGTGCCCGCGCTGGGCGAGCCGGGCTTCGGCGCCTGCCTGCTCGACGCCATGGCCCAGGCGCTGCCCGTGGGGTCGTTCTCGGTCTACCGCACCGGCCCGCGGCCGGCCATCTTCGTGAGCGGCAGCCGCGGGGTGCCCGACACCACGCGCGACTGCTGGCGCGCCTACCTCTCGGGCCCGATCCGCCACGACCGCACCCTGCGCGACACCGGCGCGCCGCCGCTGCGTGTGTGCCACATCACGGCCGGCGAGGTGCCGCCGGAACACCGCGCCAAGGTGTACGAGGCGCACGGCGTGGTCGAGCGCGTGTCGGTGGTGGAGGACGAGGCGGCCGACGAGGGCGCGCTCTTCGCGGTCAATTTCTACCGCCACACGCACCAGCGCGCGCTGAGCGATGCGCAGATCGCGGATTTCGGGGCGGCGGGCCGGCTGGTGATGGCACTGGCCCGCAAGCACGTGGCGCTCACCCGCGCCGACGACGCGACGGGCCTGCGCGAGCGCCTGCTCGCGCAATGCCCCGCACTCACCGAGCGCGAGCTGGCGGTGTGCCTGCGTCTGCTGCGCGGCATGACGCAGGAGGGCATCGCTGCCGACCTGGGCGTGGCGCTGCCGACCGTCAAGACCTACCGCAACCGGGCCTTCGGCCGGCTGGGCATCCACTTTCGCAGCGAACTGTTCGCGCTGATGCTGGTCGGTGGCCGTGCAGGGCCCGGATTGCTATCGGATTGATAGCTGCTCGCGCCCGTCCCACGGGCGTTCCGGGCACTTTTTGCTTGTAAAACTTCGCTGGCGACCTCAGGACGGGTCCTTGCTCCGCGTGCGGCCCACGGCGCTGAAGATGCCGATGCCCAGAAGGATCAGCGCGCCGATGCCGATGTAGACCGTGGGCACGCCCGCGACGGACGCGCCCCAGATGCACCCGGCCAGGAAGATGATGAAGCCGAGCATGTAGAGGGCGAAGGACATGGATCTCTCTCCGTGGTGTCGAAACGGGAGCGAGATTGCCGTGCCGGCGCGGCTGGCGTCGTGCAGCGCGCGCCGCCTTTGCCTGTCGGCCGGTGCCTACCGGCGGGCCGGTGTCAGGCTTCGGCGCTTGCCGCGTCGAGCCGGGCGATGGTGTCGGCGTCCAGCTGGAGCGTCGCTGCCTTCTTGAGCTCGTCCAGCTGTTCGAGCGACGTCGCGCTGGCGATCGGCGCCGTGATCGAGGGCCGGGCGATCTGCCAGGCGATGGCGATCTGCCCCGGCGTCGCGCCGTGGGCCTGGGCAGCGGCGTCGAGCGCGTCGAGGATGCGCAGCCCGCGTGGATTGAGGTACTTGGCGGTGGTGTTGGCGCCGCGCTTGCTCTTCGAGGCGTCCTCGGCCGTGCGGTACTTGCCGGTGAGGAAGCCCGCGGCCAGGGCGTAGAAGTTGATCACGCCCACGCCGCGCTCCAGGCACAGCGGCTCCAGCGCCTCTTCGAACACCTTGCGGTCGTACAGGTTGTACAGCGGCTGCAGCGACTCGTAGCGCGGCAGGCCCGCGCGCTCGGCCACGTCGAGCGCCTCGGCCAGGCGTGGGGCGGTGTAGTTGGAGGCGCCGATGGCGCGCACCTTGCCCGCACGGATGAGGTCGGCGAAGGCGCCCAGCGATTCCTCCAGCGGTGTGTCGGTGTCGTCGTCGTGCGACTGATACAGGTCGATGTGGTCGGTCTGCAGGCGTTTGAGCGAAGCGTCCACCGCCTCCTTGATGTAGGCCGCGCGCAGGCCCTTCTTGCCCTCGCCCATCGGCTTGCCGACCTTGGTGGCGAGCACGATGCGGTCGCGCTTGCCGCTCTGGCGCAGCCACTTGCCGATGATGGTTTCCGACTCGCCGCCCACGTGGCCCGGCACCCAGGCCGAGTACACGTCGGCGGTGTCGACGAAGTTGAAGCCCGCGTCCAGCCAGGCGTCGAGCAGGCGGAAGGACATCGCCTCGTCGACCGTCCAGCCGAACACGTTGCCGCCGAAGGCGAGCGGGGAGACTTGCAGGCCGGAGCGGCCGAGGGGCTTGAGTTGCATGGGTTGTCGTCCTGGAACAGAGCCGGCCAGTGTGCGCCTGCGCGCCACGGCGTGCGGCCTGCGGTGCCGAAGCCCCCTCAGCGCGTTCGGGCGTCGATGGCGTGCTCAGACGAAACCCAGCACCCCCAGCAAAGCGCCCGCGCCCAGCAGCCACAGAAGGTGAACGCGCGTGCGCCAGACCACGAAGCCCGCCATGGCCGTGAGCAGCCACACGTGCCAGGCCGGTTGGTCGGGCGAATGGTTGCTGTTGGACAGTACCCAGCCCGTGGCGACGAGCAGGCCCACCACCACCGGTGCCATGCCCTGCTTGAACGCGCGCACCTCGCGCCGCGTGCGGTTGTGGTGGGCCCAGCGCGTGGCGAGGTAGGTCAGCGCGGTGCTCGGCAGCATGATGCCGACCATGGTCACGGCCAGGCCCAGCAGGCCCATCGCCCACGCGTGCGGGCCGGCGCCGATGCCGCCGCTGGCGTTCAGGCCCACGTTCCAGCCCATCAGGCCGACGAAGAGGACATTGGGCCCGGGCGCGGCCTGCGCGATGGCCACCGACGAATTGAGCTGCGCGGCCGTGAGCCACTGCTTCTGGTCGACCAGGTAGCGGTGCATGTCGGGCACGGTGGTGATCGCGCCGCTGATCGACATCAGCGACAGCAGCATGTACTGGGCCAGCAGGGCCAGCCAGTCGTGCCAGTGCATCGTGATCGTCATGCCGACAGCCGCGTCCACGTCCACACGCAGGTCGCGCCGCCGACGCACAGCAGCACCCAGCCCAGCGGCACCTGCACCACGCCGATGAGCCCGAACACCAGCGCGACGATGGCCAGGCACACGCCGAAGCCCAGCGGATGGCGTCGCAGCGGCGGGATCAGCTTCACACCCGTGGCCGCAATCAGCCCGCCCGACACTGCGCCCATGCCGCGCAACGCCGCGGCCACCTGCGGGTTGGCGGCGTAGTGCGCATACAGCACGGCCAGCGCGAGGATCACGACGAGCGGCACCGTCAGCATGCCGGCCACGGCAGCCGCGGCGCCGCGCAGGCCGAAGTGGCGGTCGCCGATCATCAGCGCGAGGTTGATCACGTTGGGGCCGGGCATCACCTGTGCGACCGCCCAGTCCTCCAAAAACTCGTCGGCCGTGAGCCACTTCTTTCGCTCGACCAGCTCGCGCTGGACCACGGCCAGCACGCCGCCGAAGCCCTGCAGCGCCAGGAAGGTGAAGGAGACGAAGAGGTCGCGCGGGGAGCTGGGCCGCGGGCGGCCGGCGTCAGGGAGAAGGGGAGCGTGCTCGGGGGCCGGCGGCATGGTCGGCCGATTATGTCGGCGGCGCCCGGTGCGCCGGCTGACTGCACGGCTGCTGCGTCAGTGGGCCGGCAACGGGTCGCTCGCACCGGGCGCCTGCAGCCGCGTGCGCAGCAGCAGGCCGCCCAGCAATGCGGCGGCGGCCGCAAACAGCGCCCCGACGAAGAAGGCCGTCTGGTAGCCGCCGTTGAGCGCCGCCACCGGTGCGGCGCCGGCCGTGCCCAACGCTGCCGTGCGGGCCGCGGCCAGGCTGGCCAGCACCGCGAGGCCGAGCGAACCGCCCATCATGAAGGCCGTGTTCACCACGCCTGAGGCCAGGCCGGCGTCGGCAGGCGACACGTCGCTCATGGCCGCCAGCAGCATCGGGTTGAAAGCGATGCCCGCACCCAGTCCCAGCAGCAGCATGCCCGGCAGCACGTCGACCGCGAAGCTGCCGCCGACCGGCGCGCGCGCGAAGAGCAGCAGCCCGACCATGGCCAGCCCGAGGCCGGCGGCCAGCGGGCGGCGGATGCCGAAGCGCATCACCAGCCGCGCCGACAGGCCCAGCGACAGCACCGCCATGATGAGGTTGGCCGGCAGGAAGGCCAGGCCCACCTGCATCGGGCTGTAGCCCAGCACCAGCTGCAGGTACAGCGCCGACATGAAGAACCACGCGAACATGCCGGCCGACCACAGCACCCCGGTCATGTTCGACACCGCGACGTTGCGCAGCCGGAACAGCGACAGCGGCACCAGCGGATGCGCGACGCGCGACTCGATGAGCACGAACACGCCCATCAGCACCACGGCGGCACCGAGCAGGCCCAGGGTGTGCGCGGAGGTCCATCCGGCCTCGTTGCCGTTGACCACGCCGTACACGGCGAGCATGAGCGCGAGCGTCACCGTGACGGCGCCGCCGACGTCCAGGCGGCCCGGCGAATCGCCGGCACGGGAGGCCGGCAGCAGCGCCACGCACAGCGCGTACACCGCCACGCCGATGGGCAGGTTGACCAGGAAGATCCAGTGCCAGCTCAACGTGCTCGTGAGCAGCCCGCCCAGCAGCACGCCGATGCTGCCGCCGCCGGCGCACACGAAGCCGTACACGCCCATCGCCTTGGCGCGCTCGGCGGGCTCGCGGAACAGGTTCATGATCAGCGAGAGCGACACGGCCGACACCACCGCCCCGCCCAGCCCCTGTACGGCGCGTGCGGCGATCAGCAGCCATTGCGACCGTGACAGCCCGCAGGCCAGCGAAGCCAGCGTGAACAGCACCAGGCCTGCCAGGAACAGGCGCCGGTGGCCGTAGAGGTCGCCCAGCCGGCCGCCCAGCAGCAGGAAGCCGCCGAAGGTGAGCATGTAGGCGTTGACCACCCACACCAGCGAGGTCTCGGTGAAGCCGAGGTCGGCGCGGATCGAGGGGAGGGCGACGTTCACGATCGTGGTGTCGAGCACGATCATCAGCACGCCCAGGCACAGCACCATCAGGGCCAGCCAGCGGCGGCGCGAATCGGAGTCAGCCGTCATGGCAGTTCATTCCAAAAAAAAGCGGCCCGCGGGCCGCGGTGTGAAGCCAAGGTGCTCAGGCCGGCGGGTTCCCGGTGTCCGTGATCACCATCCAGTTGACGCCGAAGCGGTCGGCGACCATGCCGAAGGACGAGGAGAAGAAGGTCTGCGTGAGCGGTTGCTGCACGGTGCCGCCGTCGCTCAGCGCGTCGAAGACCTTCTTGGTCTCGGCATCGGTCGCGTAGCTCAGCGACAGGGACACGCCCTTGAACTCCGGCTTGCCGGAATTCATGCCGTCGGAGCACATGATGCGCGCGCCGCCGACGAGCAGGCTGGCGTGCATCACCTTATCGGGGTTCACTTCCATCGGCCCGCAGCCGCCCGCGGCGTTGTCGGCGTTGGGATCGGAGGGCGCGTCCTTGAAGCGCATGAGCATCTCGACTTCGGCACCGAGCGCCTGCTTGTAGAACGCGATGGCTTCTTCGGTGCGGCCTTCGAGGAAAAGGTAGGGCTGGATCAGCATGGCGGTTTCCTTGGATGAGCGAGGTTGTGGATCGGCGATGGTTGTGTACGCCGTCCACAAACAATAACAGGATCGAGGGGTGGCGTCCATCCTGCGGCCGCAACGATGGAACAAAGCGTGTCGGATGCCTCGTGCGGCGCATCGGTCAGCCGCCGCGCGGTGAACCGTGGGCGCCCGCTCGTGTCCAATGCGCCCATGACCGTTTCCCGCCGCACCCGCGCATCGCGCACGCCGCTCACCCCGACTTCCTCCGCCCCACAACCTGCCACGGCGCTCGCCGCTCCCCGGCCCGTGGTCGCCTCGCCCGACGAAGCCGCCGCTTCGGCCACCAAGGCGCTGGTGCTGCAGGGCGGCGGTGCGCTCGGCGCCTACCAGGCCGGCGTGTACGAGGCGCTGTTCGAGCGCCACAAGGACATGGACTGGGTGGCCGGCGTGTCCATCGGCGCCATCAACGCCGCGCTGATCGCCGGCAACGCGCCCGAGCATCGCGTGGCACGGCTGCGGGAGTTCTGGCACCTCGTCTCATCGGGACCTGGCCAGATGCTGCCCGGCTGGGCCGGCGATCGCAGCTGGCTCAACCAGTGGAGCGCCGGCTCGGCCGTCGCGCTGGGCATCCCGGGCTTCTTCGAGCCGCGCATGACGCCGGCACTGATGATGGGCGCCGCGGCACCCATGCTGAGCTACTACGACACCAGCCCGCTCAAGGCCACGCTGGAACGGCTGGTCGACTTCGACCGCATCAACCGCCGCGAGATGCGCTTTTCGGTCGGCGCCGTGAACGTGCGCACCGGCAACATCGTGTACTTCGACAACGGCACGACGACGATCCGTCCCGAGCACATCATGGCCAGCGGCGCGCTGCCGCCGGGCTTTCCGCCGGTGCACATCGACGGCGAGGACTACTGGGACGGCGGCATCGTGTCGAACACGCCGTTGCAGTACGTGCTCGACGAGCACGTGCGCAGCCGGCGGCTGCTGGTGCTGCAGGTCGACCTGTTCAGCGCCCGCGGCGCGATGCCGGCGACGCTGGGCGAGGTTCTGGCCCGGCAGAAGGACATCCAGTATTCCAGCCGCACCCGCATGAACACCGACGCCCTGGCCGCCAACGTGAACCTGCAGCAGGCGCTGGCGGCGCTGCTGGAGCGCCTGCCCGCCCACCTGCGCCGCGAGCCCGACGTGGCCGCGCTGTGCGAGCATCTCAAGAGCGAGCCGATCGACATCGTCCATCTCATCTACCGCCACAAGCCCTACGAGCTCGATTCGAAGGACTACGAGTTCTCGCGCATCACCGTCGACGAGCATTGGGAGAGCGGCGCGCGCGACATGGGCATCACGCTGCAGCACCCCGAATGGCTGCGCCGCACGGCGCAGGCGGGCGGGGTGACCACCTACGACCTCAGCGAGCCGGATGTCGCGCGCGTTCGCCATCCGGGCCCGGCGGTCTGAACTGCGTCACGTCCGGATGCTACGAAAAAGATAGCTGCTTGCGCAGACGGGGCGGGCGTTTCGGGGCAATTCGGCTTGAAAGCCGGAGCGACGGGGCGGCGCGCAAGGCGGTCGGTTCAGTTTCCCCTAAGGTGCGGCATCGAAGCTGGGGGCTCGTTGTCACACACCCTGCATCTCTCCATCCCACCCTCCTGCCCATGAAAGCCTCCGACCTGCGCGAGCGCGCCTTCGCCATGCCCTTCACCAGCCCGGCTTTCCCGCCCGGGCCCTATCGCTTTGTCGACCGCGAGTTCCTGGTCGTCACCTACCGCACCGACCCCGAGGCGCTGCGCGCCGTGGTGCCGGAGCCGCTGGAGATCGTGGAGCCGGTGGTGAAGTACGAGTTCATCCGCATGCCCGATTCGACCGGCTTCGGCGACTACACCGAGTCGGGCCAGGTCATTCCGGTGCAACTGCGCACCGAACGTGGGCTGGAGCAGGGCGCCTACGTGCATGCCATGTACCTGAACGACCACCCGCCGATCGCGGGCGGGCGCGAGCTCTGGGGCTTTCCGAAGAAGCTGGCGTCGCCGGCCTTCAACTACGAGACCGACACCATCGTCGGGACGCTCGACTACGGCAAGGTGCGCGTGGCCACCGCCACCATGGGCTTCAAGCACCGCACGCTGGAGCCCGGCCCCATTCTTGCGGGCATCGCGCAGCCCAACTTCCTGCTCAAGATCATTCCCCACGTCGACGGCACGCCCCGCATCTGCGAACTGGTGCGCTACCACATGGTCGACGTGCAGCTCAAGGGCGCCTGGACCGGCCCGGCATCGCTCGAACTGCACTCGCACGCGCTGGCGCCGGTGGCACAGTTGCCGGTGCTCGAGGTGCAGTCGGCCGTGCACTACATCGCCGACATGACGCTGGCGCTGGGGACGGTCGAGCGCGACTATCTGGCTTGAATGCGGACTTCCGAACGCAGAGGACGCAAAAGTCACGCAGAGGACGCAAAAAATTCAGAAGAAATTTTCTTGAATCCTTTTTGCGTCCTCTGCGAAACCTTTGCGACCTCTGCGTCCGGAAGCCCGATCCCGATTTCTTTCACCCTTTCAAGGAACCCACCATGCAACTCAAGGACAAGGTCGCCTACATCACCGGCTCGGCCAGCGGCATCGGCAAGGAGATCGCCATCGTCTACGCCCGCGAGGGCGCCAAGATCGTCATCGCCGACCTGAACAAGGAAGCCGCCGACGCGACGGCCGCCGAGCTGAAGGCCACGGGCGCGCAAGCCATCGGCGTGGCGGTGGACGTGACCAACGAGGACCAGGTCGACGCCTCGGTCGAGGAGGCCGTGAAGGCCTTCGGCGGCATCGACATCCTGGTGAGCAACGCGGGCATCCAGATCGTTCACCCGGTCGAGGAATTCACTTTCTCCGACTGGAAGAAGATGCTTGCCATCCACCTCGACGGCGCCTTCCTCACGACCAAGGCCTGCCTCAAGCACATGTATGCCCAGGGCCGGGGCGGCCGCGTGATCTACATGGGTTCGGTGCATTCGAAGGAAGCCTCGCTGCTCAAGGCGCCCTACGTCACAGCCAAGCACGGTCTCATCGGCCTGGCCAAGACGGTCGCCAAGGAAGGCGCCAAGCACGGCGTGGCCGCCAACGTCATCTGCCCGGGCTTCGTACGCACGCCCCTCGTGGAGAAGCAGATTCCCGAGCAGGCCAAGACCCTGGGCATCACCGAGGAAGAGGTCATCAAGAACGTGATGCTCAAGGAGACGGTGGACGGGGAGTTCACCACCACCGACGACGTGGCGCAGGTGGCGTTGCTGTTCGCCGCCTTCCCGACCAACGCGCTGACCGGTCAGTCGCTGGTCGTGAGCCACGGCTGGTTCATGCAGTGAGGTCGACCACATGCGGCCTCCACCTACAGGGGGAGGCGGCGCGCGCCGAGCGCGGCGATGACGAAAACGTCGTTCCGGAGTGATAAGGTGGCGGCCATGCCTGCCCACCTGAACCACTCCCGTTTCCCCTCGTTCATGACGGCATGCCGCGGCGCGGGCGCCACCGCGCTCGCCGCGGCCGTGCTCGTCGGCTGCACTTCGGTGTCGCTGGACGAGCCGCCGCGCCGGCCTCCGCCACCAATGCCGTACCCGCAGCAGGTGCCCCCACCCCAGTCCATGCCGCCGCAGGCGATGCCGACCCCGGTGCCTTCGCCTGCGCCCCCCGTGGTCCGCGAGCCGCAACTGGCCGCCTTCAGCACCCGGCTCGACGGCCGCAACGAGGTGCCGCCCGTCTACAGCATGGGCACCGGCACGCTGGATGCGGTGCTGGATCGCGAGAGCGGTCTGTTCCGCTTCCGGCTGACCTTCTCCAATCTCAGCGGACCGGTCACGGCGGCGCACTTCCACGGCCCGGCCGACGTCGGTGGCAACGCGCCGCCCGTGGTCACGCTCAACGGCCCCTACAACGTCCCGTACGAAGGCCGCCTTACGCTCACGCCGGCGCAACGGGCCGATCTGCTGGCCGGGCGCTGGTACGTCAACATCCACACCGAGCGCAATCCGGCCGGCGAACTGCGCGGCCAGATCATCGAGCGTCGCTGAGCCGGGACGACTCGGCGGCTAGAGCCGCAGCGACCAGGTCTCCCCGACCAATTGCTGACCGAAGCCTTCATAGGGCTCGGACTTGTCGAGCACGAAGCCGCGCTTGGCATAGATGCCGCGCGCGGCGGTGAGGCAGCTGTTGGTCCACAGCACCATCTTCCTGTAGCCCCGGGCGCGCGCGAAGGCGATGGCTTCGTCGGTCAGTCGGGCGCCAAGGCCCAGGCCGCGGGCCTGCGGCGCCAGGATCAGCATGCGCAACTGGGCCACCGTGGCCGACTTGCGTACCACGAAGATCGCGCCGACGCGTTCGCCATCGAGTTCGGCGACCCAGCACTTTTCCCATTCCCGCTGGAACTTGCGCACGAACTGGGCCGCGATGCCGGCCACCAGCGCTTCGAATTCCATGTTCCAGCCGTACTCGCGGGCGTAGATCTCCCCGTGCTGCTGCACCACCCAGCCCATGTCGCCGGGCGCCGGGTCGCGCAGCAGCACCGTGCGCGTCGGGCGTGCCGATGGCGCGTCGAGCAGCGCCTCGATGCGCGCCATGGCCGCCACTGCCTCGGCGCGCTGCGCGGGCGCCAGCGGTGCCAGCAGCGCTGCCGCCTCTGCGCGCGATTTCTGCTGCAGCGGCGCGAAGGCTGCATGGCCCGCCTCGGTGAGGTGCAGCAGGCTCTGCCGCGCGTCCGCGGGGTTGGGCGTGCGCCGCAGCCAGCCCGCGCTCTCGAAGCGCTTGAGGATGCGGCTCAGGTACCCGCCATCGAGCCCCAGCTCCCGCTGCAGCACGGTGGCGCTCAGGCCCTCCCGGTGCGCCAACTCGTAGAGCACGCGCACGTCGGTCAGCGACAGGTCGCTGCCCAGGTAGGGGTCGAGCACGCCGATGCGGCGGGTGAAGAATCGGTTGAAGCGGCGCACGGCCTTGACTTGAGCGGTCGGAACGGGGAGGGTTGTCATGTTGTCATCGTCAAATTTAATAATTGACAAAGGCAAGTTTATGCCAGAGACAGGGCGGTCATGGCCGCTGGGCGCCGAATGCTTGCCCCGGCCTTGGGCCTGGTGGGGCCATCGCCCCCTTCGTTAAAATGCGCGATTCCCACGCGTAGCAGACAACCGGGCCCGCCGCCGCCCGGACCGCGCCTGCCATTCCCTTCCACGATGAACGCCCCCGTCGACGTCTCCTTCTTCGCGCGCGCTGCGAAGCCGATCACCAGCTACCGCAAGTACTGGGCGCATCGCTTCGGCACCGCGAAGTTCCTGCCGACCTCGCGCGAGGAGATGGCGGCGCTGGGGTGGGACAGCTGCGACATCATCGTGGTGACGGGCGACGCCTACGTCGACCACCCGAGCTTCGGCATGGCGGTGATCGGCCGCGTGCTGGAGGCGCAGGGCTTTCGCGTGGGCATCATCGCCCAGCCCGACTGGCAGAGCGCCGAGCCGTTCAAGGCGCTGGGCAGGCCCAACCTCTTCTGGGGCGTGACAGCGGGCAACATGGATTCGATGATCAACCGGTACACCGCCGACCGGAAGATCCGCAGCGACGACGCCTACACCCCCGGCGACGTGGGCGGCGCGCGGCCCGACCGCGCCGCCATCGTGTACTCGCAGCGCTGCCGCGAGGCCTTCAACGACGTGCCGATCTTGCTCGGCGGCATCGAGGGCAGCCTGCGCCGCATCGCCCACTACGACTACTGGAGCGACAAGGTGCGCCGCAGCATCGTGGTCGACAGCAAGTGCGACCTGCTGCTGTACGGCAACGCCGAACGCGCCATCGTCGAGATCGCGCACCGCCTGGCGGCGCGCGAGCCGGTGCAGCAGATCACCGATGTGCGCGGCACGGCCTTCGTACGGCGCGAGACACCGCAAGGGTATTTCGAACTGGACTCCACCGAGGTCGACCAGCCCGGCCGGGTGGACGCGCACCTCAACCCGTACCTGATGGTGTCGGAGCAGGCGAAGGCCCAGGGCCAGAGCTGTGCGCGCGAGGACGAGGCGAATGCCGTGGCCGCGGACGCCAACGCGCGGGCCGGGCAGGGTGCGCCCCAATCCGTTCAGGCTGAGCCTGTCGAAGCCCGGGCCGGCGCTTCGACAGGCTCAGCGCGAACGGGCAGTGGTGCACTGGCGAAGGACACGGCCCCGGCGGCGGGAACGGTGCGAACTGCCAGCGCTGCGCAGCCGATCCACTTCGTCGCCAACCCGGCCGTGCGCCTCAAGGCCCCGCCGCGCGAGAAGACCGTGATCCGCCTGCCGAGCTTCGAGCAGGTCAAGGCCGACCCGATCCTCTACGCGCATGCCAACCGCGTGCTGCACCTGGAGACCAACCCCGGCAACGCGCGTGCTCTCGTGCAGGCCCACGGCGAGGGTGCCACCGCGCGCGACGTGTGGATCAACCCGCCGCCCATCCCGCTCACCACGGCCGAGATGGACTTCGTGTTCGACCTGCCCTATGCGCGCAGCCCGCACCCGCGCTATGCCGACGAGCAGGGCAGCCACGACGGCGCGACCAAGATCCCGGCCTGGGAGATGATCCGCTTCAGCGTGAACATCATGCGCGGCTGCTTCGGCGGCTGCACCTTCTGCTCGATCACCGAGCACGAGGGCCGCATCATCCAGAGCCGCAGCGAGGACTCGATCATCCGCGAGGTCGAGGACATCCGCGACAAGGTCAAAGGCTTCACCGGCACCATCTCCGACCTCGGCGGGCCCACGGCCAACATGTACCGCCTGGGCTGCCGCTCGCCCGAGATCGAGGCCGCCTGCCGCAAGCCCAGCTGCGTGTACCCGGGCATCTGCCCGAACCTGCACACCGACCATGCGCCTCTGGTCAAGATCTACCGCCGCGCGCGTGCGCTCAAGGGCATCAAGAAGATCCTCATCGGTTCGGGCCTGCGCTACGACCTGGCCGTGAAGTCGCCCGAGTATGTGAAGGAACTGGTGCAGCACCACGTGGGCGGCTACCTGAAGATCGCGCCCGAGCACACCGAGCAGGGCCCGCTGTCGAAGATGATGAAGCCGGGCATCGGCAGCTACGACCGCTTCAAGCGCATGTTCGAGCAGTACTCGGAAGAAGCCGGCAAGAAGCAGTACCTCATCCCGTACTTCATCGCCGCGCATCCGGGCACGCGCGACGAGGACATGATGAACCTCGCGGTCTGGCTCAAGAAGAACGGCTTCCGTGCCGACCAGGTGCAGACCTTCTACCCGAGCCCGATGGCCACCGCCACGGCGATGTACCACTCCGGTCGCAATCCGCTGACCAAGGTGCGCCGTGAGATGCGCGATGCGGCCGAGGAGTCGGTCGACATCGTGCGCGGCGAGAAGCGCCGGCGGCTGCACAAGGCCTTCCTGCGCTACCACGACCCCAACAACTGGCCGATGCTGCGCGAGGCGCTCAAGGCCATGGGCCGCGCCGACCTCATCGGCAACGGCAAGCACCACCTGATCCCCACCTTCCAGCCCGTGGTCGATGGCAGCTACCAGAGTGCGCGGCGCAAGAACTCGACGCCGGTGAGCGCCAAGGCCACGCCCGCCAAGCCGGGCACGCCGCCCCAGGGCCGCCTGCTGACGCAGCACACGGGCCTGCCGCCGCGCGAGACGGGCGCAGGCAAGCCCAGGCCGGTCTTCAAGAGCGCGCGCAAGCCGCGCTGAGTTTTTATTTAGCCAAATCGGCCCGCAGCGCCCGTGGGTTGGGCGCGGGCAGCTATCGATTCGATAGCAAGACGCGCGCCCCCTCGCACGCTACGATCGCGCCATGCATCTCCACCGTTCTCCTCCCCCGCCGGCCACCCGCTGAGCGCGAGGCGCACCGCGCCTTTCGCCTCGGCCCTCACAGGGTGGTCGCCGCCGAGCCGCACCGATCCGTCGGTCGCGGACTCGGCGCGCGGCTGAAGCATCGTCGGCCCGACGCCCGCCGTGCGTGCATGCACGGCGCATCGGCGCGGGCCCGTGGAAAACGGACCTTTCATGAAAGAGAAGAAGTCCGCCGCCCTCGCGTGGGGCGGCGTGTGGATGGCTGGCGCCTTGTGGGGCGGCGGCGCATTGGTGGCGCAGGCACTCATCGATGGCGGCCTGTCGCCGTGGAACCTGGCACTCGCGCGCTTCGGGCTCGGGCTGCCGCTGTTGTGGCTCTGGCATTGGCGCGGCGCACCGCGCGGTCTCTGGAGCCGCCTGCCGGTGCGCGAGCGGCTGCATGTGGCGGCAACAGGTGCGCTCATGGCGCTCAACGTGAGCTGCTGGTTCGCCGGCATCGCGCTTCTGGGCGCAGCGCTGCCGACGGTGATCTCGATCTGCTGCGCCCCGGTGCTGGTGGCGCTGATCGCCACGCTGCGTGGCTACGAGCGGGCCGACGGCGCGCTGGCGGCCGGCCTGGCGCTGGCCGTGCTCGGCGTCGGGCTGCTGGTGCTGCCGGCGGGCGGCCTCGGTGCCCTGCCGGCAGGCCACGCGGCGGGGCTGGCCTGGTCCTTCGGCTCGGCGCTGTGCTATGCGCTGGTGGTGCTGGGCAACGCGCGCATGCCGGCGCAGTTGCCCGCCGCGACGGCCTCGGCCTGGAGCATGACGGTCGCGGCCCTGTGCATGGCCGTCGTGGTGGCTGCGACCGGGCCGCATTGGCCGGCCGGTGCCTGGCAGTGGGCCGGCGTGGCCTACACCGGCGTGGTGACGACCTCGGTGGCTTACCTGGCCTTTGCCTGGGGCGCACGCCGCCTCTCGCCGACCGCGGCCGTGGTCGGCACGCTGGTCGAGCCGCTGGTGGCAGCCGTGCTCGCCGCATGGTGGCTGGGCGAGGCGATGAGCGCGCGCCAGGGCTGTGGCGCGGCGCTGCTGGCCGTGGCGATGGCGGTGCTGGTGCGGCGCCCGCGCCAGGCCACAGAGGCAACCGCCTCGCGCTGAACGCGGCAGGGCGGTAGTGGCGGCCGGCCACCGTCACGCGGAGCGTGTATGGTGGCGCCCATGACCGTGCCGCGCCTTCACGCCCCCCGCCGTGCCTGGCTGGCGGCCCTTGGGTTGGGGCTGGCGCTGCTCGGCGGCAACGCCGGTGCGGCCGAATCCTCCGGCGGCCAGGCCCTGCTCGACAGCTTCGCGCAGATCAACGCGCGCATGGTCAAGAGCGCCCTGGGTCGGCCGATGGTGCTCGAATCGGCCGAGACGCCGAATGGCCTCAAGGGCGATGTCTATGCCGTCGTCGACCACCGGCTCGAGGAGTTGCGCGGCGCCCTGGAGAAACCCGAACAGTGGTGCGAACTGCTCACCCTGCACATCAACAACCGCCGCTGCCGCGTGGGGCAGGCCGCGGGCGGCGGGGCCACGCTCACGCTGAGCGTGGTGCGCCGCTACGACAAGCCGGTGGAAGAGGCCTTCGAACTGCCCTTCAGCTACCGCGTGGCCTCATCCGCGCCGGACTTCCTCGCGGTCGACATGCGCACCGCCGAAGGGCCCTTCGGCACCAGCAACTACCGCGTGCTCCTGGAGGCCGTGCGGCTGGACGACGAACGCACCTTCCTGCACTTCGGCTACGGCTACGAGCACAACATGATGGTCAAGCTCGCGACCCAGGCCTACCTCGCGACCTTTGGCGCCAACAAGGTCGGCTTCACCGTCACCGGCCGCGACGAGAACGGCCAGCCCGTGCACATCACCGGCCTGCGCGGCCTGGTGGAGCGCAACGCGATGCGCTACTTCCTCACGCTCGATGCCTACCTCACGGGCCTGGACGCACCGCCGGCCGAGCGCCGCGAGCGTCGGCAGCGCCTGTGGTTCACGTCCACCGAGCGCTACCCGCGCCAGCTCAAGGAAGTCGACCTGGCGACCTACCTGGCGCAAAAGCGCGCCGACCGCGAACGCGACGGCGGGCGTTGAGTCGTCGCTGCCGATTCGAACGAAAAGTGCCTGGAACGCCCGCCAGGCGGGCGTGAGCAGCTATGGATTTGGTAGCAATCGCGCGGCGGATCAGCGCTTGACCAGTGGGCACTTCGACTCTGCCAGCGGCGCGAAGGCCTTGTCGCCCGGCACCATCTGCAGCACCTTGTAGAGGTCCCAGGTGCTCTTCGATTCGGCCGGTGTCTTCACCTGCACCAGCAGCATGTCGTGGACCATCTTGCCGTCGGCGCGCAACTGGCCGTTGCGGATCACAGCGTCGTCGAACTTCATCGTGCGCAGCCTGGCGACCACCGCGTCCACCTCGTCGGTGCCCGTGGCCTCGATGGCCTTGAGGTAGTTGAGCACGGCCGAATACACGGCCGCCTGCATCATGGTCGGCATCTTCTTGTGCACGGCGAAGAAGCGCTGGCCGAAGGCGCGGGCGCGATCGTCCATGTCCCAGTAGAAGCCGTTGGTCAGCACCATGCCCTGCCCGTTGGCAAGGCCCATGGCCTGCACCTCGGTGATGAGCGAGAGCAGCGGCGTGAAGGTCTGCTTGCCGCCGCGCACCATGCCGAACTGCGCCGCTTGCTTGACGGTGTTGAGCGTGTCCAGGCCCGAGTTGGCCAGCGCGATCACCTGCGCGCCCGAGTTCTGCGCCGTCAGCAGATAGGACGACTGGTCCGACGAATTGATCGGGTGGCGCGAGCTGCCGAGCACCTTGCCGCCCGACTTGTTGATGATGGCGGTGGCGTCCTTTTCCAGCGCGTTGCCGAAGGCGTAGTCGGCGGTGATGAAGTACCAGCTCGTCAGGCCCTTGGCGACGAGGGCCGGCACCGTGGTGTTGGCCAGTGCGTAGGTGTCGTACATCCAGTGCACGCTGCGGGCGGTGCACTGGTCGTCGCTGATCGTCGACGCGCCGGCGCCGGTGACCATCGCGAAGCGCTTTTTCTCGTCGGCGATGCGGGTCACGGCCAGCGCCACGTTGGAGTAGGTGAGGTCGGTGATCATGTCGACCTGCTGCTGGTCGAACCACTCGCGAGCCTTGGTGGCGCCGATGTCGGTCTTGCCCTGCGAGTCGGCCGACACCAGTTCGATCGGCATGCCCAGCACCTTGTGGTCCTTGCTGAACTCGTCGATGGCCAGCTGCGCCGCCACGATCGAGCCCTTGCCCGCGTTTTCGCTCGACACGCCCGACAGGTCGGTGAGCACGCCAATCTTGACCACGTTGTCGGAGATGCGCGGCGGCGAGGCGGGCTGGGCGAGGGCGGCGGATGACAGGGCGAGCAGGGCGGCGGACGCGAGCGCGTGCCGCAGCCGCAAGTGGATGCACGGCATGGGAAATGTCTCCTTCGTTGTCGTTGGAAAAAAGCGCGAGGCCAGTCTACGGGAGCGGGCGCGCGACCGCTGTCGCCCGCAGGCGGGGCGCGTTTAAGAAGTTCTTAGGAAGCTGTTAAGCAATTCTTAGCGGCGCGCTGCGGGCGGCGTTCCTAGACTGCCTTCCAGCAGCCCACGAGGCCTGTCGCCGCGGTGAAGCTGCCCTCCAAAAACCGACAACGGAAACGCACACCATGCACATCGACAAGAACGAACTGCAGGCCGTCGCCTGCACCTCCGGCGCCGCCACCCCGCGCTTCGACATGTACGCCGGCATCCACAAGGCACTGCGCGCGCTGATGGCCGACACCCTGCTCACGCTGGGTCGGCTGGAGCCGGACGACGCCTTCGAGCTGGCCGACGGCACGCAGCGCCTGCTGCAACTGCTGGACTTCTGCCGCAGCCACCTGGGCCACGAGAACGCCTTCATCCACACGGCCATGGAAGCACGCGCGTCCGGTGCCAGCGAGGCCATTGCGCACGAGCATGCGCAGCACGAGGCAGCCATTGCACGCCTGGCCGCCCAGGCCACCGGCCTGCTGCATGCGCCAGCCGAAGCCCGCGCCGCCGGTGTGCTGGCGCTCTACCGCGAGACCTCGCTCTTCGTCGCGCACAACTTCGAGCACATGCATGTCGAGGAGACGGCGCACAACGCGGTGCTCTGGGCCCGCTACACCGATGCCGAACTGGTCGCCATCCACGATGCGTTGGTGGCGTCGATTCCGCCCCACGAGATGATGTTCACGCTGCGCTGGCTGGTGCCCTTCATGAACCCGGCCGAGCGGGCCGCGATGCTGCGCGAGATGCAGGCCCATGCGCCGGCACCGGCGTTCGCCGCCGCGCTGGACTTGGTGCGCCCGCACCTGAGCGAGCGCGAGTGGGCCAAGCTCGCCGGCGCGCTGGGCCTGCCGCCGGCGCCGGGCCTGGTCGCCGCCTGAGGCGTGCGCGGCGCGCCGATCAGCCTGCTTCGTCGAGTCGCACGGGCCGCGCCACGCGCAGCGCGAAGCGGCCGCGGCCGGTCTTCTCGATGCGCAGCGCGGGGCACTGCTCGGCCAGCCGGCGCTGCAGGAGCAGCAGGCGCGCCTCGAGGTTGTCGGCCACGTCGGGCAGGCCGAGCGAGCCGTCCAGGCGCAGCTCGCGGTTGCTGAACTCGGTGCGGCCCTGGCCGGCGTATTCCCGCAGCAGCTTGCACAGGATGGCCCCGGCCACGCCCTTGATGAGGTACTGGCCGTCGATGAACACGCTGTCGTTCACCGGGTAGCGGCGCACCTGCAGCGGCGCGCCGTCGACGGGCGCGCGTGCCGGCGGCTGCGCGGGGGGCTCCGCGACAGGCTCGGCCGCGGCCTGCAGCAGATCCAGCGCGGTGCCCAGGTGGCCGGCGATGGCGGCCAGCGCATCCTCGTCCTCGAAACCGAAGGCCATGTCGCATTCGCTTTCGGCGAACAGCACGCCCAGCAGCCGCCCGGCCGAGACGATGGGCAGGGCGACCTGGCTGCGTGGCTGCGCCAGGCCGGGAAAGGGGATCTCCACCTCCAGCAGTTCGGGCGCATCGGCCTGCATGCTGGTGCGGAAGGCGTGGCTGTAGCTGGCCGCATTGGTCATGTGGCCGATGCGCACCGCGGTGCGCTCCCGCGCGGCGACGCCGATCACGCCGTGGCCGACCGGAATTTCCGAGCCCACCCCCGAGGTGGCGTAGCCGGTGCTGGCCAGCGTGTAGAGGCGGTCGGTCGCCGGGTCGTGCATCAACACCATGGCGTGGCCGATGCCCAGCGCGTCGGTGAGCACCGCCAGCGCGCCTTGCAGCAGTTCGTCGGTGGCGGTGCAGCGCGTGAAGCCGTCGGCAGCGCGTCGCACCGCCGCCAGCAGCCCGCTGCGTGGCGGCGGCGCGGGCAGTTGCTCGCCCTCGACGGCCTCGACCGACTCCACGCGGTAGATGTCAGCGCCCCGCAGGCGGAACACCGCGGCCATGCCCGAGTGCGACGCGATGCCGGCGAGCTGTGCCTTCATGCCCTCGAACAGCGGCCCCTCGGTTTCTGTGCGCAGGTAGCGCACGTGCAGCCGGTGGAAGGCGGCGGTGCGCGGGTCCATCAGCAGCAGCGTGGCGAAGGGGTTGGCGAGGATGTTCTGCCGCGTCTTGTTGAAGAACTGGAAGGACAGGGCGACATGGCCGCCGTCGACGTGGAAGACCTGCGAGATGTACGCCACGTTCGGCGTCCCGTCGGCCGCGCAGGTGGCCATGATGGCCGGGATGGCGCCTTCGAAGCAGGCACGCAGGGCGGTGGTGGCGTCGCTGCTCACAGGGCGGCGCTCAGGCGGCGGGGGGCAGCGCGGTGCCGGCGCGTGGGCCGGGCGTCTGGTCGTAGGCCTCGTCGGGCGCGAAGCCGATGGCGACGAGGTCCTCGATCCGGTGTGCGAACATGGCACGGACGAAGGCTGGGCCGAAGCCGACGGCGCCGATCTCCTCTTCCATCGATGCGAGGTAGCGCCGAAGAGTGGGCACGTCCGCGTCGCCGGCCGGCCGCAGCGTCGCCCGGCGGCCCTTGAGTTGGACCGTGCGGTGGCTCAGGGGCTGACTGAAGACCACCGCCACCTCGCCGGTCGCGGCGATGTCGAGGAGGAGCTGGCGCGACTGGCTGCGCGACACGAAGACGGTGACCTGCCGCCCGTCGGGCGAGATGGTGGCGCCCACGGCGCGCATGAGGCTGGGCCGCAGCGCCGCGTCGCGCGAGGCGACGATGGCCGAGACACCCTTGTCGATCAGGGCGATGTGGTCGGGCGAGAGCAGGGCGGCGTCGGAGGGCGGCATGGCACGTGGGGGCGGTGCGACCGGAGCGCGGCGGATTGTCAATGAAAGTCACTGCGCCGTCGAATCCTTCAAGCCGAAAAGGCCGCCAGCGCCCGCTGGCTGAGCGCGAGGCGCTATCAAAAGAGGAGCATTCAGCTGGCCAGTCCGGATGGCCGCACCAGCGGGCCCGGCGTGCGCAGGTGTCGCGTGGCGCCGGCGGTGCGCACCACGGCCGAGAGCAGCGACCGGAACCAGATGTGGCCCGGTGCGTGCTGCGTACGCCCATGCCACAGCTGGTAGAAGCGCATCGGCGGGAAGTCGATCGGCGAGGGCACGACGGCCAAGGGCAGCATCGCCGCATAGTGCTGCGCGAAGTGCCGGCTGGTGGTGAAGATCAGGTCGGTGCCCGGCAGCAAGTGCGGCGCCATGCCGAAGTAGGGCACCGTGACCGCTGCCGTGCGCGCCATGCGCTGGGCGGCCAGCGACGTTTCCACGACGCCGCGCTGCGTCATGCTGTAGAGCAGCGGCACGACGTGCGCGCCCTGCAGGTAGTCGGCCACCTTCATGCCGCCCGCCAGCGGATGGTCGCGATCGACCAGGCAGACGATCTCGTCCTCCAGCAGCAGCGTGGTGCGCAGGTGCTCCGGTGGCTGCGGCCAGTTGCCGATGACGACGTCGAGCTCGCCCTCGGCGAGCGCTTCCTCGAAGTCGTAGTCGGGCCCGAGCGGCTGCAGCAGCAGGCGCGCGTTGGGGGCGGTGCCGCGCATGTAGTTGACGACTGCCGCCATCAGCGGCGGCGCCAGGTAGTCGGGCGTGCCGATGCGAAAGACCTGTTTGGTCGTCGCCGGCTCGAAGGCGGTGCCGGGCGCGAGCAGGATGTCGATCTCGCCCAGGACCACGCGCACCGACACCTCGAGCTGCAGCGCGCGCTCGGTCGGCACCATGCGCTGCTTGTCCTTGACGAGCAGCGGGTCGCCGAAGATCTCGCGCAGGCGCTTGAGGGCGGTGCTGATCGCCGGCTGGGACTGGTTCAGGCGCGTGGCCGTGCGCGAAACGCTGCGCTCGCGCATCAGGATGCTGAAGACGCGCAGCAGGTAGGTGTCGAAGGGGTCGTCGGGACGGGACATGGATCGGTCGAGTGCACAGCTTTGGTGCCGGTGCGGTCCGGAACGAATGCCAAAGGCCTCGCATCCGGTGCCTTCTGCTATGCCGTTCATTCGGCTTGGGCAATTGGCGTGCCCGTGCGCGCTTTCGAGAATCCCGGGCATTGCCCTTGCTCTGGTGACACCATGCCCTCATCCTCCGCTTCGTCCCTTCCCCTGTCGCGCCGCGGCGCCTTGCGCCTGTTGGGCGCGGGTGGCCTGGCAACCCTCGGCGTTCCTGCCTTCGCGCAGTGGCCGGACAAGCCGATCAAGATCGTCGTCACCTTCCCGCCCGGTGGCTCCAGCGACATCCTGGCGCGCATCGTGGGCGAGCAGCTGGCCCGCAAACTGGGCCAACCGGTGGTGATCGACAACCGGCCCGGCGCGGGCGGCACCATCGGTGGTCAGGTCGTGGCCAATGCACCGGCCGACGGCTACACCCTGATGCTGTCGAACACCACGCCCATCGCGCTCGGGCCGTTCACGCTCGAAAAGACGCCCTACGACCCGGTCGCCGCCTTCACGCACATCGCCTACCTGGGCTCGGCGCCGCTGGTGGTCATGGCCAGCAAGGAGTCGGGCATCAAGAGCTTCGGCGAGCTGCTGGGCAAGGCGCAGAAGGAGCGCGTTGACTTCGGCTCCGGCGGGCCCGGCTCGATCGGCCACATCCACGGCGAGCTGACGCGCAAGGTCACGGGTGCCAATCTGGTGCACGTGCCTTACCGTGGCGGCGCGCCGATGACCACCGACCTGCTGGCCGGGATCATTCCGGTCGGCATCGACGTCATCACCGCCTACGTGCAGTACTTCAATACCGGGCAACTGGTGCCGCTGGCTGTGACGAGCACGGTCCGCTCGCCGCTGATGCCCCAGGTGCCGACGGTGGCGGAACTGGGGCAGCCCAAGCTGGTGCTGGAGAACTTCTTCGGCCTCTCCGGCCCGGCCAGAATGCCCGCCGAGACGGTGGCGAAGCTCCACGATGCCTGCAACGAGGTGCTGGTCATGCCCGAGGTGCAGAAGAAGATGGTGGACCTCGGCATCGTCGGCAAGCCCGAGACGACGGCCAAATTCGACAGCTTCGTGAAGGAGCAGGTCGCGGTGCTGGGCCCGACCGTCAAGGGTGCCGGTATCAAGCTCTGAGCGAGCCTCCAGGGCCGGGCTGCGCCCGGCCCGCCCCCCGACGGAGGCAATAAAACTCGGGGCGGCCCGGCGTTTTCCTGGACCCTAAGCGTCGTCGGCGCACTCCATGGCGTAGAGCGGCACCTCGCAGTCGCGGCTGAGCCAGACGCCGCCACCTGCGTGCCGGAAGTGCGGCGCGAGGCCGCGCCGGTACGCCTCGGCGCGGTGGCGGAACAGGCGCGGGTCGGTCAGCGTGTCGTCCACGATGTCGTTCTCGTAGTCTTCGCGCGTGACCACCTCCAGGTACAGCGCGCCGCGCGTGAGCGTGCCGAGGTTGCGCAGCGCCCGCTTGAGGTCCGCCGGGCTCAGGTAGGCCAGAACGCCCTGGCAGATCACGAGGTCGAAGGGCTCGCGCGCCGTGTAGTCCACCACCGAGCCCTGCGTCCACCCGTAGCGCTGGCACAGGTACTCGCTGATCTCCACGCCGTGGAACTGCGCCTGCGGAAAGTGCCGCGCCGCGATGTCGCGCCACAGCCCGATGCCGCAACCCACGTCGAGCACGCGCGCTACGGGCACGCGCAGGTACTGCAGGTAGCTGCACACGAAGGTGCCAAGGCGCTCGACGTGCTGCGGGTCCGAGACCCGCGTCTTCTGGTCGAAATAGAAACGCTCGTAGTAGGCCGCGTCGAAGAGGGCGGCGTCGGCCGAATGCATGCCGGGGTCCTTTCATGCGCTGCAGGCCGGCAGGACCGGCACCGTGCGCGGGATGACAAAGGACCGATTGTTGGCGAACCGGCCGGCGGGTGCCGCTGGCCAGGCGCGTCAGCGGCGCGGCGCAGGCGCCGGCTGGCTGCGGCGCAGGATGGCGGCCAGCAGTTCGCTGTCGGGGTCGGCCTTGCGACGGGCCGGCGCCGTGGGTGGAGGCTGGCGCGGGCGGGCGTCGCGTGCTGCCACGGCGGCGGGCGGGCGAGGCGCCGACGCCTTGGGCACCGCAGCGGGCCGCCTGGACGAGGTTGCGGCCACCTGCTTCTTCGCAGCCGGACGAGTGGCGGCGGTCGCGGTGGCTGGCGCTGCCTCGGCTGGCCGCGCTGTCTCGGTCGGTGCCGACGCCGACGCCGGTGCGGGCGCAGGCGCCGCAGCGACCGGCGGGGGAGGCATCGCCACGATCTGTGCAGGCGCGGGCGGCGCGGCCGTGGCCGTGGCCACGGCCGCAGGTGGCGAAACCGCCGGCGCCGCCAGGGCCGCCGTGGCGTCGGGCAGAGGACGCGCATGTTGCCAGCCGGCCCAGGCCAGCAGGCCGGCCACGGCGGTGGCAGCGCCCACGAAACCGACCGTGCGGCGGTACGGGTTGCGCCCGGCAGCCGCCGGCGTGCCGCCGAGGTCGGCCAGCACGCGCGTGGACGTCGAGGAGAGGCCGGAGCCGCCCGCCGGGGGCGGTGCCGACATCAAGCTGGGGCGCGCCATGGCGCCCGTTGGGGGTTGTTTCTCGTTCATGTCCCGCCCTGATGAATGTCGCGCGTGCCCGATCGGGTCTTCGGCGCGGAGTGACAGCGCGCGCAGGTTAGCACTGTTGGCGTGGTGGCCGGCGAACGGGCGCTCCGCAGCCGCGCCTCGCGGAACCCGGGCGAAAGCCTTCCCTAGAATCCCGCCCCTTTGGCCTTCCATAGGGCTGTCCGTGTTCCTCGTCGCACTCTTCGCCTACTTCCTGCTCGCGGTGTTCGCGCTTGCGCTGGGCCTGCTTCCGGCATTCCGGCAGCGGGTGTTCGGCGCGGTGGCGGGGTTGTGGCAGCGTGGTTTCGCACGGTGGCGGCGATGGCGCCAGGGTTCGGCGCGGATGGCCGCCGACTCCGCACGCTCCGTGCAGCAGGCCGGCGTGGGCTTCGGACGTTTCGTGGTCGAACAGCGGGTGCTGTGGGCCGGCGCCGCAGGCCTGATGGCGGCCGGTGTGCTGCTCGGCGTGCTTTTCGGGCGCGGCAATGTCCTCTTCTTTGAGGATGCTTCGCGCGACGTCGATGCGAAGGTGGACGCACTGCTCAAGGGCGAGCAACTGGTGCCGCCGCCACCCTTGCCGCCGGAGGTGTTCGCAACGGCCGAGGTGGAGCAGGTGCGGCCGCTCACCAGGGAGGGCAGCCGCGACTGGGGCTCGCTGGATGTCGACTTCCGCAATCGGCTGCTCATGGTCTACAAGCTCATGAAGGAGCGCCATGGCTACGACCTCGCGCTTCTCGAAGGCTACCGCAGCCCCGAGCGGCAGGCGCGCCTGGCGGCGCTGGGCGGCCATGTGACGCAGGCCAAGGCCAACCAGAGCTACCACCAGTACGGGCTCGCGGCCGACAACGCCTTCTATCGCGAGGGCAAGCTGGTCATCTCCGAGAAGGACCCCTGGGCGATGGAGGGCT
>JAFEEH010000236.1 GCA_018241185.1 Pseudomonadota bacterium | reverse complement strand
GATCTACAACCAAGAGCGACCGCACCTGTCGCTCAAAATGCGAACGCCCGATGCTGTGCACCGGGCGTCTGTGGCCGGCTGAACGCCGGCTGTTTGGGTGTCAACGCAATTCAGGACGGGTCACTGGTCCGCGTCCTGGAAGGAACGCCCGACCACCGGGACATGTACCTCACGCCGGCGGAGCAGGCCCGCAACGACCAATGCCTTCCCTGCTGCGCACGGTCGCTCACCCCCCGGCTCGTGCTGGATCTCTGAGCGGCTGAGACGCCGTGAACGAACCGACCGCGTCCGCTCGACGCGCCCTGGCGACGGACCGGACGGCGTCGAAGGCAAGCACCACCGGCTGCACACCGGCTGAAGGCCTTCCGGGCTAATCGAACAAGCGCTCCTGCCCACCCGGCCGCGCACCCTCCATCCCCAGCATCTGCAACTTGAGCATCGGCCCGCCCGGCGCCGAGAAACCGCCCTGCCACCCCTTGGCGCCCAGCACCCGGTGGCACGGCACCACGGGCGCGAACGGGTTGGCGCCCAGCGCCTGGCCGACGGCGCGGGCCAGGGTCTTGTCGCCCAGTGCTTCCGCCACCTCGCCATAGGTCTTCGTCTCGCCCGGCGGGATGCGGCGGGCGAAGTCGTACACGCGGCGGTGGAACGGCGGCACGCCCTCCTCGTCCAGCACGATGGCGAGCACTGCGGCGTCCACGCCCACGGGGTCGGCGGCGCTGCGGTCGGAGAGCAACGCCACGATGGCGTCGATGGCGGCGCGCACGGCGGGCGGGCGCTGCGGCTCGGGCAGCTCGGCCAGGCGCGGAAAGTCACGGGCCATGCGGGCGCGCTTGGCCGCGGCAGTGCCGTCCACCTCGGGCAGCTGCACGCCGACCAGGCCACGCGGGCCCCAGGCCAGGCTGCAGTGGCCGATGGCGGTGTCGAAGATTGCGATGCCGGTGGGCGCGGCGGCGACGCCTGCGTCGGCGGGGGCGTGATCGGCCGGCTCGCTCATCTCGATCTGCTCATTTTTCGATAGCTGCTCGCGCCCGTGGGGCGGGCGTTGCAGGCCGATTTGGCTTGAAAGTCGCCCAGTTCTCGTCCACCGGCGGCAGCTGCACGTGCTCGACCAGGAAGTCCAGCACGGCGCGGATGCGCGCGGGCAGCCGGCCCGACTTGCCCAGGTACACGGCGTGGATGGGCTCGGTGTCGCCAGGGTTGAAGGCCTCCATCACCGGCACCAGGGTGCCGGCCAGCAGGTCGGCATGGATGTGATAGACCGACAGCCGCGCCAGGCCCACGCCTTCGAGCGCCAGGCGGCGCAAGGTTTCGCCATCGGCGGCGCGCACGTTGCCGACGATGGGCAGGTCGATGGCCTTGCCGTCGGCATCTCGCAAGGGCCAGTCGGGCGTGAGGCGGCGGTAGTTGGTGCCCAGGCGGTTGTGCGCGTCCAGTTCGGCGCGCGTCGTTGGCGTGCCGTGCCGCTGCAGGTAGTCGGGCGAACCGACGATGACCTGCCGCGTGTGGCCCAGCAGCCGCGCCACGAGGTCGGACGACGGCAGCCGGCCCCAGCGGATGGCGATGTCGGCGCGCTCGTCCATGAGGTCGACCACGCGGTCGGTCAGGCCCAGGTCCAGCGTCAGGTCGGGGTACGCGGCCAGCAGGCGCGGCAGCAGCGGCACCAGCACGACGTGGCCGAAGCTCACGCTGGCGCTGAGGCCCACGCGCCCGCGCGGCGCTGCGGCCGCGGCGGCGCAGCGCTCGGCCTCGTCCAGATCGGCCAGCACGCGCACGCTGCGCTCGTAAAAGGTCTGGCCCTCGGGCGTGAGCTGCAGCTTGCGGGTGGAGCGGTGCACCAGCTGCGTGGCCAGCCGTGCCTCGAGCCGGGCGACCAGCTTGCTCACGGCCGAAGGCGTCATGCCCAGCGCGCGCGCCGCGGCCGAGAAGCCGCCGCGGTCGACGACCTGCACGAAGGCTTCCATTTCGCCGGAGCGGTTGATGTCGAGGCGGGGCATGGGGACAGCAGTGCCGTTGGCCGATCAGCCGCGGGAACGGGTCAGCAACTCATCGAGCGCGTCCGTGATCTGCTGGCCCTTGTCGGCCAAGCTGCCCACGCGCTCGCCCAGCTGATCGAACGCAGCGGAGACCATGTCCAGCGGATGCAGCACCAGTTCGATGCCGTCGATCTCGAAGACCGGGTTCATGCGGTTGCCCACGGTTGGCGCGCCCGCCGGCATGGCACTGCGCCGCACCAGGGGTACCACCACGCGCCGCCGGTAGCGGTCGAACTGTGCCGACTGCACGATCACCACGAACGGGACATTGACCCGCTGGGCGCCCTTGTTGCCATGAACGTCGAACTGCGCCATGGACGGTCACAAGGTGGAGTGCTCATCGGCGAAGGACCCGATCTGGTCGTTCACCGCGTTCCAGCCTTCCGCACACGCATCGGCCCACTGGCGGTGCGCTGAGGCCTGCACCCCATCCCGCAGCCGGCGCGCTTCCAGCAACTCTTCCATTTCCTGCGCGGACACGATGAAGGCCACGGGCCGGCCGCGGCGTGTGATGCCGATCGGCTCACGTTGGGCGGCATCGATGAGTTGACCGAAGCGGTTCTGCGCTTCGACGGAACTCAGAGTCTGCATGGTGAAACCTCTTTCAACTGGCTAATTTGTACAGTTTAGCCATTTCGAGGCCATGTGGCTTGCCGTCTTCTGCGCGGCGCTTTTGTGAACTCAGCTCACAAATGCGTTTCCAGCAAGCCGTCTAGTCACGATCAGGGATAACCCTCACAGTTCATCCCATCATGCCCATCGCACTTCTTGCCCTCACCGCCGGCGCCTTCGGCATCGGCACCACCGAGTTCGTCATCATGGGCCTGCTGCTGCAGGTCTCGGCGGATCTTCACGTCTCCATCGCGGCCGCGGGGTTGCTGATCTCGGGCTACGCCATCGGCGTGGCCGTCGGCGCGCCGGTGCTCACCATCGCCACGCGGCGCCTGCCGCGCAAGACGGTGCTGCTGGCGCTGATGGCGATCTTCACGCTCGGCAACATCGCCTGCGCGCTGGCGCCGAACTACGAGGCGCTGATGGCCGCGCGGGTGATCACCTCGCTCGCGCACGGCACCTTCTTCGGCGTGGGCTCGGTGGTCGCCACCGGGCTGGTGCCGCCGGAGAAGCGCGCCTCGGCCATCGCGATCATGTTCACGGGCCTGACGGCCGCCACGCTGCTGGGCGTGCCGGCGGGGGCCTGGCTGGGCCTGCACTTCGGCTGGCGCTCGACCTTCTGGGCCGTGGCGGTGATCGGCGTCGTGGCGCTGGCGGTGCTGGCGCGCTATGTGCCGCGCGATGCCGCCAAGGTCGAGCCCGCGCCGCTGCGCGACGAGCTCGCCGTGCTGGCCCGCCCGCAGGTGTGGCTGGGCCTGGCGATGACGGTGCTGGGCTTTGCTGGCGTGTTCGCCTTCTACACCTACGTGCAGCCCGTGCTGACGCGCGTCACGGGCCTGTCGGACGCGGCGGTGTCGCCGGTGCTGCTGCTCTTCGGCGGCGGGCTGGCCATCGGCAACCTGCTGGGCGGCAAGCTGGCCGACAAGGCGCCGATGCGGGCCGTCATCGGCACGCTGGTGGCGCTGGCCGCGGTGCTGGCGGTGGCGCGTTGGGCGATGCCGCATGCGGTGGCGGCCATCGTGTTCATCGGGCTGCTGGGCATCGTCGCCTTCGCCACCGTGGCACCGCTGCAGGTGCGGGTGCTGGAGATGGCGGCCGGTGCGGGGCAGAACCTGGCGTCGAGCCTGAACATCGCGGCCTTCAACCTGGGCAACGCGCTGGGCGCGTGGGTCGGCGGCGTGGTCATCGAGCGCGGCTCCGGCACGCAGGGGCTTCAGAACCTGGGGCTGGCGGCGGCGGCGCTGACGGTGGCCGGGTTGCTGCTGGCGCTGTGGAGCCATGTGCTGGACCGGCGGCGGGTGCCGGCGGAGTGCGCGACGGCGGGTGCCTGACTTGGTTTTTCTCCTCTCCCCGCTGGGGAGAGGTTGGGTGAGGGGCAACCCCGCACATCGAACTTGGCACTGCATCCACGACCGCGTGCCCTCACCCCCGCCCTCTCCCAGGGGGAGAGGGAGTCATACCGAAAACCTTCCTGTTCTTCAAAGGAGTCTTCTCATGGAACAACGACTGCTCGGCCGCTCCGGCCTGCGTGTGCCTGCGCTCGGCTTCGGGGCCGGCACTTTCGGCGGCCAGGGCCCGCTCTTCAGCGCCTGGGGCCAGACCGACGTGGCCGGCGCGCGGCGCCTGGTCGACATCTGCCTCGACGCGGGGGTGAACCTCTTCGACACGGCCGACGTGTACTCGTCCGGCGCGTCGGAAGAGATCCTCGGCGCGGCGCTGGAGGGTCGGCGCAACGCGGCGCTCATCTCGACCAAGGTCACGCTGCGCACGGGCGACGGACCCAACGACGCGGGCTGGTCGCGCCACCACCTGCTCGAATCGACGCACGCCGCGCTCCGGCGGCTGAAGGCGGAGCACATCGACATCCTGCAGTTGCACGCCTTCGACGCGCACACACCGGTCGATCAGATGCTGCGCACGCTCGACGACCTGGTGCGCGCCGGCAAGGTGCGGGCCATCGGTGCCTCCAACTTCGCCGGCTGGCAGCTGATGAAGGCGCTGGCCGCGGCCGACCGCCTGGGCACCGAGCGCTTCGTGGCCAACCAGACCTACTACTCGCTCGTCGGCCGCGACTACGAATGGGAGCTGATGCCGCTGGGCATCGACCAGGGCGTGGGCGCGCTGGTGTGGAGCCCGCTCGGCTGGGGCCGCCTCACCGGCAAGATCCGGCGCGGCCAGCCGCTGCCCGAGGGCAGCCGCCTGCACGAGACGGCCGGCTTCGCGCCGCCGGTGGCCGACGAGCACCTGTACCGCGTGGTCGATGCGCTGCTGCAGGTGGCCGAGGAAACCGGCAAGACCGTGCCGCAGGTCGCGATCAACTGGCTGCTGCAGCGCCCCACGGTGGCCAGCGTGCTGATCGGCGCACGCGACGAGGCGCAGCTGGTGCAGAACCTCGGCGCCGTGGGCTGGACGCTCACACCCGCGCAGATGGCGGTGCTCGACACGGCCAGCGCCGTGATGCCGCCCTACCCCCACTACCCCTACTGGAACGGCCAGTTCACCGAGCTGGCGCCGCCGGCGGTGCCGCTGGCGCCGCCGGCGCAGGCTTAGGCTGCGCTTAAGCAGGGCCATGGGGGCCGAACTTGGCGCGCGCCGGAGAGTCGCAGCATCATGGCATCGGCCCTTGGGCCGGTGCCCTCCTCCCCTGTCACGAAAGGCCCCCATGACCCCCCAGGAAACCCAATGGCTCGACGACCTGCTGCAGCGCCTCGCCGCGGTACAGGGTGTGCAGAAGGATCCGCAGGCCGTCGCGATGATCCGCGAGCGCCTGGCCGGCCAGCCCGATGCGGTCTACCTGCTGGTGCAGCGTGCATTGCTGCTCGAGCATGCGCTGGCCGACGCGCAGCAGCAGATCGCCCAGCTCGCGCAGGCGCAGCAGCAGCCCGGTGGCGGCAGCTTCCTCGGCGGAGCACCCGGCATCGACTGGGGCCGCGCGCCGCAGCTCCAACCGCCACCCTATGCGTCCCAGCCGATGCCGGCGGCCGGCGGCTACGACGGTTCGGATCGCTACGCACCGGGTGCGCCGCCCGCGCGCACGGCAGCGCCAAGCTGGCGTGAGCGGGTCTTCGGTGCACCGACGGCCGCGGCAGCAGCACCCACGGCATCGAACGGGCCGGGCCTGTTGGGCACCGCGGCTTCGGCGGCCGCGGGCGTGGCCGGCGGCATGTTCCTGTTCAACGGCATCGAGCACTTGCTCGGTGGCCACGGCGGCAGCGGCGGCGGCTTCTTCGGCGGTGGCCAGGGCGGCACACCGACGGTGACGGAAAACGTCACGCAGAACTTCTTCGGCGACGACGGCGGCCGCCGCTCCGGCGCGGCCGACAGCACGCTGGCGAACGACGCCGGCGCCGACTGGGACGGCTTCGACGACGCGGGCAATTTCGACGACGGCGACAACTCGATCGTCTGACGAGACCGCACCCACGTGGCTGCCGACCCGCCACCGCCGCACCACCGCGCGCGGGGCTTCCAGAACAACTACCTCGAGTTCGAGCCGCCGCCGCTGTCGGCCGTGCTGCGCTGGCGGCGCGAGGCTGCGCGGCAGCGCCTGCCGCAGCCGCCTTCCACGCCCATCCCGCAAGTCGTGCCGGCGTTGAACTTCCTGCACGGCAATGCGGCCGGCGCCGCGGCGCAGGTGCCGGCCGTGACCTGGGTGGGCCATGCCACGGTGCTGGCGCAGTTCGGTGGACTGAGCCTGCTGACCGACCCGGTCTTTGCCGAGCGCGCCTCACCCGTCGCCTTTGCCGGACCGAAGCGGCACCAGCCGCCCGGCGTGGCGCTGGCCGACCTGCCGCACATCGACCTGGTGCTGGTCTCGCACAACCACTACGACCACCTCGACCTGGGGGCGGTGCGCGCGCTGGCCGCGCAGCCCGACGGGTCGCCGCTGTTCGTGGTGCCGCTGGGCCTGGCCGACTGGTTCCGCCGGCGCGGCATGCCGCGCGTGTTGGAGCTGGACTGGTGGCACAGCCATGCGCTGCCGGTGCCCGGCCGACCTGACGTGGAGGTGATGCTGCTGCCCGCGCAGCACTGGTCGGCGCGCGGCCTGCAGGACCGGCTGCAGACGCTGTGGGGCGGCTTTGCGGTGTTCGCGCCCGACTGCCACTTCTTCTTTGCGGGCGACACGGGCTACTCGCGCGACTTCATCGACATCCGCGAGCGGCTGGCACCCCGCCAGACCGAGGCGCTGGGCGGCGGCTTCGACATCGCGCTGCTGCCCATCGGCGCCTACGCGCCGCGCTGGTTCATGACGCCGCAGCACGTGGACGTGGCGCAGTCCATGGACATCCACCGCGACATCGGCGCCAAGCGCTCGCTGGGCGTGCACTGGGGCACCTTCCCGCTCACCGACGAGTCGCTGGACGAACCGCCGCGCGTGCTGGCCGCCGAACGCGCGGCGCGCGGCGTGGCCGAGGCCGCGTTCTTCACCCTGCCGATCGGCGGCACCGAGCGGCTGGCGCCGCGTTCGGCAGACGCACGATCGCTATCGAATTCATAGCTGCTCGCGCAAGCTGGGCGGGCGCTGGAGGCCGATTTGGCTTGAATCCCCTGGTGCCTGGATCAAGCCACCACGCCGGCCAGCCGCAGCAGCAGGCCGGCGAGAGCGCACAGGCCCAGCACCGGCATCACGCCGAGCCGGAAGCGGAACAGCGCCACGCCCGCCGCCACGGCGATGACCGCCGCCGCCGCGTCGAAGCGCCCGCCGAAGCCGTCCGGCCACAGCACGTGCCAGGCGAAAAACAGCGCCAGGTTGACGATCACGCCCACCACCGCGGCGGTGATCGCCGCCAGCGGCGCGGTGAAGCCCAGGCGCCCGTGCGTGGCCTCGACCGCCGGGCCGCCGGCCAGGATGAACAGGAAGGACGGCAGGAAGGTGAAGAAGGTGACGACCACCGCCGCCAGCACCCCGCCGAGGAACGGAGCGCCCGCCCCCGCGACCTCCTGCAGCCAGCCGCCGACGAAGCCGACGAAGGCCACCACCATGATCAGCGGCCCGGGCGTGGTCTCGCCCAGGGCCAGGCCGTCCATCATCTGCGGCGCGCTGAGCCAGTGGAAATGATCGACCGCGCCCTGGTAGACGTAGGGCAGCACGGCGTAGGCACCGCCGAAGGTCAGCAAGGCCGCTTTGCTGAAGAACCAGGCCATCTGCGCCAGCGTGCCCTGCCAGCCGCCATGCGCGATCAGCAGGCCCATCGGCGCCCCCCACAGCAGTGCGCCGACCGCCACGACCCGGGCCAGCCCTGCGCGCGAAAAGCGCGCGTGCGCCGGCGTCGGTGTGTCGTCGTCGATGAGCGCCCGCCCGCCGGGGCGCTGCGCGGCCCCGTGGCCGGCGGTGGAGAAAAGCTGTGGCCGCCAGCGCGCGCCCTGCCATCCCAGCAGCGCCGCCACCGCGACGATCGCCGGGAACGGCACCTGCCCCCAGAAGATGGCGACGAAGGCCGCCACCGCGAGGCCCAGCATCCACCCGTTGCGGATCGCCCGGCGGCCGATGCGGTGCGCGGCATGCAGCACGATCGCCGTGATCGCAGGCTTCAGCCCGTAGAAGATGCCCGCCACCACCGTGAGGTGCCCGTAGGCCATGTAGACCCACGACAGCGCGATGAGGATCAGCAGCGACGGCAGCACGAACAGCGCGCCGGCGACCACGCCGCCCGCCGTGCGGTGCATGAGCCAGCCGATGTACGTGGCGAGCTGCTGGGCCTCCGGCCCGGGCAGCAGCATGCAGTAGTTGAGCGCGTGCAGGAACCGCCCCTCGGACAGCCAGCGCCGCCGCTCCACCAGTTCGGTGTGCATGACTGCGATCTGCCCGGCCGGCCCGCCGAAGCTGATGAAGCCCAGCTTGAGCCAGAAGCGGAAAGCCTCGGCGAAGGTCACCGCCTCAGGCGGCGCCGCCTCGGCGGTCGATGGAACAGAGGAAGAGGACATCCGGGGCGTGGGCTGGCGGCGATCGGCGCCGGCCCGCGAGTGTGCCCCGCTTCGGCTACGGCTGTCTGACCGCGCCCAGTGCGCCGAGGGCCTTCATCATGGCCGAGGCGCCCAGCGCCATCATGGCGCCGATGGGGCCAGCGGCCTCGTGCGGCAGCACGTCGGTGATCCACACGAAGCGCGTGCGCCCGTCGGGCTCGGCCAGCACCTGCGCGCTGGCATGGTGGTGCGCCGCCTTGCCACCCACCACCGTGTACGCCAGGCGGCGCGCCTGCTCGTCGATGCCGACCAGCCGCTCGCGCACGTCGTAGCCGTTGGCGAAGGTGATGTGGCGCACTTCACCGCCCTCCTCCGTCTCGCAGGCGGTGACGAAGCCCGGCGCGAGGCGCGTGTGCACCGCGCCGAAGTCGCGCAGCGCGTCCCACACGAGGGCGGGCGCGGCGTCGACGACGAACTCCTGGCGCAGTGTGGCCATGGCCTGGTCGACCTCAGGCCGCGCGCAGCTGCTCGCGCAGCTTCGCGCCGACGGCCGGCGCCTCCAGGAACGGGTCGGCCGGGTTCTTCATCGCCACGATGTTCTCCATGCGGCTGGTGATGTTGCCCAGCGCCTTGGGACTCTCGTGGCTGAAAACGTAGAACTGGTTGTCGCTGATGGCCTTGAAGACCTTGTGCGCCACTTCGCCGGCGGTGATCTTGCCGCTGCTCACGGCCTTGTTGCTCATGGCCTGGCCGATGAGCTGGCTCTTGGTGAGTTCGGCCTCCTTGGGCGCATTGGGGCGGTTGCGCTCGCTGCTGGTGATGCCGGTGGGCACGAAGTACGGGCACAGCAGGCTCGCGCCGATCTGGTCGGTCACCAGCTTCAGGTCCTGGTACATCGTCTCGGTGAGGCTCACCACCGCGGCCTTGGCGGCGTTGTAGATGCCCATGTTGGGTGGCGTGAGCAGCCCGGCCATGCTGGCGGTGTTGGTCACGTGGCCGCGGTACGACGGGTCCTTGGCAGCAGCCTCGAGCATCATGGGCACGAACAGGCGCACACCGTGCACTACGCCCCACAGGTCGACGCCCAGCACCCATTCCCAGTCGGCCACCGTGTTCTCCCACACCAGGCCGCCAGCGCCGACGCCGGCGTTGTTGAAGACGAAATGCGGCGCGCCGAAGCGCTCCTTCACGGCCGCGGCCAGGGCTTCCATTTCCTTGGCGCTGGAGACGTCGACCTTCATGGCAAGCACCTGGGCGCCGGCGGCTTCCATCTCGGCCTTGGCCTTGTCGAGCGCGTCCTGCTGCACGTCGACCAGCACGAGGTTCATGCCGCGTGCGGCGCCGATGCGCGCACATTCGAGGCCGAAGCCGGAGCCGGCACCGGTGAGCACCGCCGTCTTGCCTTGGAAGTCCTGGATCATGGAACGAAGCCTTTCTGGGGAAATGTCTCTGGAAGAAAACCGTGCGCCGGCATGCGGCACCGCGGCCGCCATTGGAGCGCGAAGCCGCGCCCGCTGTCTGTCATGCGGGGGACCACGGCGGGCCCGCCCGTTCGGAAGGCTCAGCCCTCGGCAGCCTTCAGCACATAGCCGATGCGCGGAAAGTGGACGTGCACCGTTCCGGTGGCCTCGCTCTCACGTGCCAGGGTGTAGTGCGTGCGCGTGGCGGCGACCAGCGTGCCGGGCGTTTCCTCCAGCCCGAAGCTCTCGGCGCGAATGGTCACGGCGCTGCCCAGCGGGATGCCGTGCTCGTCCTGGAAGGTGCTGTCGGTGAGCACGGTCTTGGGCGTGGCCGCCTTCGCTTCGGCGACGGCGTCGGCGGCCGTGGTCTTCTCGAGGCTGCCGTGGCCGATCGCCTTCATGCGGTCCATCCAGTCGACCACCGCGGGCGTGAGGTCGAGGATGCCTTTCACCGCATGGACGCGGCTGGTGTACCAGAGCGGGTGGTAGACCGAGAAGTCGGCGATGCAGGGCACTTCGCCGAGCAGGAAGGGCTTGTCGTCCAGCATGTCGGACAGGCGCCGCAGGTACGACTTGTAGGCCGCCGCGGCGTCGCCGGGACGCAGGCGCGCCATGTTGCCGGTGCTCATCTTCGCGCGGTCTTCGCCGAAGGCCTTGGCCGCTTCGGGCGGCAGCGTGGCGAACAGCTCCGCGGCGCCCTTGGGTTGCAGGTTGTAGGCCATCGCGGCCCAGAAGAGCGAGCTGTCGGCCCACTGCGCGAGGATGCGCGACAGGCCCTTCTCCGGCTCCGGGTAGATCGTCGGCTCGGGCTGCAGGTGTTCGAGCACGTCGGCGATGAGCGCGGTGTCGCAGTAGATGTCGGCACCGAGCTGCAGCACCGGCGTGCGACGGTAGCCGCCGGTCAGCGCCAGCAGCTCGGGCTTGGGCATGACGGACGGGATGATGACCGACTTCCAGGCCAGCTTCTTGTGGCCGAGCAGCAGGCGCGTCTTCTCGGAAAAGGGGGAGGCAGCGTAGTGGTGAAGGATGAGGTCGGGCATGGGGCCGTGGGTAGCGAATGCGAAGGCCTCACCCTAACCGCGCGATGTCGCCTTGTCGAACGCTTTCGCGTGTGGCCCCCGAGCGTGCTACCGGATCGACAAGCTGAATTCGTACGGCACCGGGGCGGCTGCCCTCATGGTCTGGAACACTCGTACCTCGTAGGTCTTTTTCGTGCTGCGAAAGCGCAGGTTGTCGCGGTCGTCGGCCACGCCGTCGACGCTGAAGGCCACCTGGTCGCGCACGGAGCGCACGGACATTTGCACGTCCTGCCCTTGACCGGCACCGAAGCGCAGGCAGTCGATGCCCTCTGCCGGTGCCACGCCACGAACCAGCGCCGAACTGGCGCCACGTTCGAAACTGATACTGCGGCAGGCAGCCGAGGCGGTTGCGGTCCATGCGGCGGCCGGCACGAGCACGAGCATGAGCGCGCCATGGAAGCTCGAGGGGCGCATGACGGTTCTTCCTTTCGCAAACGGACTATTCGGTGGTGGTCGTCAACCACATGCGGCACCTGCCAGGATTCCGGCACCGAGCGCAATGCTTGCGAACCGCGCACCCGCCTGTGCTGGCGTGGAGCCCCGAAGGCGGGGGGATGTGCAGCATGTCATGGTGTTGGTTCTCGCCCCGGCCCGAGGACTCCGTGTGCCACGTCGTGATGTTGTGGTCTGCCTTGGTCGGGGCAGCATACAAGTCATTAAATACGACTGTCCACTTCTTGACCGCCGACGTGCATGCATCTCGATGGCTGCAGGCGGTACTCGAGGAGGCTGTGGTCGGCCGGCGCTTGCCATCTTCGAAACGACCAGTGCTTGCCTCCCATACCGCGGCCCGGCGCGCCGAAGGTACACATCGCGACGAGGGCTGCAAACTGGGGCCTGCCGTGGTCGAGCCTCAGGCCGGTCGCGGCGACCGGTCGTCAGCTGGGGAAAGAGGCCGAGCGGTGCGCGTGTGGCAGGTCGAGAAGACACGACACGTCAGACCGACGCGGACCCCGATGCACGGTCAGTTCGCACCGTAGGTCAGCCTGGGGTACCAGTCGCTGCCGCGTCCGGCGGGCGTGAGGTCGAGGATGTTCCACAGCGGCGTCGGGTCCGGTGCGCCGCGCGGGTCCTGGCCGGGGTCCTGCGTGCCACCGAGTTCGGAGGCCCAGAAGTGGCGCACCGCGCCGTCGGGGCCCTTCGTCCACACGTCCAGGGCCGGCCACTCGCTGCCGTCGGGCGCCAGACCGCGGTAGTCGCGCGCGAAGTCGTCGCCGACGGTCTGGAAGAAGCGCAGGTTGCGCCAGCCGCGCTCGCGCGCGAAGGCCAGCTGCCGCGCCACGGGCGAGCGGCCCAGCACGGCAAAGGCCACGCGCTGCGACAGGTCGACCGCCGGGATGTCCATGGCACCGAGGAAGGCGGTGCACATCGGGCACGGGCGCTCGCGCTGCGGACCGTACATCCAGAAGTAGGTCACGAGCGTGTCGTGGCGACCGAACAGCTCGGCCAGGCCCAGGTCGCGGCCCTGCTCGTCGAGGAAGCGGTGGTCCTGGCGCGGTGCACCGCCCGGCGGCAGCGCGCGGCGCATGGCGGCCACGCGCTCGATGTGGCGGCGCAGTTCGATCTCTTCGGCCAGCAGCGCGACGCGGGCCGTGCGGTAGGCCGCGCTGTCGTTGGGGTACGGGCGGGCGGCTTCGGCGGCCAGCGTGGCGGCGTCTTTCAGGGTGTCGGTCATGGGCGTCTCCGTCGGATGAGCGAAACATGCTGACGGGCGCACGGCCGCAGGACAAGGGCTTGTACGCCTGTCCACATGTGCGCAGCATCAAAGTGCAATCGGCCTCCAGCGCCCGCCAGCCGGGCATTGCAGCCAAACTCGTCACAAACGTGACGATCGTCCCTGACGACCCGGACCGGCCGCTTTTCGCGGGTCGTCAGGCCGCGGGCATGGCCCGCTGCACGATGGCGTCGACATCCGCGCCGGCGCCCAGCGTGCCGAAGGCGTGGCCCCAGTCGCCGCCCAGGCGCGAAGCACAGAAGGCCGCGTGCACGGCCGCCGGCGCGGTCTGCACCAGCAACGCGGCCTGCACCGCCAGCGCCACGTCCTGCGTGAGGCGGCGGGCCTCCATCTCGGTGGCCATGGCCTCGACGCGCGCGGGCAGCGCGTCGACCAGCCGGTCGAGCGCCGCATGCTGGCCGCGCGCGGGCGCCAGCTCGTGCGCCAGCGCCTCGGCCGCATCGCCCTTGCGCAGGCCGCGCAGCAGGTCGAGCGCCATGATGTTGCCGGCGCCTTCCCAGATGGAATTGAGCGGCATTTCGCGGTAGACGCGGGCCATCACGCCTTCTCCGCCCTCCTCCACGTAACCGTTGCCGCCCAGGCATTCCATCGCCTCTTGTGCCAGATGGCTGCCACGCTTGCAGATCCAGAACTTCGCCACCGGCGTGAGCAGGCGGGCCATCAGCCGTTCGTGGGCGTCGTCCTGCCGGTCGAAGGCGCGCGCGAGGCGGATCGCCAGCGCCGTGGCGGCCTCGCTCTCCAGCGCGATGTCGGCCAGCACGTTCTTCATCAGCGGCTGGCCGATCAGCAGCTTGCCGAAGGCGCTGCGCTGCGAGGTGTGATTGAGCGCCAGCGCGACGGCCTGCCGCATGAGGCCGCTGGTGCCCAGCGCGCAGTCCAGGCGCGTCATGGTCCCCATCTCGAGGATCTGCGGCACGCCACGGCCCTCTTCGCCGACCAGCCAGGCATGGGCGCCGTGGAACTCGACCTCGGAGCTCGCATTGGCCTTGTTGCCCAGCTTGTCCTTCAGGCGCTGGATGCGGATGCGGTTGAGCGTGCCATCGGGCAACACCCGTGGCAGGAAGAAGCACGTGAGGCCAGCCGGCACCTGCGCCAACACCAGGAAGGCATCGCACATCGGCGCCGAGAAGAACCACTTGTGGCCGGTGATGGCATAGCGCTCGCCCCAGGCATCGCTGCCGTCGCGCACCGCCTGCGTGGTGTTGGCGCGCACGTCCGAGCCGCCCTGCTTCTCGGTCATGCCCATGCCCATGGTGACGCCGGGCTTGTCGCGATACACCGTGAGCCGCGGGTCGTAGGCCCGGCTTTGCAGCAGTGGCGCCCATTCGCCATACACGGCCGCGTTGCCGCGCAGGCCGGGCGTGACGGCGTAGGTCATCGAGATCGGGCAGAGGATGGAGGGCTCCAGCTCGGTGAAGAGCATGAAGCCCGCGGCGCGCTGGACGTGGGGCGAGGCGCCCTCGCCGGCCCACGGCAGGCCGTGCAGGCCCGCGCCCACGGCCGCCGACATCAGCGCGTGGTAGCTGGGGTGGAACTCCACCTGGTCGATGCGCCGGCCGAAGCGGTCGTGCGTGTGCAGCTCGGGCGTGTGCACGTTGGCCAGCCGCGCGTGGGCCTGCATCTCGGCCGTGCCCAACTGCGCGCCCAGGGCGCCCAGCGGCGCGGCATCGAGCTGCGGGGCGTTGAATTTCAGCGCATCGCGCAGCGCGCGATTCGTCTCGAACAGGTTGTAGCCGGCCAGCGGCGCCGGCTGGTTGAACACTTCATGCGTGCCTTCCATGGTCAGTTCCCCGGGTTGGACGGTGCGGTTGCCGATGCATTCTGCGCCTCGCGCAGCACGTGCTTGACCACCTTGCCGGTGGGCGTGCGCGGCAGGGTTTCGCGCCATTCGAAGACGCGCGGGATCTTGTAGCGGGCCAGCCGCTGTTCGAGGAAGCTGCGCACCTCGGCCACCTCGGGGCGCTCGCCCGGCCGCGCCACCATCACCGCGACGACGGTCTCGCCCCATTCCGGATGGGGCCGCCCGATGACGGCCGCTTGCTCGATGCCAGGGCAGGCGCCGAGCACGTCTTCCACCTCCTTGGAGTACACGTTCTCGCCACCGGAGATGATCATGTCCTTGAGCCGGTCGACGATGAACAGGAAGCCGTCCTCGTCCACCTGGGCGAGATCGCCGCTCCGGTACCAGCCCTCGTCGTCGAACGCGGCGGCGGTCGCCTCGGGGTTGTCGAGGTAGCCCTGCATCATGGCCGGCGTGCGAAGGTGGATCTCCCCGACCTCGCCCGGCCCGCACAGGCGGCCGTCGGCGCGGCGCACCTGAAGCTCCACGCCCGGCACGCCGCTGCGCCCGATGGAGCCGGCCTTGGCCTGTGCGTCCTCCGGGTAGAGCACGGTGCCCAAAGGCCCCGATTCGGTCATGCCATAGACCTGCACGAATCGGTCGGTCCGGTAGCACTCGGCCAGCCTGCGGGCCATGTCGGCACCGAGCGGGCCGCCGCCGTAGGCGCACTGGCGCATGTGGCTCAGGTCGTAGGCGGCCACGTCGGGAACGACGGACAGCGGCGCCAGGAAGGCGATGGGTGCGCCGAAGGTGAAGGTGATGCGTTCTGCCGCCATCACCTCGAGGAAGGCCTTGGGGGCGTATTCGCGCATGAGCACGGTCGTGCCGCCAATCAGCATCGTCCCGAGCAGCCAGTTGTTCAGTGGCGACGAATGCCACACCGGCATGGCGATGAGCGTTCGCTCCCTGGGCGTGAAGCCGTTGGCGGCGGCTGCGCACAACGCGGCGTGGAACACGTTGTCGTGGCTGTGCAGGCAGCCCTTGGGCTTGCCCGTGGTGCCGGAGGTGTACAGGATTTCCGCGAGGGAGTCGGCCGCGGGTGCGTGCCGGCCGGTCAGCGGTTCGGCGCGGGCCAGCAGTTCGTCGAAGGATGGCAGCCCTGCCGCCTCGCTGTCGGTGCCGAGCCAGTCCGTCGGATGCGCGACCCGGGCCTTCAGCGGGGCGAGCACGCCGTCGATCAGGCACAGGCGGGCGCGCGAATGCGACAGCATGTAGTCGACCTCGGGCGCCTGCGACTTGTGGTTGATGGGCACCACCACCGCGCCCAGCCGCCAGGCGCCGAACAGTGCGATGGGAAAGCCCGGCGTGTTGAAGCACAGCAGGCCCACCCGGTCGCCCGGCCCGATGCCGCGGTCGCGCAGCACGCTCGCGGCCCGACGCGTCTGCTCGGCGAATCCGGCATAGGTCCAGCTTTTCCCGGCCGTGCGCAGGCATTCCTTGTGCGGCACGGTGCGCGCATGCTGGTCGAGCAGGGACACGAGGTCGGTCATGGGCTTGTCTCCGGTGTCGGGTCGGGCGGGTTCGTGCGGCTCGCTGTCCGCGGTCGTGCGGCCTGTGCTCAGGCCCAGGCGGCGTCCAGCAGCGCGGCCGGGTTGGAGGTGCCCGCACTGATGCCCGTGACAGGCCCCCAGTCGGGGTCGAACCGGCTCGCCACGAAGGCGTCCGCGGCGTCGCTGCCGGCGTGGCGCAGCATCAGGCAGGCCTGCGTCGCCAGGGCCAGCTTTTGCGTGAAGCGGCGCGCCTGCGGCTCCAGTTCCTGAGGAGGCGTCTGCATCGCGTCGCGCAGCCAGCGCACCTGGGTCGCCACCTGGGGCGCCTGCGAGGCGATGTCGGCCAACTGATCGAGCACGCGATGCCCGTCCTCCGGGTTGCGCGAGATCGCGCGCAGCACGTCCAGGCACATCACGTTGCCTGAGCCCTCCCAGATGGAGTTGACCGGTGCCTCGCGGTACAGACGGCCCATCGGCCCGGTCTCGACATAGCCGTTGCCGCCGAAGACTTCCATCGCCTCGCCGCTCAGGCCGACGGCACGCTTGCAGTTCCAGAACTTGGCGACGGGCGTGAGCAGGCGCCGCCAGGCCAGGTCGTCCGGGTCGGTCGAGCCGAAATGCGTCGCCAGTTCCATGGCCAGCAGCGTGGCGGCCTCGGATTCGAGCGCCATGTCGGCCAGCAGTGCGGTCATCACCGGCTGCTCGGCCAGCGCCTTGCCGAAGGCATGGCGCGAGCGCGCGTAATGCAAGGCCTGCGTGAAGGCCTGACGGATGAAGCCGGCGCTGGACAGCGCGCAGTCCAGGCGGGTGAAGGTGGCCATCTCGATGATGGTCGCGATGCCGCGTCCCTCCTCGCCCACGAGCACGCCCCAGGCGTCGTGGAACTGCACCTCGCTGCTGCTGTTGGACCGGTTGCCCACCTTGTCCTTCAGGCGCTGGATGTGGATCGGGTTCTTGCTGCCGTCGGGACGCCAGCGCGGCACGAAGAAGCAGCTCAGGCCGCGCTCGTCGGTCCTGGCCAGGACGAGGTGGCCGTCGCACATGGGGGCCGAGAAGAACCACTTGTGGCCGGTGAGCAGGAACTCCGGGCCCCAGGCGCCCTCCCCGGCCGGCACGGCGCGGGTGGTGTTGGTGCGCACGTCGCTGCCGCCCTGCTTCTCGGTCATGCCCATGCCGACCGTCATGGAGCGCTTGGCGGACAGCGGCACGTCGCGCGCATCGTGTTCCCCGGAGAGCAACAGCGGCCGGGCGTCGGCCCACAGCGGTGCGTTCAGTCGCATCAACGGGATGCAGGCCTTGGTCATCGTGGTCGGACAGGTGGAGCCGGACTCGATCTGGCTGTGCATGTACAGCGATGCACCGTAAGCCGACCAGACGCCCGGGCGCTCGACCGTGAACGGCAGGTTGGCGATGCCGTTGCGCCGTGCCATGGCCATCATCTGGTGCCAGGCCGGGTGGAAGCGAACCTGGTCGATGCGCTCGCCGACGGGCGACAGCGCATGCAACTCGGGCTCGAAATGGTTGGCATCGGCAGCGGCGCGCAGGGTCTCCTCAGCGCCATATTCGGTGCCCTGGCGCATCAGTTCCCCGTCGTGCCAGCCGGCACCTGCGCGCGCGACGGCGCGCCGGAGCGCGGGATCGGAGGCGTAGACGTTGTAGTCCTTGAGTTCCGGGACCTGGTTGTCCGGATGGGTGCCGATCATGGTGTGTCCTCGGGAGGTTGTTCAGTCCGGTCGCTTCATGCGGCAGGTCGTGGGCAGCGCCGCAGCCGCCGCATTGACGGTGGCGACCGGCTTCCAGCCGAAGCCGGTGTTTTCCTGGTCGTGTACGACGGCCTTGCCGTCCACCTTCTCCCAGCTCTGCACGTAGATCGGCTGCTGGGCCTGGTGGTCGCTTTTTCGCATCTCCACCGGACCGTTGAGCCCGTTGAACGTCAGGCCCTCCATCCTCGCGGCGACCTTGGCGGGGTCGGTGGAATTGGCTTCACGCATGGCCTTGGCCAGCATCACCAGCGCGTTGTGCCCCAGGCCGTTGATGAAGTCCTCGTTGAACTGCCGCTTGAAGTCGGGCAGCAGCGACTGCCCGGACAGGCCCGGCGCGTTGGGGGCGAAAGCGGACACCAGCTTGACCCTGCCTTCGCCGGCCGCGCCCATGGCGGCGGGTACGCCGAAGTTGTTGGCGTTGAGGGTGTAGAAGTCCACCGGGAGGCCGGCGTCCCTGGCGGCGCGCACGATGAGGGCCAGGTCGGCACCGAAGTCGGCGGTGACCACCGCGTCGGCGCCCGACTGCTTGACCTTGGCGATGTAGGGCGAGTAGTCCTTGACCTGCCCGAGCGGATGGAAGTCGTCGCCCACGATCTGGACGTCGGGCCGCTTCTTCGCCAGTCCTTCGCGGGCCGCGCGCGACACCTCCTGCCCGTAGGCGTAGTTCGGGTTGAGCAGGTGGACCTTGCGGATGTTCTTCTGCGCCGCCAGGTAGGTGGTGAGTGCCGCCACCTTCATGTCGGAGTTGGCATCGGTGCGGAAATGCCAGAAGCTGCATTTGTCGTTCGTCATCGCGGGCGCCTGCGCCGCGTAGTTCAGGTAGACGACCTCCTTGCCCGGGTTGCGGCTGTTGTGCTTCTCGATCGCGTCGAGCAGCGCGATGCCCACGCTGGACGAACTGGCGCCCTGGACCACGTAGCGGATGTTCTGCGACACGGCGTTGTTCAGCAGCGCCACGGCTTCCTGGGCCGACAGCTTGTTGTCGAAGGGAACGATCTCGAACTTGACCGGCCCTGCCCAGCCCTGGTCGCTGGCCAGCTTCGCGCTGTACTGGAAGCTCTTGAGCACGTTCAGCCCCAGGCCGGCCATCGGGCCGGACATCGCGTCGATCGACGCGATCTTCACGGTCTGCGCCGGCTGGGCCTGGGCGGCGATGCCGAACGCGAGGGCAAGCGCGGCAATCAATGCCGGCATGGGTCTGGTCATGGTGCGTCTCCTTTGTTGTCGTCAGTTTTCGGCCGCTTCCGATGCCGTTGCAGAATCGGCTGCATGAGCGACTGCGGCACAAAAAATTCTAGGAAGAAGCCCTTTGCGGGGTGTTCGGGTTCCTGATCCGATGAGCACCAAGACGCCGCGCCCGGCGCCCACTCCTCCCAGAAGGCGGCCTCGCCAGTCGCGGGCCCATCACACCGCGCAGGCCTTGCGCGAGGCCTTTGTTCGGCTTTTGGTGGAGCGCGGCTATGCCGCCATCACGATCAGGGAAGTCGTGGCGGTGGCGGGAACGGGCCTGGGGAGCTTCTACGAATACTTCGCCAGCAAGGAGGACCTGGGGCGGGTCTGCATCCACCTGCGCACGAAGGAGCTGCTGCTGGCGATGCGCACCGCGGCGGCGCGGCATGCAGGACAGCCGCTGGATGCCATGGTCGAGGCGGTCGTGGCATCGCAGGTCGAACTGCACCGTGACAAGCCGCGCGAGTGGGGCGAGCACTACATGCTCGAGCGCCTCATCTCCGGCCCCGACGCCTACCGCAAGATGTTCGAGCGTTTCGTGTCGGAATGGTCGGCCGCGCTGCAGGCCACCAGCGAGACACAGGCGGTGCTGGCGAAGCGCCAGACGGCACGCACCTGCCAGGCCATCATCTATGGGCTGTTCTCGCATGCCTTCATCGGCACGGCCGGGCGGCCCGACCTGCAGGCACTGGCAACCCAGGCGCGCGTCGCCATCGTGGCCTACCTTCGGGCGGCGGCAACCGGCCTTCCCGCAGATCCGGCGCCAGCGGGTTGATCGCCGCGCGACGGCCGTCGCCCCCCGCGCGGGACCACGGTCTTGGGGTCGCGCGGTGCTTCGCGGCGCGTTAATCCGACCTTAAGCGCTGGCGGCGATGCTGACGGTCTTCTTCCACCGACCGCCCAACGCATGCGAATGAACTGCCCCAGCCCTGCCGAACCGCCCCACCACCCGGAGCGGCGTCCATGAAGACGCGCACCGGCTACAGCAGCCTTCAGATCCTGCTGCACTGGGCGACCGCCCTGCTGGTGGTCTTCAACTGGTTCTACAGCGACGGCATGGGCCGGGCCTTGCGCGTGCACATGGACGGGGTCGCGTCAACCCGCCCGTCGTCGATGAATCCTGACATTCACGTCTGGACCGGCCTGGCGGTGCTTGCCCTCGTGCTGCTGCGGCTGGCGCTGCGTGCGGTCCAGGGCACGCCGCCCGCGGTGGGCGACGGCTGGATGCGCCGCGCCGCCACCTGGGCGCATCGCCTGCTCTACGTCCTGCTGCTGGCGACGCCGCTGCTGGGTGCGGCCACGTGGTTCGGCGGCCTCAAAGCCCTGGGCGACCTGCACGAACTCGCGGCCAACACGCTGCTGGGGGTGGCCGGCGCACACGCCGCCGTCGCGCTGTGGCACCACTACGTGCTGCACGACCGGGTGCTGACCCGCATGGTGCGCCCCGAATGAGCCGGGCCGCCATCCCCCACTCCTGAGCCGCGCGGCGCGCGAGATCAGACCAGCTTGACCAGCTGCTTGCCGAAGTTCTTGCCCTTGAGCAGGCCCAGGAAGGCTTCCGGCGCCGCCTCGAGGCCCTGTGCGATCGACTCGCGCGGCTTGAGCTTGCCGGTGGCGACCAGCGTGCCGAGCTCCTTGAGCGCCTCGGGCCAGACTTCCATGTGCTCGCTGACGATGAAGCCTTCGATCTTCAGCCGGCTGATGAGGATCAGCGACGGGTTCGCCAGCGGCAGCGGCTGGCCGTCGTAGCCGGCGATCATGCCGCACAGGGCGACGCGCCCGAAGGCGTTCATGCGCGAGAGCACGGCGTCGAAGATGTAGCCACCGACGTTCTCGAAGTAACCGTCGATGCCCTTCGGGCAGGCTTCCTTCAGGGCCGCGCTCATGCTCTTGGCGTCGGGGTGCTGGCGGTAGTCGATGCAGGCGTCGAAGCCGAGTTCGTCGGTGACGTACTTGCATTTGTCGGGGCCCCCGGCGATGCCCACCACGCGGCAGCCGCGCGCCTTGGCCAGCGCACCGAAGGCGCTGCCCACCGCGCCCGAGGCCGCGGTGATGACGACCGTGTCGCCTTCCTTCGGCGCGATGATCTTGACCAGGCCGTACCAGGCCGTCACGCCGGGCATGCCGACCGCGCCGAGGTAGTGCGACAGCGGCACGTGCGTGGTGTCGACCTTGCGCAGCGCGCCGGGCTGCGTGGCGTCGACCACCGAGTACTCCTGCCAGCCGCCGAAACCGACGACCTTGTCGCCCACGGCGTATTTCTCGTTCTTGCTCTCCACGACTTCGCCCACCGTCCCGCCCTGGAAGACCTGGTCCAGCGGCTGTGGCTGCGCGTAGCTCTTGGACTCGTTCATGCGGCCGCGCATGTACGGGTCCAGGCTCATGTAGTGGTGGCGCACCAGCACCTGGCCGTCGGCCAGCGGCGGCGTCTCGCCGGTCACCAGCTTGAAGTTGGACAGCTGGGCCTCGCCCTCGGGGCGGCTGGCCAGGTGGATCTGCTTGTTGGCGGGCATGGAAAACTCCGGATTGCTATGGTTTCGATAGCTGCTCGCGCCCGTGTGGTGGGCGCTGCAGGCCGATTTGGCATGAAAGGTCAGTCTGTCGAGACCGGCTTGAGGTCGTGGATGGTCTTGCCGTCCACCGGCAGCCGCTTGACGTACTTGAAGGTGCCGGTCGCGTGGGTGCAGGCGCGGCCCTCGGCGTCGTAGATCGTGGCCTCGGTGAAGGCCATGGTCGCGGTGCGGTGCATCAGGCGGCCCTTGCCCACCAGCGGGCCCTTCGCGGGCAGCATGAAGCTGGTCTTCATCTCGATCGTGACCACGCCCATCTCGGGCTGCACGCTGCGCGCCGCAGCGGCCATGGTCACGTCCATCAGCGTCATGCAGGCCCCGCCGTGGGTGACGAAGAAGCTGTTCATGTGCTCGGGCTGCGCCGTGTAGCGCAACTCCGACTCGCCGCCCTCGAAGCGCTCCAGGGTGAAGCCGAGGTGCGTGACGAAGGGAATCTCGACGCCGAAGGAAATGCTCATGGAAGGTCCTCAACTTCCGGACGCAGAGGGCGCAAAGGTTCCGCAAAGAACGCAGAAGAAACCAGGAAATCCTTCATCGGATTCTTTTGCGACCTCTGCGAAACCTTTGCGTCCTCTGCGTCCGGCAGTCCGTATTCCGGATGTCAGGCTGCCCCGAGCACCACGCTCACGCCGCCGTCCACCGCCAGCCACTGGCCGGTGATGTGCTTGCCGGCGTCGCTGGCGTACAGCAGCGTGATGCCCTTGAGGTCTTCCTCGTCGCCCAGTCGGCGCAGCGGCGCGGCGGAGGCCATCTTGTCTTCGCCCAGCATGTCGATCAGGCCCGAGGCCATCTTGGTGCGGAAGAAGCCCGGGCAGATGGCGTTGACGTTGATGCCGTACTTGCCCCACTCCGCCGCCAGGGTCTGCGTGAAGCCGATCACCGCGGTCTTGGACGTGTTGTAGGCCAGCGTCTTCATGTCCGGCGGGTTGCCGTTCAGGCCCGCGATGGAGGCGATGTTGATGATGCGCCCTGTCTTCTTCGGGATCATGTAGCCGTTGGCCACCTGCTGCGCAAGGATGAAATAACCGCGCACGTTGAGGTTCATCACCTTGTCCCAGGCGGCGACGGGGTGCTCCTCGGCCGCGGCGCCCCAGCTCGCGCCGGCGTTGTTGACCAGGATGTCGATGGCGCCCATGCGCTCCAGCGTCTCGTCGGCCAGGCGGCGCGTGTCCTCCTCCTTGCTGCAGTCGGCCGCGATCCAGCGGGCGTCGATGCCGGCGGCCTGCAGTTCGGCGGCGGCCTGTTCCAGGTCCTCCGCCTTGCGCGAGCTGAGCATGATCTTCGCGCCCGCCTCGCCCAGCGCATGGGCCATCTGCAGGCCCAGGCCGCGCGAGCCGCCGGTGACGAGGGCGACCTTGCCGCTCAGGTCGAAGAGTTTCTGGGTGGTGCGTGGGGTCATGGTGTCTCCTTGATCAAGCGGAATGGGACGCGCCGGGCGCTCAGGGTTTCATGCGCGAACGCACGTAGATCAGCACGAAGCCGATGGCCGCAGCCACGCCACCCGGCACGGCGATGGCCCAGCCGGTGGCCTCGTCGTTGCGCGCGGTGGCGATGCCCAGCACCATCGTCAGCAGGCCGCCGTAGATCAGCACCCAGGTCAGGTTCTCGATCCAGTGGCGCTTCTTCTTCGACGCGGTGGGGACCGGGATCGGCTCGGTCATCAAAACGCTTCCTCAGGCAGTTGGGCGCACACCGGATCGCGGCTCTCGACGACGTTGAGCCAGGCGCCGATCTTCGGCAGCTCGTAATGGAAGAAATAGGTCATGGCGCCAATTTTGCCGGTGGCGGTGGCGCTGCCCTTCTGAAGGGCACACAGCGCCACGTCCAGCCACATCCAGGCGATGACCGTGTGGCCGAAGGCCTGCATGTAGGGCACCGCGTTGGCCAGTGCCTCGGCCGGGTTGCCGGTGGACCAGGCGGCGCGTGTGGCAGTGCCCACGCGTTCGAGCGCGGCGCCCAGCGCCTTGGCGTGCGGCGCCAGTACGGTCACAGCCGCCGCGCGGCCGATGGTCGCGGCGATGCGGTCGCCCAGCAGTTGCAGACCGCGGCCGCCTTCCATCAGCACCTTGCGGCCCAGCAGGTCGGCCGCCTGGATGCCGTGCGTACCTTCATGGATCATGTTCAGGCGGTTGTCGCGCCAGTACTGCTCGACCGGGAAGTCGCGCGTGTAGCCATAACCGCCGTGTATCTGGATTGCCAGCGAATTCGCTTCCAGGCACCACTCGCTCGGGAAGCTCTTGGCGATGGGCGTGAGCACCTCCAGCAGCAGGCGCGCGTCGTCGGCCGCCTGCGGCGCGCCGGTCTTCTGCTCGTCCACCAGCTTGGCGCAATACAGCTCGAGCGCCAGCGCACCCTCGCAGTACGCCTTTTGCGCCAGCAGCATGCGACGCACATCGGCGTGCTCGATGATGCGCACCTGCGGCTTCGCCGAGTCCTTGGCCACCGAGCCGCCTGCGGCATTCAGCGGCAGCCGCCCTTGCGGCCGATTCTTCGCGTATTCCAGCGACGCGTAATAGCCCGCCAGACCCAGCATGACGGCCGCCGTGCCGACGCCGATGCGGGCCTCGTTCATCATGTGGAACATGCAGTGCAGGCCCTTGCCGGGCTCGCCCACCAGGTAGCCCACGGCACCGGCCTTGCCGCCGACCGGGTACTTGCCTTCGCCGAAGTTCAGCAGCGTGTTGGTGGTACCGCGCCAGCCCAGCTTGTGGTTCAGGCCCGCGAGGGCGACGTCGTTGCGCTCGCCGGTCAGATTGCCTTCGGTGTCGACCATGCGCTTGGGCACGATGAAGAGCGAGATGCCCTTGGTACCCGGCACCAGTCGGCCCTCGGCGTCGGGGATCTTGGCCAGCACGATGTGCACGATGTTCTCGGTCAGCTCGTGGTCGCCCGACGAGATCCACATCTTGTTGCCGGTCAGGCGGTAGCGCGGGCCGAGGGGATCGTTTTCGAAATCGGCGCCATCGGGCACGGCGCGCGTGGCCACGTCAGACAGCGAAGAGCCGGCCTGCGGCTCCGACAGGCACATGGTGCCGGCCCAGCGGCCGGAGAATTCGTTCAGCGCGAAGACCTCCTTCTGCTTGTCGGTGCCGTGCACCATCAGCAGGTTGGCGTTGCCGCTGGTGAGCATGTTGGAGCCGATGCTCACCGACGCGAGACCAAAGAAGGCATTGGCCGCGGCCTGCACCGTGTAGGGCAGCTGCATGCCGCCGATGTCGTAGTCCTGCGCGGCGGCCATCATGCCGCTCTCGACGAAGGCCGCGTGCGCGTCGTGCGTGGCCTGCGGCAGGATCACCTTCTCGCCGTCGAAATGCGGCTCCTGGGTGTCGACCAGGCGGTTGAAGGGGGCGTACTTCTCGCGCGCGATGCGCTCGCAGGTGTCGAGGACGGCATCGAAGGTCTCGCGCGAATGGTCGGCGAAGCGTTCGCGGTCACTCAGTGTCTCGGCCGCGAGCCAGTCGTAGAGCAGGAAGTCGAGGGTGGGACGAAGCGACATGGCCGGGGCTTGCTGCGATGAGGGACAAGCGGGCCAATGTAATCCAATCAATGGGCGCGCTCTGACTCCTTGACGACACGCGCCGTGTGGCTCGGGCGTTCGCCGAAACGGCCCTGGTAGAGGGCTGCGAAATGGCCGGCGTGGAAGAAGCCGAAGCGCTGGGCGATCTGCGTGACGGGGGCCGGCGCGCCCTTCCCCGCCGCGTCGCGCAGGGCCTGGCGCACCCGATCCAGCCGCAGCCCGCGCCAGTAGGCCATGGGGCTTTCGCCGGTGGCCTGCAGGAAGGCCTGCTGCAGGCTGCGCGCGCTGACGCCCAGCTGGCTGCACAGCTCGACCAGGGTGCCCGGCGTGGCGGCATGGGCCTGCATGAAGTCCTGTGCGCGGCGCACGGTGCGCGGCAGCAGCGCACGCCGGCCCGCGGCATCGAGCGTCGCGCGGTGGCTGTGCGGCAGTTGCATGAGAAAGGTGGACAGCAGGTAGCTTTCGGCCTGGCGCGCCAGGAGCGAGCCGGAGAAGCCGGGATCGGCATCGAGCGTCTGGCGCAGGCAGTGGATGAAGGCGACGGCCGGCGCCACCTCGGGCTGCTGCAGGCGCACCGCAGGGTCGAACACCGGCGGGCCGTGGACCTCGTGCTGCGCAAGCTGTTCGAGCTGCGCCATCACGGCGGCCTGGGAGAAGCGCACGATCAGGTGCGGGCTGTCGGCCGCCCAGCGCATGCGCAGCGATTCCGTGGGCGACGGCAGCGAGGCGGTCGCGCAGTCGGCCAGCACCTCGCGGCCGCCGCACCACACCGCGGCACCACCGCGCAAGGGGATCTGCAACAGGTAGAAGCTGCCGAGGTGGCCGGGGTTGATGTCGACCGCGGGGCCGTACTGCACGTAGTTGAGGCTGGTGTCGGCGCCCAGCGGCGCACTGTGATGGCGCGCGTCGAGCCGGTCACGGGCCTGGCAGGTGTTGAGCACGTGCGGGCAGAAGATGCGCGCCACGCGCTCGCGCGCCTGGTCCACGTCACGGGTGTGGAACAGACTGAAGCGCGACAGCGGCAGGGACTCGGACAGGGCCGGCATGGTGCGTTCAATCTAGCAAATGCCACGCCCGGGCGCATCCGGGAAGGCCAGGGTCGCGCCACCGGCGCCAGCCTGCCGCGCAAGCCCGGCGCACAAAGCTGCGCATCCGGGATGGCACCTGCGTTTCCGGGATGCCGTGCGATGGCGCCGCTGACTATCTTTCGCTCCATCCCCACCCCACAGGAGTGACAGCATGTTCAAGGGCCTGGCCGACAAGGTTGCCATCGTGACCGGCGGCGCAACGATCATCGGCGCCGCCGTGGTGCGCGCATTGCAGGAGGCCGGGGTGCGCGTGACCCTGGCCGACATCGACGCCGAGGGCGGCGCGCAGGTGGCCGCGGCCTGCGGCACGCAAGCCAAGGTGTGGTTCCGCCGCACCGACATCACCGACGACGCCCAGGTGCGCGCCTGCGCCGACGAGACGGCCGAGCGCTTCGGCCGCCTGGACTTCCTGGTCAACCTGGCCTGCAGCTATGTCGACAACGGCCAGGCCTCGACCCGCGCCGAGTGGCTCACGACGCTGAACGTCAACGTGGCCAGCGCCGCGATGATGCTGCAGGCGGCGTTGCCGCACATGAAGCGCCACGGCGGCGGCGCGGTCGTGAACTTCACCAGCATCTCGTCCGGTGTCGCGCAAACGGGCCGCTGGCTCTACCCGGTGAGCAAGGCGGCACTGGTGCAGCTCACACGCAACATGGCGATGGACCTGGCACCGGACAACGTGCGCGTCAACAGCGTGTCGCCGGGCTGGACCTGGTCCAACATCATGAACCAGCTCACGAACGGCGACCGCGCCAGGACCGACCGCGTCGCCGCGCCCTTCCACCTGCTGCGGCGCGTGGGCGACCCGGACGAAGTGGCGCAGGTGGTGCTCTTCCTGTGCTCCGACCACGCCAGCTTCGTCACCGGGGCCGACTACGCCGTCGACGGCGGCTACTCGGCCATGGGCCCCGAGTCCTTCGAGCCGGCCATCCCGAAGCTGATGGCCTGAACCCACTTCCATTCCTTCCCCAGGAGACTTCCATGCGCAAGATTCTCATCGTCGGTGCCGGCCAATCCGGTCTGCAACTCGCCCTGGGCCTGCAGGCCAGGGGCTACGAGGTCGGTGTCGTGTCCAACCGCACGCCGGACGACATCCAGGGCGGCAAGGTCATGTCCAGCCAGTGCATGTTCCACGACAGCCTGCAGCTCGAGCGCGACCGAGGCATTGCCTTCTGGGAGCAGGACTGCCCGCCGGTGGAGGGCATCTCTTTCACGGTGCCGCACCCCGAGCAGCCCGGCGTGAAGGCGCTGGCCTGGAGCCACCGCCTCGACCGCATCGCGCAGTCGGTGGACCAGCGCGTGAAGGTGCCGGGCTGGATGGCCGAGTTCGAGCGGCGCGGCGGCCGCATCCTCTTCACGGATGCGGAGATCGACGACCTGGAGCAGTGGTCGCAGCAGCACGACCTCGTCATCGTGGCCGCGGGCAAGGGTGCGATCGCAAAGATGTTCGAGCGCGACGCGGGCCGCAGCCCCTACGACCGGCCGCAGCGCGCGCTGGCGCTGACCTACGTGCACGGCATGCGCCCGCGCGAGGAGCACAGCGCGGTGAATTTCAACCTCATCCCCGGCGTCGGCGAGTACTTCGTCTTCCCGGCCCTGACCACCACCGGGCCGTGCGAGATCATGGTGTTTGAGGGCATCCCCGGCGGCCCGATGGACTGCTGGGCCGATGTGCGGACGCCCGCCGACCACCTGGCGCGATCGCTCGAGATCCTGCGCACCTTCCTGCCCTGGGAGGCCGAGCGCTGCACGCAGGTCGAGCTCACCGATGCCAACGGCATCCTCAGCGGTGCCTTCCCGCCCACCGTCCGACGCCCGGTCGGCCGGCTGCCCAGCGGGCGGGCGGTCATGGGCATGGCCGACGCCGTGATGCTCAACGACCCGATCACCGGCCAGGGCTCCAACAACGCGGCCAAGTTTGCCGACGCCGTGGAGCGCGCCATCGTGACGCACGGCGATGCACCGTTTGACGCCACTTTCATGCAGGCCACCTTCGAAAGCTTCTGGGAACGCTACGGCACCCACGTGTGCGGCTGGACCAACGCGATGCTGGCGCCCCCGCCACCGCACGTCATGCAGCTGCTGGGCACGGCGGCCGCGGTGCCGGCGGTGGCGCGGCGCATCGTCAACGGCTTCAACGACCCGACCGATTTCAGCCGCTTCTTCATGAGCCCGGAGCGCAGCGACGCCTATCTGGCCGAGGTCGTGCCGGCCCAGGCGGAGGCCGCATGATGGCCCTGGAGGCGGCCGCCGCCGCCCTGCCCCCACTGCAGGCGCTGCGCCGCGCGGCCTGCCTGCCGCCGGGGGATTTCCGGATGGCCATGCGCCGCCTGGCTGGCGCCGTGTGCATCGTCGGCACCACCGACGGGCAGCGTCCCACCGGGCTCACGGCCACGGCGGTGACGGCGCTGTCGGCAGAGCCGGCGCGGCTGCTCGCCTGCATCAACCTCAAGGGCAGCACCTTCCGCAGCATCGCCGACAGCCGCCGCATGAGCGTGAACCTGCTGGCCCTGCACCACTCGGACCTGGCCACGCGTTTCGGCGGTGCCGGCCCGGGCGCCGGCGAGCTCTTCGAGCCTGGCCGTTGGGATACCCTCACCACCGGCGCCCCCATCCTGCGCGACGCGCTCGTCAGCTTCGACTGCGTGGTGGACGAGATGATGGTCGCCCACAGCCATGCGGTGATGATCGGCGAGATCAAATCCGTGCAGATGCACCCGGGTCGGCACGCGCCGCTGCTCTATGCCGACGGCCGCTACACCACCCTGCACCCCCAAGGAGAAACGACCCCATGACCTCCACCCCTTCGCAACGCCAACGGCGCGTGCGCATCCAGGCCACCGACGGCAGCGGCGCATTCGACGGCTACCTCGCACTGCCCGCCGCGGGCAAGGGCCCCGGCATCGTGATCGCGCAGGAGATCTTCGGCGTGAACAAGACGATGCGCGAGCTGGCCGACTACTACGCCGAGGAAGGCTATGTGGCGCTGGTGCCCGACCTGTTCTGGCGCCAGGAGCCGGGCATCGACATCGACGAGTCGCAGTTCGACCGTGCGCTGGCGCTCTACCAGGGCTTCGACGAGGCCAAGGGCGTCGAGGACATCCAGGCCGCGCTGGACGCACTGCGTGCCCTGCCCGAGTTCGCCGGCCGCGCGGGCGTGCTGGGCTTCTGCCTGGGCGGCAAGCTGGCCTACCTGGCCGCCTGCCGCACCGACTGCGATGTCGCCGTGTCGTACTACGGCGTCGGCATCGAGCAGGCGCTGGGCGAGGCCGACCGCCTGGGCGGCAAGCCGCTGGTGCTGCACATCGCGGAACAGGACGGCTTCTGCCCGCCCGAGGCGCGCAACGCCATCCTGCAGGCGCTGCAGGGGCGCCCCGGCGTCGAGCTGTACGTCTACCCCGGCGCCGACCATGCCTTCGCACGCGCCGGCAGCAGCCACTACCACAAGCCTTCGGCGCTGATGGCGCACCAGCGCAGCATCGCGGCCTTCCGCGGCACGCTCGGGCCGCACTACGATTTCTCGGCCTTGTGGGACAAGCACTGCGAGTACGAGTTCGCGACGCGCGACGTCGACGCGACCATGGCCACCATGGTGCCCGAGCCCTACGTCAACCACATCCCGACCATGACCGGCGGCGTGGGCCACGCGATGCTGGCGCGCTTCTACCGCCACCACTTCGTCGATGCGAACCCACCCGACACCACGCTGATCCCCATCTCGCGCACGGTGGGCACGAGCCAGATCGTGGACGAGATGCTGTTCTGCTTCTCCCACACCTGCGAGATCGACTGGATGCTCCCCGGCGTCGCACCGACCGGAAAGCGCGTGGAGGTGCCCCTGGTCGCCATCGTGAAGTTCCGCGGCGACAAGCTTTACCACGAGCACATCTACTGGGACCAGGCCAGCGTGCTGGTGCAGATCGGCAAGCTGGACCCGAAAGGCCTGCCCGTAGCGGGCGTGGAGACGGCGCGCAAGCTGCTGGACGAACACCTCCCGTCGAACACGCTGATGGCGAACTGGGCGACATCCGAAGGACGCTGACTTCGCCTCGAACGCACGCCTTCGCATCGCGCCCAAGAAAAAGGCCCTGCATCGCAGGGCCTTCTCGTTCATGGGGCGGACGCCGCGCGATCAAAGCACCTCGAACACGCCCGCCGCACCCATGCCGCCGCCGATGCACATCGTCACGACGACCTTCTTGGCGCCACGGCGCTTGCCTTCGATCAGTGCATGGCCCGTGAGGCGCTGGCCACTCACGCCGTAGGGGTGGCCGACGGCGATGGCGCCGCCGTTGACGTTCAGGCGGTCGTCGGGCAGACCCAGCTTGTCGCGGCAGTAGAGCACCTGCACGGCAAAGGCCTCGTTCAGTTCCCACAGGTCGATGTCGCCCACCGTGAGGCCCAGCTTCTTGAGCACCTTGGGGATCGCGAAGACGGGGCCGATGCCCATCTCGTCGGGCTCGCAGCCGGCGACCGAGAAGCCCAGGAAGCGGCCCAGGGGCTTGAGGCCCTTGCGCTCGGCGTACTGCTCGCTCACCACCACGCAGGCGCCGCCGCCGTCGGAGAACTGGCTGGCGTTGCCGGCCGAGATCAGGCCGCCGGGGATGGCCGGGCGGATGCCGCTGATGCCTTCCTTGGTGGTGCCGGGACGGATGCCCTCGTCGTTCTCGACGGTGACTTCCTTGGTGATCAGGCCCAGTTGGCCGTCGGCCACGCCGGCCAGCACGGTGATGGGGGCGATCTCGTCCTTGAACTTGCCGGCTTCCAGCGCAGCGGTGGCGCGCTGCTGGCTCCGGGCACCGTACTCGTCCATCGCGTCGCGGCCGATGTTGTAGCGCTTGGCGACCTGCTCGGCCGTCTGCAGCATGTTCCAGTAGATCTCGGGCTTGTGCTTGACCAGCCAGGGGTCGGTCATCATGTGCTTGTTCATCTCGTTCTGCACGCACGAGATGCTCTCCACGCCGCCGGCCACGTACACGTCGCCCTCGCCCGCGATGATGCGCTGCGAGGCGGTGGCGATGGTCTGCAGGCCCGAGGAGCAGAAGCGGTTGATGGTCATGCCCGAGGTGGTGATGGGCAGGCCCGCGCGAAGCGCGATCTGGCGCGCGATGTTGGCGCCAGTGGCGCCCTCGGGGTTGGCGCAGCCCATGATGACGTCGTCGACCTCGGCACCGTCGATGCCGGCGCGCTGCACCGCGTGCTGCACGGCGTGGCCGCCCAGCGTGGCGCCGTGCGTCATGTTGAAGGCGCCCTTCCAGCTCTTGGCGAGCGGGGTGCGGGCGGTGGAAACGATCACGGCGCTGGTCATGGTGTCTTCCTTTGAAATGAAGCGAAAAGCGGGTTACTGGGGCTGCGCGGTGTTGCGCAGCAGCTGGTGGTAGAAGCGGATCATGTCGCCATAACCGGCGATCGACAGTCGCTCGTTTGTCCCGTGGAAGCGCGGCAGGTCCTCGCCGGTCACGCGGATGGGCGAAAAGCGGTAGACGGCATCGCTCACCAGGCTGAAGTGGCGCGAGTCGGTGGCGGCGGTCATCAGGCCCGGCGCGACCACCGCTTCGGGGAACACCTGGCGCACCGTGTGCTCGATCGAGCGGTAGCCCGCCGCATCGGTCGGCGACACCGGCGACGGCTCCGAGTTGCCCGGATAGCGCTTGACCTGGATCGCGTCGTTGCCCAGCGCTTTCTTGAGGTGCGCCTCGACGCTGTCGAGGGTGTCGCCCGGCAGGACGCGGAAGTTCACGGCCGCCTCGGCGCGGCCGGGCAGCACGTTGTCCTTGTTGCCGGCGCGCACGATGGTGAGCGCCGTGGTGGTGCGCAGCATGGCGTTGCTGCTGGGGCTCTTCTCGAGCTGGCCCTGCACCAGCGGGCCGGTGAGCCACAGGTTGGACAGCATCACGCGGTTGAAGCCGTTCATCTCCGGTGCGAGCGTGCCGAACATCTCGCCCGCAATGCCCTGGATGCCGCCCGGCATCGGCGTGGCCTCCAGGCGTGTGAGCGCGGCACTCATCTGGCCGATCGCGCTCTTCTGCGGCGGCATCGACGAGTGGCCGGGGGCGGTGTCGAGCGAGAGGAAGAAGGTGCCGTAGCCCTTCTCGGCCAGGCCGATCAGCGCCGCGGGCTTGGTGAGGCCGGGCAGCACGCCGTCAAGCACCAGCAGGCCTTCGTCGAGCACCCAGTCGAGCTTGACACCGCGCGACTTGAGCAGTTCGGCGATGGGCAGCGCCCCGCGCAGGCCGCTCACCTCCTCATCGTCGCCCATCACGAAGTAGATGGTCTGCTTCGGCTGGAAGCCCTGGCCGACGAGCAATTCCACGGCCTCCATCTGTGCCAGCAGGTTGCCCTTGTTGTCGAGCGTGCCGCGGCCCCAGATGTAGCCGTCCTTGATGTCACCGCCAAAGGGGTCGACCGACCAGGCCTTCTCGGTGCCGGGCGCGATGGGCACCATGTCCTGGTGCGCCATCAGCGCAACCGGCTTGGCGTCAGGATCGCTGCCTTGCCAGGTGTAGAGCAAGGCGTGCTGCCCGACCACCTCGCGCTTGAGCGTGGCATGCAGCTTCGGAAAATTCTGCTGCAGGTAGGCGTGCAGCTTGTCGAATTCGCTGTTGTTGGCTGCTGGGTCGTCCAGCGCCGACACGGTGCGGATGCGGATCGCGCCGGCCAGCCGCTGGGCGGCGGCCTGCGTGTCCAGCTGCAGCGGCGGCACAGGGGCCACCGCCACCTGGCGCGACGGATGGCGCCACGTGTTCACGGCCACGGCCGCGGCCAGTGCAAGCAGCACCAGCAGCAAGCCGACGAGAAGGCGTTTGATCACGTGACGCGCAGCCGTGCGATCAGCCGAAGGACTTGCCTTCGGCCACCAGCTTCTGGATCAGCGGCGCCGGCTGCCAGAAGGCCGCGTCGTCGCGCGGGTTCTTGGCAAAGCGCTTCATCGTCTCGGCCACGTTGTACAGGCCCACCTGGCTCGCGTAGTGCATCGGCCCGCCGCGGTGCATCGGGAAGCCATAGCCCGTGAGGTACACCATGTCGATGTCGCCGGACTTGCTCG
>JAFEEH010000235.1 GCA_018241185.1 Pseudomonadota bacterium | reverse complement strand
CGTGAGCGCGGCGCTGGGGCCGTCGTAGACCAGCGCGCCATCGCGCAGGGCGACGACGCGCTCGCAGAATCGCTGTGCCAGCGCCACGTGGTGCAGGCTCACGACCAGTGTCATGCCCGCGTCGCGGTTGAGCGCCGTGAGCTGTTCCATCACGCGCTGGGTGGACTGCGGGTCCAGCGATGCCACCGGTTCGTCGGCCAGCACGATCTCGGCCCCCTGGACCAGCACCCGTGCGATCGCGGCGCGCTGCTGCTGCCCGCCGGACAGCGTCGAGGCGCGCTGGAAGGCCTGGGGCGCCAGCCCGATGGCATCGAGGGCGTCCAGCGCGCGGGCCTGGTCCGTCAGGGCGTAGCGGCCCAGCAGCGCCCGCCACAAGGGCGCGTCTGCCGCCAGGCCCGTGAGGACATTGCGCATGACGCTCACGCGTCCGACCAGGTTGAATTGCTGGAAGATGACGCCGATGCGCCGCCGCAGGGCGCGGATCTCGGCGCTGTTGCGCCCTCTGGATTGCAGGGTGCGCCCGAAGACCTCGACATGCCCCGTGGAGGGATCGCTGGTCTCCAGGCCGCACAGGCAGCGGATCAGGGTCGACTTGCCCGACCCCGAGGCGCCGAGCAGGGCCACGCGTTCGCCGCGCCGCACCTCGAGGTGGACGTCGCGCAAGGCCTGATGGCCGGCGTAGGTCTTGCGAAGGGACTGCGCGCGTAGAACAACGGGATTCATGTCGGATGGACCGGGCCGCTTGCGGCGCCCGGCGGTGTGGGCTGGGATTGCGGGCAGTATTTGGACCGCGTGTGACGGATCGGTGACACGCGGCCCCGATCCATCCATTTCCGCCATACAAGTTTTGGGGCTCTTGTATTGATGCAATCTATAGTCGCGCGTCGACCCGCCGAGGACCCCATCCATGCGCCTGACCCAACTGCGTTCGTTCCACGCCGTGGCCACCACCGGCACCTTCACGGCGGCAGCGCAAAGCCTGCACGTCAGCCAGCCCACGGTGACCACCCAGGTGGGCCAGCTCGAGGCGCTCTACAAGGTGGAGCTGTTCCATCGCACCGGCCGCCAGGTGCGGCCCACCGAGATGGGCGAACGGCTGCTGCATCTGTCGCGCCAGATCTTCAGCCTGGAGTCGGAGGCGGTGCAGCTGTTGCGCGAGTCGGGCGAACTGCGGTCTGGCCATCTGCGCGTGGCCGCCGTGGGCCCTTCGCATGTGACCCGCATGTTGGCGGCCTTCCACACGCGCTACCCGGGCATCAAGGTGTCCGTGGTCACCGGCAACTCGCAGGACGTGCTGGATCGGCTGGCCGACTACAGCGCCGATGTCGGCGTGCTGGCCCAGGTGGCCCGTGACAAGCGCTTCGTTTCGGTGCCTTACAGCGAGCATCCGGTGGTGATCTTCTGCTCTACCGAGCATCGCTTCGCGCGACGCCGCAGTATCCGGATCGCAGAACTGGAAGGTGAGAAGCTCATCCTGCGCGAGTCGGGTTCCACGACGCGCAAGGCGATCGAGTCTGCGCTCAAGGTGGCGCGCGTCACGCCCGAAGTCGTGATGGAGGTGGGCAGCCGCGAGATCATCCGGGAAGCGGTGGCCCAGAACCTCGGTGTGGCGGCCGTATCGGAAGTCGAGTACGTCCCGGGGCCGGGGCTTCACACGGTGCGGCTCGACGACGCCCAGGTGCGCACGTACGCGCACGTCGTTTGCCTGTCCGAGCGGCGGGACACCCGCATGGTCCGCGCGTTCTTCGAAGTGATCGGCAATGAGCCCTGAGGCCCGCCACAGCGCACTCAGGGCTCGCGGCAGAGAAAGGAAACGCCATGGCATCCATTCCGGGCACCGTGCTCATTACCGGCGGCAGCCGCGGCATCGGCGCTGCCACCGCGCGGCTTGCAGCGCAACGCGGCTACGACATGTGCTTCACCTACGCCGAGAGGCACGAGGCCGCGCAGCAGGTGGTGGCGGCGGTGCAGCGACTCGGCCGCTTCGCGCACGCGATGCAGGCCGACGCCGGCGATGCGCAGGCCATGGCCACGCTGCTGGAGCGCCTGCCGCCTCTGCGTGCGCCGCTCGCGGCGCTGGTCAACAACACCGGTGTCACGGGCCCGTTGGGGCCGTTCTTGGGGCAGGACGTCGCAACCTTCCGGCGCGTGCTCGATGTCAACGTGCTGGGCCTCATGGCCCTCACGCAGCAGGTGGTGCGTCGTTGGCAGACCGACGGGACGGCGGGCGCGATCGTCAACGTGTCGTCCATCGCCGCCAGCCTGGGCGCGCCGGGCGAGTACGTTCACTACGCCGCAAGCAAGGCAGCGGTCGAGGCCTTCACCGTGGGACTGGCGAAGGAACTGGCCGGGCAGGGCATCCGCGTCAATGCGGTGTCACCCGGCACCACGCTGACCGAGATCCACGCCACCGCCGGCGAGCCTGGACGCCCGCAGCGCGTGGCGGCGCGCATCCCGATGCAACGGCCCGGTGAGGCCGAAGAGATCGCAGCAGCGATCGTCTGGATGCTGTCGCCCGAGGCTTCGTACGTGACCGGGACGACGCTCAAAGTGGCGGGTGGGCTGTGATCCCGCGCGGGCGCTTCAGAAGCCCGGCACGGGATTGCGCCCGCGCGAAAGCACGTAGCGGCCGTCCTGCCAGGCGTAGACGGCCTGCTCGTCGACACGCCTGACGCGGGCGCGTGCGGCGGGGCGTCCTTCGGCAGTGCGTGCGCCTCGGAAGCTCAGGGTCAGCACACCGGGCGTGTCGTCGCGCACGCCCTGCGCGAAGCGCGGCGTGCCTTCGATGTCGAAGCACGCGTCGCGCGGTCCGCCGGCGGCGGCGCGGCCGCGTCGGCCTCCGGCGAGCACGGCCTCGCAGGCTTCCTGCGCGCCGGTGTTGGACGCCGAGAGCGCCACGCCGTCGAGCACGCGGCGCACGCCATCGCGCCGCAGCTCCCAGGCCGACAGCCAGCTGCCGCAGTAGCCCTGCCAGCAACTGCCGTAGGTGGCACCAAGCACCAGGCGCGCGGGTGCCACGCGGTGCACTGCGGTTTCGCCGAAGCTGCCCATGAAGCCGAGGTAGTCGACCGCGTCCTGCCGCTGCGAGAGCACCCAACTTTCGCCCTGCCGTTCGAAGAAGTAGGCCCCGAGCCAGGCGCCGGAAACATGCGCATCCAGTGGATGGCCCTGGTCATCCAGCGGCACGGTCTCGGTCAGCAGCACGGCGCGGCTGTCCGACAGGCGCACCACCTCGCGCGGCGTCACGCGGGCCGCGGTGGGCTTCGCGCTGTCGGCCACGGGCCGACCGTCGTCGCCGAGTTCTGGCAGCGCAGGATGGCCCACGCGGGCGGTGTCGTTGTCCTGCCAGCCGGGAAAAGCCAGCGGCATCAGATCCTGGCGCCGCAGCGAGGGGCTGCGTGCGGCGGACTTCTGCGCCGCGGGCTGGCCCGAGGCCGCGGCGGAGGCGGGCGATGCCTCCTCGCGCGAGCAGGCGGCGAGCAGCAGCGCGAGGCCGACGGCTGCGCCGGAGCGGGCAATGGGAAGAGGGCGCATGGCGCGATTGTGCGATGCCACATGCGCGGGCCTTTCGGATGTCCCTGCACCGACCCTGGCGCGCACGGCACCGCACAATGCAGCCCGTCGAGATTCGAGGACGGACCATGGCCAACCTTTCCATCGCCCAGCTGCTGGGCACCGAACTGCCGCTGATCCAGGCGCCCATGGCCGGCGTGCAGGGCAGTGCGCTCGCCATCGCCGTGAGCAACGCCGGCGCCCTGGGCTCGCTGCCCGGCGCCATGCTCGGCGCCGAGGCGCTGCGCAGCGAGATCGAGGCGATCCGCGCCGCGGTCTCTGGCCGACCCTACAACGTCAACTTCTTCTGCCACTCACCTCCCGTGCCCGATGCCGCCCGCGAGGCTGCGTGGCGCGAGGCCCTCGCACCCTACTACCGCGAACACGACATCGACCCCGCGAAGATCGCGCCGGGCCCGGGGCGCAACCCCTTCACCGCCGAGACGGCCGAGCTCATCGAGCCCTTGCGTCCGCCAGTGGTGAGCTTTCATTTCGGCCTGCCCGAGGCGGCCCTGCTGGCCCGCGTGCGCAGTTGGGGCGCGAAAGTGCTGGCCTCGGCCACCACGGTCGAGGAAGGCCTGTGGCTGCAGGCGCGCGGCGTGGATGCCGTCATTGCGCAGGGGCTGGAGGCCGGTGGCCACCGCGGGCATTTCCTCTCGCACGACCTGACGCGACAGCCGGGCCTCTTCGCGCTGCTCCCCCAGCTGGTGGCGGCGCTCGACGTCCCGGTGATCGCCGCCGGCGGTATCGCCGACGCGCAGGGCGTGGCGGCCGCGATGGCGCTTGGTGCGGCAGGCGTGCAGGTGGGCACGGCCTACCTGCTATGCCCCGAGGCGACGACCAGCGCGATCCATCGTGCCGCGCTGCAGGGCGACGCGGCGCGGCACACGGCGCTGACCAACCTGTTCACCGGTCGCCCGGCGCGCGGCATCGTCAACCGTGTGATGCGCGAGCTGGGCCCGCTGAGCGCGGTGGCGCCCGAGTTCCCGCTCGCCACCTCGGCCATCGCCCCACTGCGCGCGAAGGCGGAGGCGGCCGGCAGCGGCGACTTCAGCCCGCTGTGGTCGGGCCAGAACGCAGGCGGTTGCCGTGCGCGTCCCGCGGCCGGGCTCACGCATGCACTCGCCCGCGGCTTCGCGGGCGCACCCTGAATCCGCCCTCATCCATCCCGCGTATCCGATCGACGATGGCCGACCTCCAGCTTCCGCTCACCTTCCTGCATCGCCCCGCCGCCGAGGGGGCGGGCGCGCCCTGGCTTCTGCTGCTCATGCATGGCGTCAACAGCCACGAGGAAGACCTCTTCGGTCTTGCGCGCTTCGTGCCGCCGCAGTTTCATGTGCTGAGCCTGCGGGCGCCGAACGTGCTGGTCCCGGGCGCCTATGCCTGGTTCCAGTTCGCGGTGGGCGCCGATGGCCAGCGCCACATCGACCGCGAACAGGAGCGCGAGAGCCGATTCCTGGTCGGCGAACTGCTGGCTTCGGCGGCGCAGCAGCTGGGCGTGCCGGCCGATCGCGTGGTGGCCGGTGGCTTCAGCCAGGGCGGGATCATGGCGCTGTCGCTCATGCTGACGCGGCCAGCGCTGCTGCGTGCCGCGCTGGTGTGGCACGGCCGCCTGCTGCCCGAGGTGCTGCCCGACGTGGCGCCGGCCGATGCCTTTGCCGGCAAGGCGCTGTGGGTCAGCCACGGCAGCGTTGACGCCGTGATCCCGCCCGAGGCGGCACAGGCCACGCGCGAACTCGCGGCCGGCCTGCCCCTGGCCGTGGCAGGGCAGGACTACCCGGTGGCGCACACCATTGCCGCGCAGGAGCTGCGTGACAGCATGGACTGGCTCCAGTCGCTGACCTGAAGCGGATGGCCGGCCCCATGGCTTCGCGCCTGTCGCAGCCTCTGACCATCAAGCTGCAACTCACGCTGGTGTTCGGTGCGCTGGTGGTGCTCGCGTCCGTCGTCATCACCTGGGCGCTCGGCGGCATGCTCCGCGAGCGGGTGCGCACCGATGCCGGCCGGGTGCTGACGCTGCTGGCGGGCAACGCGGCACGCATCCTCGCCAACGACCTCACGATCAATGCCGACATGGTCGACCTGCTGGCGCGCCGCGAAGCCGTGTGGACGGCCGGACTCGACAGCCCCGAGGCGCAACGCACGCTCGAGCTGATCCAGGCCACCGCACCGCGCACGCACCTGTGGGTGGGCGTGGCCGATGCGGCGGGCACGGTGCGCGCCGCCACCGGCGACCTGCTGCGCGGGCAAAGCGTGGCGCAGCGCGCGTGGTTCCAGCGCGGCCAGGAGGGCCCCTTCGTGGGCGACGTGCATCCTGCCAAGCTGCTCGCGACCTTGGTCCCGGCCGACCGCGACGGCGAACCGCAGCGTTTCGTCGACTATGCGGCGCCGGTCGTCCTTGATGGCCAGCGGCTGGGCGTGCTGGGCGTTCATGCAAGCTGGGACTGGGTCGGCGAGGTCGTGGATACCGTGCTGTCGACGCAGGCGCGCGGCAGCGGCATCGAGATCTTCATCTTCGACCGCGAAGGCCACGTGATCTTCGCGCCGCGCGGCCAGAGTCAGAAGCTGGCCGCTGACGGTGTGCGCATGCCGCCGCTCCAAGGTGCCGGCCCCGCGGTCGCGACGTGGCATGACGGCGCCGAGTGGCTCACGGCGGCGACGCGCCTGCCGGCGTCGCGGGCGCTGGGTGACCTGGGGTGGACCATCGCCGCGCGCGAGCCGGCCGAGACCGTGTTCGCCGACGTGCGCGACGCCAGCCGCCATGCGCTGATGGTGGGCGTGCTCGCCGCGCTCGTCGGGGCGCTGCTGGTGCGCTTTGCCGCAGTGCGGCTGGGCGCCGACGTGCGCCGCCTGTCGAAGGCGGCGCGCGAGATCGAATTGGGCGTGCCGGGCGCACGGCTGCCGCCGGCGGCCAGCAGCGCCGAGCTGCGCTCGCTGGCCGATGCGCTGGGCCGCATGACCACGCGGCTGATGGCCACGCAGGGCGACCTGGAGCGCCAGGTGCGCGAGCGCACGGCGGAGCTGGAAGCCGCCAACGCCGAGCTGGGGCGCCAGGCGCGCACCGATCCGCTGACCGGGCTGCCCAACCGCCGTACCTTCGACCTGCAACTGGACCATGCGCTGGCTGCCGCGCGGCGCAACGGCCAACCGGTGGCGGTGCTGATGATCGATGCCGACCATTTCAAGCGCATCAACGACCTGCACGGCCATCCGGTCGGCGACGACGTGCTCGTCATGCTGGCCGGCGTGCTGCGTGCACGGCTGCGCGAAAGTGACCTGCTGGCACGCTATGGCGGCGAGGAATTCGTGGCGCTGCTGCCCGGGGCCGGGCAGGGCGATGCCCTGGCCGTGGCGCAGGCCCTCGTGGCCGCCGTGGCGGCGCGGCGCAGTGCGGTCTACGGCCAGGTCACCGTGAGCGTCGGCGTTGCGGCGGCGCCGCCCGGCGAGGCCATCACCCGGACCCTGATGCGGCGGGCCGACGAGGCCCTCTATCGGGCCAAGGCGCAGGGACGCAACCGAGCGTGCGCCGATGGCGAGGGCGTGGCCGACGCCGGCGGCGCGTCGGAGATTTAAGTGAAAAGAGGCCGCAGCGCCCGTCCACCGGGCGCCGGCAGCTATCTTTTTTGTAGCATTTCGTCGCAGCGTCAGGCGACGGAACTCGGGCTTCTCCGTCGACTCCCTCAGGCTGGGACGCGCGCCACAGGTTCACAGCAGGTTACGGGCGCGTTGCGTCGCGCGCGTCCAATGGCCCGTCGGACGCCTGCCAACCCGACCCGGAGGAAGCTCTTGCCATGACCGACCGCGAACCCGACTACCGCCCCGCCGCCGAACGCCCCGTGGGCTTGATCGTCGTCGTGCTGCTGGCCCTGCTGGCGGCCGGCTTCTTCGGCTGGCGCTGGTGGCAGCAGCGCCAGGCCGAATCGGCTGCAACGCCGGCCGCCGCCGTCGTGATGCCGCCCGCCACACCGGACGACGCGCCGCCACCTCCGCCCACCGCGCAGGGGCCGCAGAACCTGGTCGAGGACATCGCCAAGCCCGACGACGCCCTGCCGCCCCTCGCCGACGCCGATGCGCGCGTGCGCTCGGCCCTCACCGAACTGCTCGGCGGAAAGAACGTCGCGGCCTTCCTGCAGATGGATGGCTTCGTGCGGCGCTTCGTCGCCACCATCGACAACCTGCCGCGCGAGCATGCGCCGGTGCAGGTGTGGCCCGCGCGGCCCCCGGGCGGGCGCTTCGCGCTGTCGGGCGAGGGCACGCAGCGCACCGTGGCGCCGGACAACGCGACACGCTACACACCCTTCGTGCGCTTCGCCGAGTCGGTCGAAGCGAAGCAGGCCGCGACGCTCTACGCCCGCCTGTACCCGCTGTTCCAGCGGGCCTACGAGGAGCTGGGTTACCCCGGCAAGTACTTCAACGACCGCCTGGTGGCCGTCATCGACCACCTGCTGGCTGCACCCGAGCCGCAAGGGCCGCTCGCCATCCGCGTGGTCGAGGTCAAGGGCGAAGTGCCCTCCGAGAAGCCCTGGGTGCGCTACGAATACGCCGACCCGAAGCTCGAGTCGCTGTCAGCCGGGCAGAAGCTGATGGTGCGGGTGGGCCTGGAGAACGAGCGCCGGCTCAAGACCCAGTTGCGCGCACTGCGCGCCGAGCTCGCGACGGCACGGCCGGGCGCCCCGGCGGCGCGGCCCTGACAGCCGGGGCCGGCGCGGCCCCGGCCCCAGGAGGGCATGCAGGCAGGTCGCACAGGATGCGCTGCAGTCGGTCACACTCGGGGTCCCGTTCCGGCCTGGATTCCCGACCCGCACCATGCCTGTTGCCGCCACCCGTGCCGCCCCTGCCCAGCCTCGCGACGCCCTGGGCTGCACCGCCGACCGCCTGCTGCGCAACGAGCAGCTCACGCTCGATGGCGGACTTCAGGTCTATCGCAAGACCGTGTCCGACGAGCAGGTCGGCAGCGTGGAGACTCCGGCGTCGGGGCGCGGCATCCTGCTGGGCGTGTCGCTGGCCGACGACCACAGCCGGCGGATCATCCACGCCCACCATGCGACCACGCACCACTTCGCCCGCGGCAGCATCTACGTGCGCGACTTCAACGAGCGCTACCGCGCCGACATGAAGAGCGGCTTCGATTTCCTGCTGGTGGAGTTTCCCTATGCCGCGCTCGAGCAGGATGCCGACCGCGCCGTGCCGCTGGGCCTGGGCGCACCCAATCGGCTGACCGGCGTGCGCGACGAGGTGCTGCACCACCTGGCCCTGGCGCTGCTGCCCGCGCTGGCGCATCCGCAAGCCGCGAGCCGCCTCTTCCTCGAGCACGTCACGGGTGCCATGGCGGCCCACGTGCTGGCGCGCTGCGAAGGTCAGCGAACCGACCCGCCGCGCCGGCGCCGTCTGCTGCCGCGCACACTCGAGTTGCGGGCCAAGGAGATGCTGGCCGCCCGCCTCGACGGCGAGCTGTCGGCCCAGGAGATCGCCGATGCCTGCGGCATGTCGCGCAGCTACTTCATCCATGCCTTCCGCGAGACCACCGGCCAGACGCCGCACCAGTGGTTGGTGGCGCAGCGCCTGGCCCGTGCACGCACGCTGCTCGCCAGGCCCGCGCTGACGCTGGCCGACATCGCAGCTGCCTGCGGCTTCGCCGACCAGAGCCATTTCAGCCGCGTCTTCACCCAGCACATGGGCCTGCCGCCCGGCCGCTGGCGACGCACCTACCGCCATTGATTCCGACCGAGGAGAGCGCCACCATGCCCCGCGCCTGTACCCACACCGACAGCATTCACACCGTCACGCCCGGCACTCTGGGTTGCGAGGAATGCCTCAAGACCGGCAGCCGCTGGGTGCACCTGCGCCTGTGCCGCAGCTGCGGCCACGTGGGCTGCTGCGACGACTCGCCCAACCGCCACGCGCGGGCGCACTTCAAGGCCACCGGCCATCCGATCATCGAGGGCTACGACCCGCCCGAGGGCTGGGGCTGGTGCTTCGTCGACAAGGTGGTGGTCGACCTGGGCACGGACACCACGCCGCAGAACGGGCCGATCCCGCGCTACGTCTGACACGACGTCGCGCGGCGCGGGATTTCAGAGCGCCAGGAAATGATGCACCTCGGGCCGCTGCGGCCCGATGTGCCAGCGCACCACCTCGTCCTGCAGGTCGGCGTCGGCATGCGACACGCGGTGGTGCTGGCGAAGGTGCTCGGCCCAGGACTCGACCATGAACCACTCGACGATGCGCTCGGGGTCGGCCGTGTGTTCGTGCAGGCCCCAGGCGTAGGCGCCGTCGCGGCGGCGCTCGGGCGCCAGACGGCGCACCGCCTCCAGGAAGGCCGGGCGGTTTTCCTTGCGCACCCGGTACTCCACCTGCACCATCACCGGGCCGCGGTCGTGCGCCACCGGCTCGGCCAGCAGCGGCTCGGGCCAGTGGCGCGAGGCCTGCAGGTCGGCCTCGCCGGCAGGCAGGCGCACGCGGTGGAAGAACAGGGCCACGAGCAGCAGGCCGGCCGCCGCGCCCACCAGCGCGCCACGCACGCCGATCTGCTGTGCCACCAGGCCCCAGCCCAGGCTGCCTGCGGCCATCGCGCCGTTGAACACCGTGAGATAGACCGCGAGGCCACGTCCGCGCACCCAGTTGGGCAGCACCGCCTGCGCCACGCCGTTGAGCGTGGTCAGCGCCGTGATCCAGCCCACGCCCAGCACCAGCAGCAGCAGGACGGCCAGCCATTGCGGTGGCGCGAGCACCAGCGCGCCCAGCACCGCCACCGTGAGCACCGAGGCCAGAAGAATCAGCCCGTCGGCGTCGAGCTTGGCGCGCAGCCGCGGCATCACCAGCGCACCCACGATCGCGCCCGCGCCCACGGCGCCCATCAGCACGCCGTAGAAGCCGGCGGTGCCCTTCAGCATCTGCCGCGCCACCAGCGGCAGCAGCGCCCACGCGGCACTGGCGAAGAGGAAGAACACGGCCGCACGCAGCAGCACGATGTGCAGTTCGCGGCTGGCGCGCGCATAGCGCAGGCCGGCCCGGAAGGCACCGCCGAAGTTCTCCGACAGGCCGTCGGCGTCGGTGGCCGCGGGCCGCTTCCACCACAGCAGCGCAGCGATCACGAAGACGTAGCTCGCCACATCGGCGCCGTAGGTCATCGCGGCGCCGAAGCTCGCGAGGATCAGCCCCCCCAGGGCCGGGCCGATGGCGCGTGCGATGTTGATGCCCAGCGAGTTGAGCGCCACCGCGTTCTTCAGCTCCTCGCGCGGCACCAGCTCCGGCACGATGGACTGCCAGGTCGGCCCCATCAGTGCCGCACCCACGCCGCCGATGAAGGTCAGCGCGATCAGGTACTCGACGGTGAGCGCGCCGGAGCGCGAGAGCAGCAGCAGGGCGGTGCTCACGGCGGCGAGCAGGACCTGCACCACGATGAGGAAGCGCCGCCGGTCGAGGATGTCCGACAGCACCCCGGCCGGGATGGCCAGCAGGAACACCGGTAGCGTCGCCGCCGTCTGGATGAGTGCGACCGCGGTGGGGCTGGGCGACAGGTCGGTGACCAGCCAGGCGCTGGCCACGTCGCGCATGAAGCTGCCGATGTTGCCCAGCACCGTGGCGCCCCACAGCACCGCGAACACCGGGAGCCGCAGGGGCGCGAAACTGCTTCGGGGAGCGGCGGCCTCAGGCATGCGTGCGTTCCTTCCAGTCGAGCCAGGCCACGAGTATGAAGCCGCCCACCAGTCCCAGGTGCTCGAAGAAGGCATTGGCCGCGCCGAAGCGCTGCGGCTGCGGCATCTCCCAGAAGCGCAGCGCCAGGAAGGTGGCGCCCAGCGTGAAAGCCGCCAGCATCAGCGCGCCGAGCCAGCGCAGCCGGCCGCTGAGGATCAGCGCCGACGCGCCCAGTTCCAGCACGATCACGGCCGCCGCCAGCGGCGCCGCCGGCGCGAGGCCGAAATGCACCATCTCGGCGATGGCACCGTCGAAATCGAAGGCCTTGACCAGGCCGCCTTGCAGGTACGCCGCGCACAGCAGCAGCAGGGCTGCCCGGTACACCCAGGGGGATCGCGTCCAGCCCATCAGACCGCCCAGCAGGCGCAACCCAGCGCGCCCCAGAAGCTCTTGAGATCGGGCACCGGCAGCCGGCTGCCCCAGGCGCTGGCATGCGCGTGGCCGTGCACGTTGCAGCTCGTCGCGCAGGCACAGGCCTGGGCGGCGCGGCGCAGCGTGGTCTGCAGCGGCGCGCCCTCGCGGCCCCAGGCGCTGTAGCCACCGTAGCGGCGCACCGGCGACCAGTCGGGCATGGCCGGCGGCGGGCCGCCGGCATCCAGCGGCGCGAAGGGGCCGACACCGTAGACCACCTTGCCGCCGACCATCGTGAGCAGCGAGGTGGTGTCGGCGATCTCGGATTCGGGGCAGGCGAAGAAGTCGCGGTCGGGCACGATCAGGTCGGCCAGCTGGCCGGCCTCGATGCGGCCCTTGCGGCCCTCTTCGTTGGAGAACCAGGTCACCTTCTCGGTCCACATGCGCAGGGCGGTGTCGCGGTCGAGCAGGTTGCGCTCGGGCGTGATCTGCAGCCCGCCCACCGTCTTGCCGGTGACCAGCCACGACAGCGACACCCAGGGGTTGTACGAGGCCACCCGCGTGGCGTCGGTCCCGGCCGACACGTGGATGCCCTTGTCGAGCATGCGTTTGACCGGTGGCGTCGCCTCGGCCGCGGCGGGGCCGTAGCGCTCGACGAAGTACTCGCCCTGGTAGGCCATGCGGTGCTGCACCGCCACGCCGCCGCCCAGCGCCGCGATGCGGTCGATGGAACGCTCGGAGATCGTCTCGGCATGGTCGAAGAACCAGTTCAGGCCGGCCAGCGGCGTGTCGCGGTTGACCTTCTCGAACACGTCGAGCGAGCGGCTGATGGTCTCGTCGTAGGTCGCGTGCATGCGCCACGGCCAGCGGTTCTGCACCAGCACGCGCACGACTTCCTCCAGCTCGCCTTCCATCTCGGCCGGCATGTCGGGCCGCGGCTGGCGGAAGTCCTCGAAGTCGGCGGCCGAGAAGACGAGCATCTCGCCCGCGCCGTTGTGGCGGAAGTAGTCGTCGCCCTGCTTGTACTTCGAGCTCGCCGTCCAGTTCAGGAAGTCCTGCTTCTCCTGCTTGGGCTTCTGCGTGAAGAGGTTGTAGGCCAGGCGGATGGTGAGCTGGCCGGCATCGGCGAGCTGCTGGATGACCTGGTAGTCCTCCGGGTAGTTCTGGAAGCCGCCGCCGGCATCGATGGCGCCGGTGACGCCCAGCCGGTTGAGCTCGCGCATGAAGTGGCGCGTGGAGTTGAGCTGGTACTCGGGCGGCAGCTTCGGCCCCTTGGCCAGCGTGGCGTAGAGGATGGCCGCATTGGGCTTGGCCAGCAGCAGCCCGGTCGGGTTGCCGGCGCCGTCGCGCACGATCTCGCCGCCTGGAGGCGCCGTCGTGTCCTTGCCGTAGCCGACGGCGCGCAGCGCGGCGCCGTTGAGCAGGGCACGGTCGTACAGGTGCAGGATGAAGACCGGCGTGTCGGGTGCGACGGCGTTCAGCTCCTCGATGGTCGGCAGCCGCTTCTCGGCGAACTGGTGCTCGGTGAAGCCGCCCACCACGCGCACCCACTGCGGCGCGGGCGTGATCGCCACCTGCTGGCGCAGCATGGCCATCGCATCGGCCAGGCTGCGCACGCCGTCCCAGCGCAGCTCGAGGTTGAAGTTCAGCCCGCCGCGGATGATGTGCAGATGGTTGTCGATCAGGCCCGGCAGCACGCTGCGGCCCTGCAGGTCGACCACGCGGGTGCGCGCGCCGGCCAGCGGCAGGATGTCCTCGCTGCGGCCCACCTTCAGGAAGCGGCCGTCGGCGATGGCGACGGCACTGGCGGTGGGGTTGCTGCGGTCCAGCGTGGTGAACCGGCCGTTGTGCAGGATCAGTTCGGGGGTGGCGGCGTCGGTCATGGGGGTGCTCCTGGTGGGGTGGGTCTGGGCCGCGGCGCCGCCGGCCGCGGCGCCCAGGGCGCCGAGGACCAGGCGGCGGCGGCCGTCGTCGACTTCGGTGGTCATGCGTCCTGCCCCGGCGCTGCGGCCGCGCGGGCGGACGGCTTCTTCGCGCACTGCGGCAGTTCGCCGAACACATGCGGCTTGACCTGCTCGTGCAGCCACGAGGTGGCATGCGCTTCGGGCCGGAACCATTGCCGCAGCAGTGGCGGGATCTGCTCGCCGGCCAGGATGCCGAGCAGCCCGACCAGTGCGATCACCGGCGGCGCCGGCGAGCGCACCTGGAACAGGCCGTAGATCACGCCGACCAGCAGGCCGAGCGCGAGTGCCAGGACGTAGGGCTTCATGGGTGCCGCGTGCCTGCTTCAGCCTTCGTGGGCGTCGAACATCGTCTTGGCGTAGGTCACGCCCAGGCCGTAGGCGCCACCCCAGCGGCGCGCGATGCCGGTGGTGAGGTCGTAGGTTTCGGTGCGGGCCCAGTCGCGCTGCAGTTCGAGCAGGTACTGCAGCGAGGTCATCGGCCGTGCGCCGGCCTGCACCATGCGGTCCATGGCGCGGTCGTGCGCCTCGCTCGACACGTCGCCGCAGGCGTCGGCGATCACGTACACCTCGAAGCCCTGGTCGATCGCCGACAGGGCGGGGCCGACGATGCACACGCTCGTCCACAGGCCCGCGAGCACGAGGCGCGGCTTGCCGATCTCGTTGATGCGGGCGATGACGGCGGCGTCCTCCCAGGTGTTCATCGAGGTGCGGTCGAGCATCGCCTGGCCAGGGAAGGCCTCGGTGATCTCGCTGAACATGGGGCCCGAGAAGCTCTTCTCGGCGACGGTCGTGAGGATCGTCGACACGCCGAAGCCCGCCGCCGCCTGAGCGACCAGCGCCGCGTTGTTGCGCAGCAGAGTGGCGTCGATCGACTTCGTCGCGAAGGCCATCTGCGACTGGAAGTCGATCATGACGAGCGTGTGGTCCTGCGGCTTGAGAAGGGTGGCGCCGGGGACGGGGGTGGCCTGGATGGACATGGGGAGGACTCCTTGTTGGGTGCTGATGGCGGTGGCCGTGGATGCTGCGAAAGAGCGGGGCGGGCTGTCTTGTCGATTGGTGGGCTGCTTTGCACATTTGCCGCCGCCGAAGCGGCAACGACGTGCAAGTGGTCCTGCGATTCATCGAATTCATTCACAATCGCGAACAGGCGGTTGGCTTGGGGAATTTCGCTCTTGGTCTTGATGAACCGGAGCGAATCTTCGCTGGCCGAATGGCGCCGATGAACGAAATTTTGGGCTACTTATCATCGAATATTTCGATGATCAATAAACAGGCAATCGCACATGCTCAAGCTGACCCTCGACGCCATCGAACTGGTCGATGCCATCGCCCTGCACGGCTCTTTTGCGGGTGCGGCGGCGCGGCTGAACCGGGTGCCCTCGACGGTGTCCTATGCCGTGGCCAAGCTCGAGGAGCAACTGGGCCTGCGCCTGTTCGAGCGCCACGGTCCCCGCGTGTCGCTGACCGCGGCGGGGCGCGAGATGCTGGACGAGGGACGCTGGCTGCTCACCGCCGCCGGCGCGCTGGAATCGCGCATGCGCCAGGTCGCGACCGGCTACGAGGCCGAACTGCGGCTGGTGCACGACTCGCTCGTGCCCACCGATGCGCTCATGGATGACATCGCGGCCTTCGAGGCCCTGCGCTGCGGCACGCGCCTGCGCATCGGCTGCGAGGCGCTCACCGGCACGTGGGAGGCCTTGCGCGACGGGCGTGCCGACATCGTCATCGCGGCCGGCGAGGGGCCGGTCGGCGGCGGCTACCAGGCCTTCATGGCCGGCACGCTGGAGTTCGTGTTCTGCGTGGCGCCGCAGCACCCGCTGGCCCGCATGCGCCGCGCGCTGCGACGCAGCGACCTCATGGAACACAACGCGATCGTGGTCGGCGACACCGCGCGCGCCTTGTCGGAACGCACCGTCGGCCTGCTGGCGGGCCAGTCGCGCATCACCGTGCCGACCATGGCCGCCAAGATCGCCTGCCAGCGCAGCGGCCTGGGCCACGGCTTCCTGCCGCGCGCCTGCATCGAGGCCGACCTGGCGCGCGGCAGCCTGGTGCCATTGAAGACCGAAGAGGAGCGTCCGCCCGAATCCTTCTGGCTGGCCTGGAAGACCGGCGCCGAAGGCCGCGCGCTGCAGTGGTGGCGCGACCGGTTGAAGCGGCCGCTGGTGCCGGCGCTGCTGCCGCGCTCGTCCTGAGTCGTCGGCGCGCTCGGCGCCACGTCTGCAGGTACGCCGCGACTGGCGGGCCTGAAAACGGCAAAGTGCAATCGGCCGCCAGCGCCCGCCAGCCGGGCGTTCCGGTCGAATTTGTCACGAACGTGACGATCTCCCGACCGGACCTTGGAGAGGCGCTGCCGTGGTCGCGCCGGCGCTCGTGTCAGCGCGCCGGCGACGTGGGTTCGGCCGGGGCCTGGGCCGTCTTGCGCACCGCGGCCACCTGCGCGGCCGTCACCGCATCGGCGCGGTTGCCCCAGCTGCGCCTTGCAAAGCTCAGCACTTCGGCCACGTCGGCATCGCTCAGCCGCCAGCCGAAGGCGGGCATCGCGATCGCAGCGGGCGACCGGGCGGTGCTCGGCATGGCCGAACCGCCCAGCACGAGGCGGATCAGCGAGGTGGGGTCCTTGGCGTTCACGACGCTGTTGCCGGCGAGTGCCGGGAAGGTGTTGTCCCAGCCCACGCCGCTCGAGCGGTGGCAGGCACTGCAGTTGTTGAGGTAGACCATCGAGCCCGGCACGCCGTCCACCTGGCCGTCGCGCAGCTTCTTGGCCTCGGGCGTGTCCGTCGCCGCAGCACGCAAGGCGGAGGGGGAGGCCGGGCCGGCCGTGGCGCCAGGCGCAGGGGCGCCCACCGACTGCAGGTAGACCGCGATGGCCTTCAGGTCCTCGGCCGTCATGTGCTGGGTGCTGTTCTCCACCACCTGCACCATGGGGCCGAAAGCGGCCGTCTGCGCCGTGCGGCCGGTCTGCAGGTACTCGACGATGTCCTGCGTGCGCCATTGCACCGCGCCGGGCCGGTCGGTGTGGCGCAGGGGCTGGGCATACCAGCCGTCGACCAGCGCGCCAGCCAGGAAGGGGTCGCCATCGCGCTCGTTGGCCGCCTTCACGCCGCCCAGGCGGCTGCGGGGCGTATGGCAGTCGCCGCAGTGGCCCAGGCCCTGCACCAGGTACGCGCCGCGGTTCCATTCGGCGCTTTGCGCCGCCTGCTGCGCGTACGGCGCTGAGTCCAGATACAGCCAGTTCCAGAAGACCATCAGCCCTCGGATGCTGAAGGGAAAAGGCAGGTCGGTCGGCGTGGGGCGCGTCGCGACCGGCTCCACGCCTTTCTGGAAGAAGGCATAGAGCGCCCGGATGTCGGCGTCGGTCGTCCGTGCGAAGGACGGGTAGGGCATCGCCGGGTAGAGATGGTGCCCGTCCGCCGCGACCCCCTGCCGCAGCGCGCGTGCGAAGTCGGCCTCGCTGTACGTGCCGATGCCGGCGTTCCTGTCAGGCGTGATGTTGGTGGAGACGATGGTCCCGAAGGGCGTCTTCATCGGCAGGCCGCCCGCAAAAGGTGCGCCACCGGGTGCGGTGTGGCAGCTCACGCAATCGGCCACGCGCGCGAGGTAGCGGCCGCGTTCCACCAGCGGATCGGCGCTCGGGCCCGGTGCGCCGCCGGCAGCGGCCACACCCGGTGCCGCCGGCGCGGCCGCCGCGCCTGCCGAACCCTCGGTGCGCTGTGCGAAGGCCCAGGCGCTCAGCAGGCCCATGCCGACCACGAGCGCCGCACCCGCTGCCGCTCGGATGGGCAAGCGCTGGGGCGCATTGGCGCGTGCCCGCTTCATGCCAGCGCTCCCGGCTGCTGCAGGTAGCGCTCGCGGATGGCGGCGGCGGCCCAGTAGGCAATGCCCGCCACCATGGCCGTGGGGTTGTAGCCGAAGTTCTGCGGGAACAGGCAGGCACCCATCACGAACACGTTCGGAACGTCCCACACCTGCGCATAGCGGTTCACCACGCTGGTCGACGGGTCGGTGCCCATCACCGCGCCGCCGGTGTTGTGGGTCGACTGGTAGGGCCGCGTGTCGTAGTGCGCACCGGGTTTCATGAAGTTCAGCGCCATCCGCTTCGGCCCCATGGCCTTGGCGATCTGCTCGACCTTGGTGCCGATGAACTGGGTCATCGCGATGTCGTTGGGCTTCCAGTCGAAGGTCATGCGCAGCAGCGGCTGGCCGTAGGCATCCTTGTAGGTTGGATCGAGATCCAGGTAGTTGTCGCGGTAGGCCATGACCGAACCCTGGCTGCCCACGCTGGCCTGGAAGAGGTAGCTCTCCTTCACCGCCTTCTTCCACCCCGCACCCCAGGTCGGCGCGTCTGGCGGCGTGGCCAGCTGCTGGATCGGCCGGCCACCGGTGTTGATGCAGTTGATGCTGGCGCCGCCCACGAAGCCCAGCGGGCCATGGTCGAAGTTGTCGCCGTCGAAGTCGTCGATGACGTGACCGCTCGCCCCGGCACCGACGAAGGGATTCATCGGCTGGTCCTTGTCGAAGAAGAGGCTGGCCCCGCCGTTGAGCTGGTAGGCGTAGTTGCGGCCGACCACGCCCTGGCCCGACACCGGGTCGTAGGGCTGGCCGATCTTCGACAGCAGCAGCAGGCGCACGTTGTGCATCTGGTAGGCGCACATCACCACCAGGTCGGCCGGCTGCTCGATCTCGTTGCCCTGGGCGTCGATGTAGGTCACGCCGGTGGCGCGCTTGCCGTCGGTCGCCATGTTCACGCGGATCACGTGCGAGCGCGTGCGCAGTTCGAAGTTCGGCCGCTTCATCAACACCGGCAGCAGCGTGGTCTGCGGCGAGGCCTTGGCATAGGTGTAGCAGCCGTAGCGCTCGCAGAAGCCGCAGAAGTTGCAGGGCCCGAGCTGCACGCCGTGCGGGTTGGTGTACGGGCGCGAAGCGTTGGCTGCAGCCTGCGGAAAGGGGTGGTAGCCGAGCTCCGCCGCCGCCTTGGCGAACAGCAGCGCGCTGTTGGGTGACGCCAGCGGCGGCAGGGGGAAGTCGCTGCGGCGCGGGCCTTCGAACGGGTTGCCGCCGGCCTGCATACGGCCGGCGAGGTTGCCGGCCTTGCCCGAGGTGCCGCAGATCTTCTCGAACTGCTCGAAGTGCGGCTCCAGTTCCTCGTAGCTCACGCCCCAGTCCTGGATCGTCATGCCCTCGGGGATGAAGTTCTTTCCGTAGCGCTCCTCGTAGGTGCTGCGCAGCCGCAGGTCGGCGGGCAGCGGGCGCCAGTGGTGGCCGTTCCAGTGAACGCCGGCGCCGCCCACGCCGTTGCCCAGCAGGAAGGAGCCGTGCTGGCGGTAGGGCAGGGCGGTGTCGGCCGGCGTGTGGCGGATGGTGACCGTCTCGCGCGCCAGGTGCTGGAACAGCTTGCCGCGGATGCCGTAGCTCAGTTCGTCGGTGATGCGCGGGTAGGCGAAGTCGGGATTCGTGTCGCGCGGCTCGCCGCGCTCCAATGCCAGCACTTTCAGGCCGGCGGCGGTGAGCTCGGTGCCCATGATGGCGCCGGTCCAGCCGAAGCCGACCAGCACCGCGTCGACGGCGGGTTTCCTTTGCGTGGCCATGCGTCGCGCCCCCGTTCAGCCCTGCGGCCCGGCGATGCTCACCGGAGGCAGCGGGTAACGAACGCCCGGCCGCTGCACCCAGTCGAGGAAATCGGCGCGCGCACCCGGGAATCCGATCATGGCCCAGGCGGCGGCGTTCTTGTTGCCCCCGTGGATCGGGTCGCTGAAGTAGCCTTCCTTGGTGTTCTGCAGCAGGAAGCCGAAGAAGTCCTGCGCGCCAGCACCTTCGAGCTGGACGGCGCCCTTGCTCATGGCCGTCAGCAATTCGTCCTGCGCGGCGGCATCGAGCTCGGCAAAGCGCTTGCCGCCACGCTCCTTGCGGCAGTGCGCGTCGATGGCGGCAATGGCCGCGCGGTACAGCTCGCGCGGCGGCATGCGGCCCTGGTAGCCGAAGAGGGGCGATGCGTCCGCGGCAAAAGGCCCCTGCATGTACCAGAGCGCCCCATGCCCCCACGCGCTTTCCATCTGCCGGTCGATGAACTCCGGCACGCCGGCCTCGATGGCACCTGGGCCGCTGTCGTCCGAAGGAATCAGCCGCGCGACGGCGGCCCGCACGAAGGCCCATTCGTCGGCGTTGAAGTACGTGGGCGTGTAGGGCGTCGCGGCAGTTGCGGGTGCCGGGCTGCCGGGTGGAGCGCCGGCATTCTGGGCGACCACCGTGCCGGCACCGGCGAGCGTGACCGTGGCAGGGACGAGGACTACGGACTGGCGCAGGAAGCTGCGCCTCGCCGGGCGGGACGGCTCGTTCATCGCGTCTTGGCGGCGGCTGGGGAGGCGCCGGTGTTGTTGTGGTGCGGGCTTCGAGAATGCGCCGGATGCCCGACGCAGGCCTGTAGGACGACTCCAACACCGCGCCTGTCGACGGTCAGCTTCGGCTCAGCGAAGAGCGCGCTTCACACGCGGCTACATGGCTTCCAGCCCGGCCTTCTTCATCATGGTCTCGGTCAGCGCCATCTCCTGCGTGAAGCCGCGGGTATAGGTGGCGCCGTCCTGCATGTCGACCTGTCCGCCCAGGTCGGTGAGTCCGGCAATCACCTTCGGCTGCTTCATGGCCTCGGCGAAGGCGGCCTGGATGCGTGCCACCACCGCATCGGGCGTGGCGCGCGGCACCGAGATGCCGCCCCAGGAGGTGAGCACCAGGTCCTTCATGCCGAGTTCGGCCAGCGTCGGCACCTGCGGCAGCAGGGCGTTGCGCCGGGTGCCTGCGACGGCCAGGGGTCGCAGCTTGCCGGCCTTGATCTGCGGGTAGGCGACCGAGAAGATCGGCGCGCCGAAGGTGACCTGGCCGCCGAGCACGGCATTGACCAGCTCCGATGCGCCCTTGTAGGGCACGTGCGTGGCGCTCGCCTTGCCTTCCGACAGCAGCATCTCGACGCCCAGGTGCGAGGGCGTGCCCACGCCGCCGGAGGCGTAGTTCAGCACGCCGGGCTGCGCACGCGCTTTGACCAGCAGGTCGTCGAGCGTGCGGATGTCGCTGGTCGCGTTGACGACGACCACGATGTCGGAACTCGACAGCCGCATCACGTGGCGGAAGTCCTTCATGGCGTCGAAGCCCGGCTCCTTGTACATGCGCATGTTGGCGGCCATCGGCGCGCTGGAGTAGATCCAGGTGTAGCCATCGGCCGGGGCATTGGCCACGATGCGCGCGCCCAGGTTGCCGGCCGCGCCACCCTTGTTCTCGATCACCACCGGTTGGCCCAGCAGCGGTGCCACCGCTTCGGCCACCACGCGGGCGGTGATGTCCGGCGCGGTCCCGGCGAGGAAGGGCACCACCCACTTGATCGGGCGGCTGGGGTACGTGTCGGCGTGGGCCGGCGAAGCGGCGAAGGCAGGTGCCGCGGCGGCGGCCAACGCCTGCGCCAGCAGCGTGCGGCGGGTGAGGGAATGCATGTCTGTCGTCTCCTGTGTTGTTCGGGTCCGGGGTGCGGCGTCGGCGCGTCAGCGCGTGTCGCCCAGCAGTTCCCTGGCGATCGTGTTCTTCTGGATCTCGCTCGTGCCGGTGAGCACGCGGTACATGCGCAGCATGCGGAAGAGGAACTCCACCCGCCGCCCCTGCACGATGCCTTCGCCGCCGTGGATCTGCACCGCGCGGTCGGCCACGCGAAAAGCCGTTTCGGAACAGCAGAGCTTGGCCATCGAGCTTTCGGCGCGGCCGTCGATGCCGGCGTCGAGCTGGCGCGCGGTATGCAGCATGAGCGCGCGGGCCGCGGCCAGGTCGGTGGACATCTCGGCCAGCATGTGCTGGATGGCCTGGAACTGGCCGATGGCACGGCCGAACTGCTTGCGCTGCATCGCGTAGTCACGCGCATCGCGCAACGCGACGGTGGCCAGGCCGACCATCGCCGGGCAGTGCAGCAGGCGGTTGACGGTGATGCGCCCCAGCGCCAGCGCCAGGCCGCGGCCGGGCTCGCCGATCAATTGCGTGGCCGGCACGCGGTGGTTATCGAACACGATGTCGCCGGTGCTCGACTGCCCGGCCATGGTCTTGTAGCCCGACTCCACGCGCACGCCCGGCGCATGCAGGTCGACGAAGAAGGCCGAGACCTCGCGCTGCGCCGGATCGGCGGCCGTGGAGGCGACGAGCACCGCGAAGTCCGCGAAGGGCGAGCCCGAGATGAAGCGCTTGCGGCCGTTGATGACATAGTCATCGCCGTCGCGCACCGCGTGCGTCTGTACGTTGCCGGCGTCCGATCCGGCCTCGGCTTCGGTCAGCGCGAAGCAGATCGCCTTCTCGGCCTGGGCCACCGGCAGGATGAAGCGCTGCATCTGCAGGGGCGTGGCGAATCGGGCCAGCGCGCCCACGCGCGGCGGGCCGCTCAGCTCGCCGAAGACGTGCGGCGCGAAAGGCGAGCCGGTCGCGTAGATCGCTTCCTTCACCAGCACGTGGTCGAGCACGGACAGGCCCAGGCCGCCCATCTTCTCCGGCAGCGTCATGCCGTAGAAGCCGAGCTCGCGCGAGCGCTTCCAGACGCGCTGCAGCAGCGCGCGGTCGGCGCCGTGCTCGTGGTCGATGACGTGTTCGCGCGCCAGCTCGGCCAGCTCGCCATCGAGGAAAGTCGTGACCTGCGCGATGACTGTCGCCGCGCGTTCGGAGCCTTCGAAGGGGCCGGCGAAGAAGCGTTCGCCGCCGGTCGTGGCCGTCGTCGAAGAGGAGGGGGTGGTCGTCGCGTCCATCAGTTCACCATTCGCGTCTGGCCGGCCCAGTACGGCGCCTGCACCGCCTTGCGCATCACCTTGCCGTTGGGGTTCTTGGGCAGCGTGTCGACGAACTCCAGCCGCCGCGGCCGCTTGAAGCCGGCCAGGCGCTCGGCGCAGAAGGCGTCGATCAGCGCCGCGTCGGTCGGGCGGCCGGGCTTGAGCACCACGTGCGCCGCCACCGATTCGCCCCACTTGTCGTCGGGGATGGCGAACACGCAGGCCTCCTGCACCGCCTCGTGCTGGAACAGGACGGCTTCGACCTCGGACGGGTAGACGTTGAAGCCGCCGCTGATGACCATGTCCTTCTTGCGGTCGACGATGTAGACATAGCCCTCGTCGTCCATGCGGGCCAGGTCGCCCGTGTGGTAACGGCCGTCCTTCAGCACCTCGGCCGTCAGCTCGGGCGCGCGCCAGTAGCCGGCGAAGATGTCCTCGCCACCCACCACGATTTCGCCGATCTCGCCCTGCGCCACCGGCTGGCCCGCGTCGTCGAGGATCTGCACGTCGCATTCGAGATACGGCCGGCCGCAGGAGGCCAGGCGCTCCGGCCGTGCGGCGCGGGCGTACAGGTGGTCGTCGGCCGACAGGCCGCACACGCCCGAAGTCGTCTCGCCGGCGCCGTAGCCCTGCGACAGGACCGGGCCGAACACGTCCATGGCCTGCAGGATGCGCGCGGGCGCCATCGGCGCCGCGCCGTAGCCCAGGCGCTGCAGGTCGGGCAGCGGGCGGTAGCGACCCTGCAGCTCGCCCAGCAGCATGTTGATCATGGTCGGCACCATGAAGGTGTGCGTCACGCGGTCGGCGCGCATGTCAGCCATGAAGCGCGCGGGCTCGAAGCCCGAGAAGAGGCGGATCGTCACGCCGTTGCACAGCGCGGGCACGATCTGCATGCCCGAGGCGTGCGTGATCGGCCCCACCAGGCCCAGGATGTGGCCCTCGCGCATGCCTTCGGAGCGGATGAGGAACTTGCGCAGCTGCGCCAGGCGGTTGCCGAAGGTCTGCATGGCGGCCTTGAGCACGCCCGAGGAACCCGAGGTGTAGTGCAGCACCGCCAGCTCGTCGGCATGCACCTCGACCGGCGTGAAGGCATCGCTGGCGCGGGCCAGCGCGGCGTCGTAGTTCGTTGCGGCGTCGCCGTCGAGCAGCAGCAGGCGCGGCATCTCCCCTCGGATGTGCGGGCGGAACTGCTCGGCGCGCTCGCGCGTGGTGACGATGACCGACGCCTCGCTGTTGGCCGCGATCTCGCCGACCTCGGCCGGCGACAGGCGCGCGTTGAACGGCGCCTTGACCAGGCCGGCCTTGTAGCAGGCGATCTCGATCTCGACGATCTCGGTGCAGTTGGGCAGGTAGATGCCCACGCGGTCGCCGCGCGCGAGACCCAGGCCCAGCAGCGCGTTGGCCAGGCGGTTGCTGCGCTGTTCGAGCTCGGCGTAGGTCAGCGTGCGCGCGGGGCTCGACACGGCGATGCGGCGGCCATGCGCGCGCGCGCTGCGGGCCACGAGCATGCCGACGTTCGCCACGGGGCGGGTGACCGGCGAAGGATGTGCGGGATGGGAATTGATGGCTGTCTCCTGGAAGTCGTGCCGGTGGCATGGCACCCGGCACCTGGGACGCACTGTTCCAGAAGAGCGGCTATCGCGGAAATACGGTTTGGTGATGCGGGGCGATCACCCGAATTGATGGCTGGCGCGACCCGTCACCGCCTGCCGAGCCACTGCGCGTTCCACTCGCCGGCTTCGATCATCCGCCGCGCTTCGCCGGCCAGCGTGTCGATCACCACCTCGGTGGCGGCATCCGGTGCGCGCCCGGCCGGCGTGGCGAGCGTGTAGGTGCGCGACAGGTCGGGGCGCACGACGCGCGCGACGATCCATCCTGGCCGGGCCGGTGTCGAGGCCTCGGGCAGCGCGCATGCCGGCGTGAAGGTGAAGCCGGCACCGCTGGTGTAGAGCGAGCGGATCACGCGCGTCGAATCGTGCTCGTGCACGATGTCGAGCGCCACGCCCAGCGCGGCCGCAGCATCTTCCACGGCGCGCCGGATGGCGAAGCGCCGGGACTGCAGCACCAGAGGCTGCGCGGCGGCCAGCGCGAAGTCGATTTCGGGGACCGCGTTGGCGCGCCGGCGCGTGGTCGTCTTCCTGCCGGCCGGCGGCTGCAGAAGACGAGCGATCTCGCCTGTGCTGTCACAGCCGCAGAAGAACATGGGCTCACGGGCCAGCGGCCGGCAGCTCAGGCCGTCGACCTGCGGCGAATCGACCAGCAGGCCGACGTCGGCCCGCCGGTCGAGCATCGCCTTCTTCACCAGCAGGCTCAGGTCGTCCAGGACGAAGACGCGGATGCGCGGATGCGTGGACTTCAACCGGGCCAGCACCGGGCCCATCAGCAGCGAGGCCAGCAGGAAGGGCAGTGCCACCGTGACGGAACCCTCCGGCCCCTGCGGCAGCCGCTGGATGCGCTCGCGCATCGCGTCGGCGTCGCTGAGCAGGCGGCGCGCGTCCTCGTACAGCTGCAAGCCGGCCGGCGTGGGCGTGACGCCGGCGTGCGAGCGGTCGAACAACTGCGTGCCCAGCTCTGCCTCCAGCTTCTTGATCTGCGCCGTGAGCGCGGGCTGCGCGATATAGAGCGTGCCGGCGGCCCGCGAAAGGCTGCCTGCTTCCAGCACGGCGATGAAGTAGCGCAGGGCTCGCAGGTCCACGGCGGACATCACGCAGCTGTCAGGCGGCCCGGTCCGCGGGTCCACGCCCCAGGGGGCAAGGGCAGGGTGGTTGGGGCGGTGGCGGATCGCAGGGACATGGCGTAGGCGGCAGGGCGGGATGCCAGCATACCGCCGCGACAATGCGGGCGACCGCACGGACCCCGCCCTTGCTCGCCGCATGACGCCCTCTGCCCATTCGCCTTCGTCCTTCCTCGCTGACGCCAGGCGCGAGTCGCTCGCCCTGCTCCAGGCCAACCTCACCCCGCACGGGATCCTCGCCGCCAGCCGCACCGAGGCGGCGGTGGCGCGGCGCTACACGCGCATCTTCGGCCGCGACGCGGCGATCTGCGTGATGGCGATGTGCGGCAGCGGCGTGGCGGCGCTGGAGCAGGGCGCGGTCGCCAGCCTCGATGCGCTGGCGGCGCAGCAGGCGGCCAACGGACAGATCCCCAAGTACGTCGACCCGGAAGGGCAGGACGCGGACTTCTGGTACCTCGGCTGCATCGACGCGACGCTGTGGTGGCTCATCGCGGTGGACCATGTGCGTGCGCACGGCGCCGTGGGTGCCACGCACTGGTCGCGCGAGGTGGCGCTGGCCATCCAGTGGCTGCTGGCGCAGGAGCACCAGCACTTCCGCCTGCTGCAGCAGAACGAGGCCAGCGACTGGGCCGACATCATGCCGCGCTCGGGCTACGTGCTCTACACCAACGCGCTGTGGGCCGAGGTCAAGCGCCGCTTCGCGCTCGCGCATGCCGACGAGACGCGTCACCACTTCAACCACCTCTTCAACCCCTTCCAGCGCGACCTGCCCGAGTACCACCGCGCGCGCCTGCTGCGGCATTACGCACGGCGAGGTCGGCGCGACCCGGGCCTGTACCTGAGCTTCGTCAACCTCTCCTTCGTGGGCGACGAGGGCGACGTGTTCGGCAACGTGCTCGCGGTGCTGGCGGGCGTGGCCGACGAGTCGATGGCGCACCGCATCGTGCACACCATCGATGCGGCGCGCGCGGCCGAGCCCTGGCCCGTGCGCGTCACGCTGCACCCGATGGCACCCAGCCACGAACTGTGGCGCGCGTACATGGGGCGCCACCAGCAGAACCTGGTGCACCAGTACCACAACGGCGGGCTGTGGCCCTTCGTCGGCGGCTTCTGGGTCATGGCACTGGCACAACTGGGGCTGCGCGACGAGGCGCACGCCGCGCTGCTGCGCCTGGCGCAGGCGAACGCGCACGGCGACTGGCGCTTCACCGAGTGGTTCCACGGCAGGACGCTGGCGCCCATGGGCATGGCGGGGCAGAGCTGGAATGCGGCCACCTTCCTGCTGGCGCAGCGCGCGCTCGATGGCGCGCCTGCGGGTTGGTAGTGCACGGAACGCCGGAATTGCAAAGTGCAATCGGCCCGCGGCGCCCGCCAGCCGGGCGCTTGCGCCAAACTCGTCACAAACGTGACGATCTGCTGTTCGGCCTTCAGGCCTAGGCCGGATGGCGGTGCGCGGGACTGACTTTCGTCACTTCCGCCGCTGTGGATGCCGGCCTAAGATGCCCGCGCCATGGCCGCCGTCCACCCCTCGCCGCCGCAGGCCGCGCCGCCGCCCGGCGAGGCCGAGTCCGCATTGCCGGCACGCGGGATCCTCGTGGTGGACGACCACGAGCTGGTGCGCCTGGGCCTGCGCGCGCTGCTGCTGATGCAGACGCGCAGCGTGCCGGTGTACGAGGCGCGCAGCCTTGCCGACGCGCTGGCGCTGTACGCCAGCCATGCGGCGTCGCTCCACCTGGTGCTGCTGGACCTGGAGCTGCCCGACGCGCAGGGGCTCGACACGCTGGTGCGCTTCCGCCGGGCTTTTCCCGCCTCGCGCGTCATCGTGCTGTCGGGCACTGGCAACCCGGTGCTGATGCAGGGCGCGCTCACGCTCGGGGCGCTGGCCTTCCTGCCCAAGTCGGGCCACCTGGGCGAGGTGCTGCGCTACGTGCAGGAGCACGACCTCGGCGCCTTGCCGCCGCCCACGCCTCCTGCAATGGCCCGCGAGACGCAGACCATGCCCGACCTGCCGCTGCAGCAGCTCACCCCGCGCCAGGTGGAAATCCTCGACTGGCTCCTGGCCGGCAAGTCCAACCGCGAGATCGCGCAGCTGTCCTTCCTCAGCGAAGGCACGGTCAAGAACCATGTGTCGACCCTGCTGCTGCAGTTCGGCATGCGCTCTCGCGCACAGCTCATCAGCGCATTGCGATGACGCCTCGCTCGCCGGGCGCGCTTCATGGCTGAGCTGCCCGTGGACCTCGGCCAGCGGGTCCTGCGCGAGCAGGTGGCGGCGGTGCATGCCAACGCGCCCGCGGCCTACCTGGCCGATTCGCTGACGGCGCTGATCCTCAGCCTGGGCCTGTTTTTCTCCACCGGCCGCTGGCAGGTGCTGCTGTGGCTGTCGCTGCACCTGGCGATGACGCTGCGGCGTGCCTACCGCCGCTACCAGCGCGCGCCGGACGCAGCGGAGCATCCGGAGTACTGGGCGCGCTTCAATGCGCGCAACGTGCTGCTGCGCTCCTGCGTGTGGGCGCTGGCGCCGTGGCTGTGCATCCCGCCAGGCGACGAGCTCGGCCCCTGGGTGCTGCTGATCGTGATGATGATGGGCGGGTGTGCGGGCGGCGCACTGTCGCTGGCCGTGCTCAAGCGCAACATCCCGCGCTTCATCGTGCCGAGCATGGGCAGCCTCACGCTCGCGCTGGCCTGGCGCGGCGACAGCGCGCACCTGTTCCTCGCGGCGGGCTGCCTGCTGTACATGGGCGTGATGATCATCTTTGCGTTGCAGCACCACCGGCTGCTCACCGCGTCGCTGACCATGCGCTTCGAGAAGGAGGCGCTGGCCGAGCAGCTCAGCCAGCAGATCGCCGCCACGCAGCGCGCCAGCGCCGAGAAGACGCGCTTCCTCGCCGCCGCCAGCCACGACCTGCGCCAGCCGCTGCACGCCATCGTGCTGTTCGGTGCCGTGCTCGAGAAGCAGCTCCAGGGCCGCGAGGAATGGGACCACGCCGCGCGCCTGATGGATGCCGTGGGCGCGCTGGGCGAGTCGCTCGACACCTTGCTCGACATCTCGCGCCTGGACGCCGGCGAGGTGGCACCGCAGTTGCAGCCGGTGGCGCTCAACCCGCTGTTCCTGGCGCTCAACAAGGTCTTCGCGGCGCCGGCCGCCGAGCGCGACCTGCAACTGCGCCTGCGCGCCACGCCCTGCTGGGTGATGAGCGATCCGCAGCTGCTGCAGCGTCTGCTGTCCAACCTGGTGGACAACGCCCTCAAATACACGCGCCACGGCGGCGTGGTGGTGGCGGCCCGGGTGCGCGGCCCGGTGGTGTGGATCGACGTGTGCGACACCGGCATCGGCATCGCCGACGAGCACCTGGGCGCGATCTTCGACGAGTTCTACCAGGTCGGGAACCCGGGCCGCGACCGCGCGCTCGGCCTGGGCATGGGCCTGTCGATCGTGCGGCGCCTGGCGGGCCTGCTGCAGCACCCGCTGCAGGTGCAGTCGCGCCCGGGCCGCGGCAGCCGCTTCCGCGTCGTGCTGCCCGAAGTGTCGGCCCGCGCCAACATGCCGCCCGCCGCGCTGCCGGCCACCGCGCTGGCGCTGCCACGGCGCGTGCTCGTGATCGACGACGAGACCGCCATCCGCCAGGCCGTGGCCGGGCTGCTGCACGCCCACGGTGTGGCCGTGGACGCGGTGCCCGGCGAAGCCGAAGCCGACGCCCTGCTGGCACAGGCGCAGCAGGGCGACCGGCCTGTGGAGGCGCTGCTGTGCGACGTGCGGCTGGCCGGCGGTGCCGACGGGCTGGCCGCCGCGCAGCGCCTGCGTGCTCGCCATGGCGCAGGCCTGCATGTGCTGCTCATCACCGGCGAGACGGCGCCGCAGCGCCTGGCGCAGATGCGCGACACCGGGCTGCCGGTGCTGCTCAAGCCCGTCGCCGCGGACCGTCTGTTGCAGGCGCTGGCGGGGTGGGCGCGGCCGGGCTCGGTGCAGATCCATACGCGCCCCGGCGCGCTCTGAATGCACGTCCTCAGAAAGTGACCTTCGGCACTGGGCGTGGGCCGGTGCGCCCCCTACCGTGCGGGCCTTCAACGGCATCGAGAAGGACGCTCCACCATGAACAACGAACGTACCGCGCGCACCGACTGGCGCATACCGGCCGCCCTCGTGGCGGCGAACCTGCTGCTCGCCAGCTGCGGCGGTGGGGGAGGCGGGGGCGGCTTTCCGCTCTTTCCGGCGCCTGCACCTGCCCCTGCACCCGCGCCCGCTCCGGCACCGGCCCCCGTGCCCGCGCCCGCGCCCGCCCCGGCGCCTGTCGGTACACCGAGCATCACCAGCCAGCCTTCGAGCAGCACCGTGGGCCAGGGCGTGCCGGCGCGCCTGCAGGTGCAGGCGGACCACGCCACCGCCTACCAGTGGCAGCGCAGCACCGATGGCGGCGCGACCTGGGCCGACATCGCCGGCGCCACCTCGGCCAGCTACACCACGCCCGCAACGCAGTTGGGCGACAGCGGCCAGCAGATGCGCGTCCTGGTCACCGGCAGCGAGGGCAACGTGACCAGCAGCATCGCCACGCTGACCGTCAAGCCCTGGGTCGCCACGGTGCTGGCGACCACCGGCGTGACCTACAGCGCGCCGTATCAGCTCGCCATCGATGCGAGTGGTGCGCAGCTCTACGTGGCCATGGGCGGCGTCGGCGCCGTGTACCAGATCGACACGGCCAGCGGCGCCGGCACCCAGGTGGCTTCGGGCACTGCCTTCAACACGCCCTATGGCCTGGCGCTCGCGGCCGACGGCACGCTGTACGTGAGCGAGAAGAACCGCATCAGCAAGGTCGCGCCGGGCGCCACCACGGCGACGCCCTGGGTCGGGTCCACCACCAACGGCTATGCCGACAGCCCGGCGTCGCCCCTGTTCGACAACCCGGCCAGCATCGCTCTGGACCCGGCCGGCAACCTGTTCGTCGCCGACCTGGCGAACAAGCGCGTGCGCAAGGTCGCGGCCGACGGCACCACCAGCACGCTGGCCGGCGACGGCACGCAGGCCTCGCTCGACGGCGTGGGGACGGCCGCACAGTTCGCGCGGCCGCAGGGCCTGGCCATCACGCGCGACGGCAGCACGCTGTACGACACCGACACCGACACCCTCTGCCTGCGCAAGATCGACGTCGCCACCGCCACGGTCAGCACCGTGCTGGGCGTGTGCACCGGCAGCGGCCCCGCGCTGGCCGACGGCACGGCGGCCACGCCCGCCGCGCTCGGCTTCTCATACGGCGTGGCGCTCGACGCGCGCGACAACGTCTTCCTGACCCACGCCTGGGACGGCGTGGCACGCGTGGTCACGCCCGCGGGCGAGATCAGCACGCTGCGCGACGCGGCCGGCACCGCGCTGTCCTTCAACTTCCCGATCGGCATCGCGGCAGCGCCCGACGGCACGGTGTACGTGGCGGCCACCAACGGCAACCAGATCTACCGGCTGACACTGGCGCCCTGAGCGCCCCCAAGGCCGGGCTGCGCGCTGCCCCGCCCCCCCCCCCGCGAGGGGCGCAAGAAGACTGGGGCGCGGCCCCGCGTTTTCCTGAGGGCCTGGCAGGCGCCGGCGCCGCAATCCCGCAGTGGCGCGGGGGATTTGCGCGGCGCCGGCGTGCCGCGCACGCATGATGCGCGGCAGTTCCACTCCGACGCCCTGCCATGGCCAGTCTCCAAGCACTCTTCTCCGATCCCACCGCCTGGGCAGCCCTGCTCGCCCTGGTGATCATGGAGGTGGTGCTGGGCATCGACAACCTGATCTTCATCTCGATCCTGTCGAACAAGCTGCCCGAGTCGCAGCGGGCCAAGGCGCGGCGCATCGGCATCGGCCTGGCGCTGATCATGCGGCTGGCGCTGCTGTCGATGATCGCGTGGCTGGTCGGCCTCACGGCGCCGGTCATCGACCTGGGCTGGACCGGCCCGCTGGTCGACGGCAAGCCGAGCTTCGAGACGCAGTTCTCCTGGCGCGACCTGATCCTCATCGCCGGCGGCCTGTTCCTCATCTGGAAAGCCACCAAGGAGATCCACCACCATATCGACCCGGTGCCCGACGAGGGCGTGTTCGACACCAAGAAGTCCGCCGCCAGCATCGGCTTCTCCGCCGTGATCGTGCAGATCATCCTGCTGGACATGGTGTTCTCGGTCGACTCGATCCTCACCGCCGTGGGCATGACCGACAACCTGGCCGTGATGGTGATCGCCGTGCTGGTGGCCGTGGGCGTGATGCTGGTCGCCGCCGACCCGCTGGCCAACTTCATCAACCGCAACCCCACCGTCGTGATGCTGGCGCTGGGCTTCCTGCTCATGATCGGCGCCGTGCTCATCGCCGACGGCTTCGGCGTGCACGTGCCCAAGGGGTACATCTACGCGGCGATGGCCTTCTCGACCCTGGTCGAGGTGCTGAACATGCTGTCGCGCCGGTCGAAGAAGCGCGGGGCCGGGGGCTGAGGCAAACGGGCGCGGAGGGCGCCCGCGGCCCTATGGCCAGGCGCACGGAGGGCGCAAAAGCGCAAAGTGCAATCGGCCCGCAGCGCCCGCCAGCCGGGCGCTGGCGCCGAATTCGTCACGAACGATACGATCTCCACAGGCAGACGTGCGGGCCGGGTGCGCCGTACGATGGCAAGCCCATCGCCCGACCCGCACCCGCCCATGAACGACCTGGCCCTGGCCCCTTCCGCGCAGGCCCTGCTGGCCGACCTGCTCACCCTGGCCGAATGCCCGCGGGCGACCGAGTACGTGTGCGTCACCGCGCGGCGCGAGCATGGCGTGCGTTCTGCGCAAATCGACCGGCCCACGCTCGCCATCGTCCTGCGCGGGCGCAAGCGCCTGCACATGGGCACCGAAACCGTGGAATTGGAGGCGGGCGACCTGTTCGTCATCGCGCGGCCCGGCCGGCTCGATGCCTTCAACTGGCCCGACGCCGAAGGCGTGTACTTCACCCTCATGCTGCCGCTGTGCGACGAGGTGCTCACGGCCGCCCGCACCCTTTGGGCGCAGCCCGTGCTGCCCCAGGCCGGCCCTGACTTGATCGCCATGCCCGCCGAGCGTCTGGCCGCGCCGCTGGGCGTGTGGGCGGACGCCTTGCGCCGGGCCGAATACGGCCCCGCCCGCGCCGCGATCGCGACTGTGCTGGTGCGCCTGTGCGCCCTGGGCCACACCGCCATGCTCGCGCCTCCGCCGCCCAGCCTGGCGGGACGCATCCGCGCCCTGGTCGCCGAACAGCCGCAACGCACCTGGCGCTCGGCGGACTTCGAGGCCGAACTGGGCCTGAGCGGCGCCACCCTGCGCCGCCGCCTGGCGGCCGAAGGCGGCTCGCTGCTCGACGCCATCGCCGAAGCGCGCCTGGCGTGCGCCCTGGAACTGCTCTACACCACGCGCTGGCCGGTGAAGACCGTCGCCGCGCGCGTGGGGTACCGGTCGGTGGCGACCTTCACGCGGAGGTTTGCGCAGCGCTATGGGGTGGAGGCGGGGGGGATTGGGAATGGGTGAGGGGAGGGCGCCGGGTTGACGGTAGATCGGGGCGAGGCGACGAGGCGGCTTCAGACCGATTGCCGTCGCCGACATCCCCGTCCAGGGAGAACCGCGCTGCTCTAACAAGACCGCTCGGTCCCTCCCGACATGTGACGCGGCGGCCCCATGCGCTGCACAACGCCGCCCGACTTCGCCGCACGCACCCGCACACACCAACCTCACGCGGAGTCAGCCCGCAGGCTCATAGGGCGACGATCGCGCCACAACGGCGTCGGAATCCGCAGGCGCGGACGCTGATGGAAATCACGCCACGCTCGCGCCTGCGCGCAACTGTTCCACCATATCCGCCAGCCTGGGGCCAAGCGTGGTCTCCACGCCGTCGCGGGTGAACAGGTGGATCTGAGCGACACAGTTGAACACGATCGTCTCGCCGTCGGCCGCGCGCCCCAAAGGCACGCCCACCGCGTGGTAGTCGGGGTGCTGCTCGCCGTAGCTGCTACAGAATCCCTTGCCGGTGTATTCCTCGTGCACGGCGCGCAGACGCTCGCCGTAACGTGCCCAAGTATCCGGCGTGCGCACGCGGATTTCGTTCAGGAGCGCCTCGCGCGATGCTGGCTCGCAGCCGGCCACGTAGGCATGGCCGATGGCGGTGGATGCGATCGGGTAGCGCAGGCCGATGTCGGACAGTTGGGCCGACCAGGCGGCGCTGGCACGGCTGGTCTCCACGTAGACGATGCTCAGCCGATCTCGGATGCCCATCGACACCGAACCACGGGTGGCGCGTGCGAGCTCGTTCATCAACGGACGTGCTGTCTGGCGAAGCGAGAGCGAGGCCAGGAGCGGGTAGCCCAGCGAGATCACGGCCGGGCCAAGGCGATAGCGTCCAGTCGCAGGATCGTTGCGGAGGTAACCCAGCCTGGACAGCGTATAGGTGAAGCGCGAGATCGTCGGTCGCGACAGCCCGGTCTGCTCGGCGAGTTCGGCATTGCTCATCACAGGACGCACAGCGGTGAAGCATCGCAGGATGTCCATGCCGCGCGCCAGCGTCGTGGCGAACTGGCGATCGTCGGCGCCACTGGCCACACTGCGCCGGTATTCCTGGTCGGCCGGCTCCAGGTCGGTCTCGTAGGCGCTGTGCTGCGCTCCCATCGCTTGTCTCCTTCGGTGGCGTCGGTGGAAACCCGGCGATCCAGTTCTGCATGTCCGAATGGTGTTCCGCAATTCTAAATTGCGCAGCACCTTGCATCGCTGCGGCTCCAGACTGCGGGCAGCCCGACTGCGTCCAAGCGGTCGGTGAAGGACTGCAAGCGAGACGAGAACATGCTCAGCCGAGAAGACAACGACCTGCTCACCCTCACCGGCCCCGGCACCCCGATGGGTGCCCTGTTGCGCCGCTACTGGATGCCCGTGCTGCTCTCCTGCGAGTTGCCGGAACCGGATGGCCCGCAGAAGAAGCTCAAGGTGCTGGGAGAGGACCTGCTGGCGTTCCGCGACACCACGGGCAAGGTGGGCCTGGTGGACCCCGTGTGCCCGCATCGAGGTGCCAACCTCTACTACGCACGCAACGAGGATTGCGGTCTGCGCTGCGTGTTCCACGGCTGGAAATTCGACACCAGCGGGCAATGCGTGGATATCCCGACGGCGCCCGCACACTCGCCGTACAAAGAGCGCATCCGCATCAAGTCCTACCCCACCCGGGAATGGGGCGGCTACATCTGGGCCTACATGGGCGAGGGAGAGCCGCCTTCGTTGCCGCAAATGGCTTTTGCGCTGGTGCCAGAGTCGCACCGCTACGTCAGCAAGAAGTGGCAGGACTGCAATTGGTTCCAGTGCGTGGAGGGTGCGGTCGACACGGCGCACTTCTCCTTCCTTCACATGATCCTCGGCACGGAGAGCATGGACGAGAAGACCGCGGTCGAGCGCCTCAAGCACGCTGCGCTGGGTACGCAGGCCGTGCGCAACGACCGCTTCCGCTGGGTGCGCGACGACCCCATGCCGCAGTTCAGCGTGCAGGAGATCGACAGCGGCCTGGTGCTCGGCGCGGCGCGCCATGCCGACGACGAGGATCTGTACTGGCGGATCACCCACTTCCTGGCGCCCAACCACGGCCTGGCACCCAGCGCGTTCCCCGGCGAGAACTACCACGGCCAGACCTTCGTCCCGGTCAGCGATACGAGCTGCTGGATCTACACCTACACCTGGAACCCCGACCGTCCGCTCACCGAACAGGAGATCGCGATGGCAAAGAGCGGCCATACCGTGCATGCGGCCGTCGATGCGCACTACGTACCACTGCGCAACATCCGCAACGACTACCTGCTCGACCGCCATGACCAGAAGCACAACAGCTTCACTGGCATCCGGGGCGTTTCGGAGCAGGACGCCGCCATCCAGGACAGCCAGGGCCCGATCGTCGACCGAACGCGTGAACACCTGGGCTCGACCGACATCGGCGTGGTCCGCACGCGGCGACTCATGCTGCAGCAGGTGCGCGATTCAATGGCCGGCATCGCGCCCAGGGCCCTGAACCATCCCGAGGCCTACGCTGTGCATTCGGGCGGCTGGGTGGCCCACCGAGACAAGCCGCTGCCCCAGGTGATGGTCGAGCGCTTCGGCGATACGGAAGGGCGCGGCACCCGGCCCGCCGAAGCCGGATGAATGAACTACAACGAAGGAGACCACGATGGGACGATTCTTCCGGGCTGCCCTGCTGTTGCTGGGCGCCCTTGCGCTGGCGGGCGGCGCCGCCGGCGCACGGGCGCAGCCGGCGTATCCGAACAAGCCGCTTCGGCTCATCATTCCCTACCCTCCCGGCGGCATTGGCGACACGCTCGCACGCGAGCTGGCTGTCCAGCTGGGGCAACGCTTGAACCAGCCCGTGCTGGTGGAAAGCAAGCCCGGTGCGAGCCAGATGATCGGTGCGGAGTACGTCGCCAGATCGGCGCCGGACGGCTACACGCTGTTCCTGGGCAGCCAGTCCAGCCTGGTTCTGAATGTCTACGCGCAGAAGTCCATGCCGTACGACCCTTTCAAGGACTT
>JAFEEH010000234.1 GCA_018241185.1 Pseudomonadota bacterium | reverse complement strand
GATGTCAACGATGGCGCTCATAGTGGATGGGTCCGTCCTAGAAAAACAAGAAAAAGCAAGAAGTCAATGGTCGGCCCGTTCGATGCGCGCGCCATTCCATGGCAGCACTGCATAGATCAGGCTCGTCCGGTCCGGCGACATGCCGATGGCCGTATCGCCCACCTCGGCACGCGTGAGGCCGTGCAGACTGATGCGGTCCTCGGGAACACAGATCAGGTCAATCGACGAAGCGCGGAATACATCGTCGCCGTATCCCTTGAAATTGCCTGCGCTGAACATCGGGGCGATGAAGTAGTAGGCAGCGTAACCGCATGCACCAAGGCGTTCGACCAGAGCGTCTCGATTGCCGCTGGATTGTCCGTTGGCAAAGTCGATCTCGAGGTAGACGATCGGTCTGTGCTTCTCCAAGGTGCGGCGCGCGCCATCGAGCAACTGCGGCTCGAACCCCTCCACGTCCGACTTGATGAAATCGACGCGCGGTAGGTCCAGACTGTCCAGGGCGATCATGGCCACAGGCTCCGTCGTTTCATCATTGGCGTGCAACGCATCCCGCATCGACGCGCCGCCGAAATTGCCTGCCAGCTTCGGATTCAGTTGCGGGAACCGGACGCTTCCCATCGCTTCCCCTACCGCCTGATGCCGTGCATGAACGTTGAAGCATTCGTTCAAGGCCAGATTGGCACACAACAGCTGGTGGGTGTGCCGGGCCGCCTCGAACGCATAGACCGTCCCTGCGTCCCCTACGGCGCTGGAAAGGAACACCGTGTGCGAGCCGATGTTGGCACCGGCCTCGATCACCACATCCCCTCGGCGGACGATTTGACGGAACAACCAGATTTCCGGCTCCGACCATTCGCCGTAGAGGCGAAGGCTGCGACCCACGTACGTGTCGTTTTCATTGACGAGAAATCTGCCGTGCCGCGCATCGACGAGTTGATAGACCATTGCGAAGGGGCCAGGCTCTTGTGAGTTCGGTCGAGTCGAGCGCTTCAGAAGTGCCGGACGAAGCGCGCGGCATTCCACGGTTGCGTTGTATGCAGAAACGTGCAGTCCTCGACTCGGATGAGGTCATCCCCAGGACGAGCCCGGGACAAGCCGTCGATTCTCGCCCGATCTTCTGGTACACAGATCAAGTCGAATGATGCGCCACCGCCGTTGAAGATATCAACCGGCAGGTTTCGGTAATTTTCGCTGTTGAAAAGGGGCGAGATAAAGTAGTAAGCCGAATAGCCAAAGGATTCGAGCACGGTGACCAACTCGTCGCGATTGCCGGTGGGGCTATTCGGACCGAAGCCACCGAGCTCCAGATACACCACCGGCCGCAGGTCGCGCAGGGCATTGCTTGCGCCGGCCAGCATCTGAGGCTCAAAACCTTCAATATCGCATTTGATGAAGTCGAGCTTCGTCAAACCGAGGCTGTCGATGCTCACGATGTCGACCCAATCGGAACCGTCGTCCTCTGTCGCGCCATACATCGATACCGCGCCGTAGTTCCCTGGATTTTCAGGATCGAGTCGAGGAAACCTGATCCGGCCGATCTGCGCGCCGATGGCTTGATTCCTCGTATGGACATTCACGCATTCGTTCAGCGCGATGTTTGCACAGAGCAACTGATGGGTCAGTCGTCCCGGCTCGAAAGCATAGAGTCTGCCTTCTGGGCCGATCGCCTTGGACAGGTAGACCGAATGCGTGCCGATGTTCGCGCCCGGTTCCACGATCACGTCGCCAGGTCGCACGATCTGTCGATAGAGCCAGATCTCGTGCTCGGACCATTCGCCATAGAGCTGCATACAGCGACCGATGATCAGGTCGTTCGCATACGTCAGAAAGCGACCGTGACGTCCCTCCGTCAGGTGATAGAGCGGCATCGTCGTGCCTCTCAAAGTCCCTCGACCGCAATCATGTTCATGGTGGCAGTGCCGGCGCGCGCATCGCGCGCCCTGCGGTACTCCTGGGTCTCGTAGAAGGCCTTGGCGTGCTCGAAGCTAGGGAACTTCAGCAGCACGACGCGCCTGGGATGCCAATCGCCTTCCAGCGGCTGAACCTCGCCCCCGCGCACGCACACTTCGGCGCCGTGCGCCTGCATGGCCGCGGAGGACAGTTTCTTGTACTCCTCGTACTGCACGGGGTTGGTGACGTCGACGTAGGCGATGACGTAGCCACTGGCCATGGGAGTCTCCGGATGGGCGGGTTGGATCAGGCGTCGAAGGCGTTCTCGAGGAAGCCGTTCTTCTTGGTGATGCGGTCGAGGGCGACGAGCGTCTCGAGCAGCGCTTTCATGTGCTTGAGCGGCACAGCGTTGGGGCCGTCGGACAGCGCCTTGTTCGGGTCGGGGTGCGTCTCCATGAAGAGGCCCGCCACGCCCACGGCCACCGCCGCGCGCGAGAGCACCGGCACGAACTCGCGCTGACCGCCCGAGCTGGTGCCCTGGCCGCCCGGCAATTGCACGGAATGGGTGGCGTCGAACACCACCGGCGCGCCGGTCTCGCGCATGATCGCGAGGCCTCGCATGTCCGAGACGAGGTTGTTGTAGCCGAAGCTCGCGCCCCGTTCGCAGGCCATGAAACTGTCTTCGGCCAGGCCCTTCTCTTTGGCCGCCGCACGCGCTTTGTCGATCACGTTCTTCATGTCGTGCGGCGCGAGGAACTGGCCCTTCTTGATATTCACCGGTTTGCCTGACTGTGCCGCGGCGCGGATGAAGTCTGTCTGGCGGCACAGGAAGGCAGGCGTCTGCAGCACGTCGACCACCTTGGCGGCTTCGGTGATGTCTTCTTCGGAGTGCACGTCGGTCAGCACCGGCAGGGCCAGCTCGCGCTTGACCTTGGCCAGGATCTCCAGACCCTTCTCGCGGCCGGGGCCGCGAAAGCTGGTGCCCGAAGAGCGGTTGGCCTTGTCGAAGCTGCTCTTGAAGATGAAGGGGATGCCCAGCGAAGCCGTGATCTCCTTCAGCGTGCCCGCGGTGTCGAGCTGCAACTGCTCGGACTCGACCACGCAGGGGCCGGCGATGAGGAAGAATGGCTGGTCGAGGCCGACGTCGAAGCCGCAGAGTTTCATATGCGCTCCCTGCCGGATCAGCCGACCGCCTTCAGCGGCATCTTGTCTTCGCCCTGGTGCGTCAGCGCCGCCTTGATGAAGGCGTTGAACAGCGGATGGCCGGCCCACGGCGTGGACTTGAACTCGGGGTGGAACTGCACGCCCATGAACCAGGGGTGCACGGCCTGCGGCAGCTCGACGATCTCGGTCAGGTGCTCGCGCTGCGTGAGGGCGGAGATCACCAGGCCCGCCTGGCGCAGCTGGTCGAGGTAGTCGACGTTGGCTCCGTAGCGGTGGCGGTGGCGCTCGGTCACCCCGTCGCCGCAGCTGCTGTGGGCCAGCGTGCCGGGGGCCACGTCGGAGCTTTGGGCGCCAAGCCGCATGGTGCCGCCCAGGTCGGACTTCTCGCTGCGGGTCTTGATGCTGCCGTCGGCGTCCTTCCACTCGGTGATGAGGGCAATGACGGGGCAGCTCGTGTCGGGGTCGAATTCGGTGCTGTTGGCGTTCTTCAAGCCGGCCACGTTGCGCGCGTACTCGATGGTCGCGACCTGCATGCCCAGGCAGATGCCGAGGTAGGGCACCTTGTTCTCGCGCGCGAAGCGTGCCGCGGTGATCTTGCCCTCGACGCCACGCTGGCCGAAGCCGCCGGGCACGAGGATGGCGTCGTACTTGGCCAGGCGCGAGACGTTGTCGGGCTGGATGGTCTCGGAGTCGACATAGTCGATCTTCACTCGCGCATGGTTCTTCATGCCGGCGTGGCGCAGCGCTTCGTTGAGCGACTTGTAGCTGTCCGAGAGGTCGACGTACTTGCCGACCATGGCGATGGTGACTTCCTTCTGCGGGTGCTCGACCTCGTAGACCAGATCGTCCCAGCGCTTGAGCTTGGCCGGTGGCGTGTTCAGGCGCAGCTTGTCGCAGATGAGGCCGTCGAGGCCCTGCTCGTGCAGCATGCGAGGCACCTTGTAGATGGTGTCCACGTCCCACATCGAGATCACGCCCCATTCGGGTACGTTGGAGAACAGCGAGATCTTCGCCCGCTCTTCCTCGGGAATGGGCCGGTCAGCCCGGCACAGCAGGGCGTCGGCCTGGATGCCGATCTCGCGCAGCTTCTGCGCGGTGTGCTGCGTGGGCTTGGTCTTGAGCTCGCCGGCCGCCGCGATGTAGGGCAGGTAGCTCAGGTGCACGAAGGCGCTGTTGTTCGGGCCGGCCTTCAGGCTCATCTGGCGCACGGCCTCGAGGAAGGGCAGCGACTCGATGTCGCCCACCGTGCCGCCGATCTCGACGATGGCCACGTCCACCTCGTGCGGCGTGCCGATGCCGGCGCCGCGCTTGACGTATTCCTGGATCTCATTGGTGATGTGCGGGATCACCTGCACCGTCTTGCCGAGGTAGTCGCCGCGGCGTTCCTTCTCGAGCACCGACTTGTAGATCTGGCCGGTGGTGAAGTTGTTGGCCTTGCGCATGCGCGTCGTGATGAAGCGCTCGTAGTGGCCGAGGTCGAGGTCGGTTTCAGCGCCGTCATCGGTCACGAACACCTCGCCGTGCTGGAACGGGGACATCGTTCCGGGGTCGACGTTGATGTAGGGATCGAGCTTGATGAGGGTGACCGTGAGGCCGCGGGATTCGAGGATCGCGGCGAGCGAGGCGGAGGCGATTCCCTTGCCCAGGGAAGACACCACACCACCGGTGACGAAGACGAATTTGGTCATTGCCTTGTGCGAACGCGCGCCAGAACCGGAGTCTTGCGCGCCATTCGGCAGTGGGAAATCGAGATTATAGGTGCGCCCCCCGACCCCAATGCCCCGAGGGGGAGCGCGGCCGCACATGCCCACGGGCATTCCTCCACGGGCCGACTGCTACATTCCGCGCCATGCAAGACCTCGCCGGCAAACACATCGTCCTGGGGCTCACCGGTGGGGTGGCCTGCTACAAGTCGGCCGAGCTGTGCCGGCTGCTGGTCAAGGCCGGTGCGCAGGTCCAGGTGGTCATGACCGAGGCAGCGGCGCAGTTCATCACGCCGGTGACGATGCAGGCGTTGTCGGGCCGGCCGGTGTATCTGTCGCAATGGGACGCGCGCGAGCCCAACAACATGCCGCACATCAACCTGAGCCGCGAGGCCGACGCGATCGTGCTGGCGCCCGCCAGCGCCGACTTCATCGCGCGGCTGGTGCAGGGCCGTTCCGACGAACTGCTGAGCCTGATGTGCCTGGCGCGCCCGATCGACCGCGTGCCGCTGCTGGTCGCGCCGGCCATGAATCGCGAGATGTGGGCCCATCCGGCCACCCAGCGCAACCTGCGCCAGCTCGACGCCGACGGCGCGCGCGTGCTGGGCGTGGGCACCGGCTGGCAGGCCTGCGGCGAGACGGGCGATGGCCGCATGCTGGAGCCGGTGCAGCTGCTCGAGGAGATCGTCGCCCAGTTCCAGCCCAAGGTGCTGGCCGGACAGCAGGTGGTGGTCACGGCCGGCCCCACCTTCGAGGCGCTGGACCCGATCCGTGGCATCACCAACCACTCGTCCGGCAAGATGGGATTCGCCATCGCGCGCGCGGCGCGGGAGGCCGGCGCGCAGGTCACGCTGATCGCCGGGCCGGTGCACCTGGAAACACCGCGCGGGGTCCAGCGCACCGATGTGCTTTCTGCAGAAAAAATGCTCGCAGCGGCCGTGGATGCTGCGCAGGCAGCTACAGTTTTCATAGCAACCGCCGCCGTGGCAGACTGGCGCCCGGCCGAGCAGGCGAGCCAGAAGATCAAGAAGAACGGCAACGGCCAGACGCCCGTGCTGCACTTCGTCGAGAACCCGGACATCCTGGCGCAGATCGCCCGCAGCGAGCGGGCCCGCCAGGGGGCGCTGTTCTGCGTCGGCTTTGCGGCCGAGAGCGAGAACCTCGTCGAGCACGCCAAGGCCAAGCGCGAGCGCAAGGGCATCCCGCTGCTGGTGGGCAACATCGGCCCGTTGACCTTCGGGCAGGACGACAACAGCCTGCTGCTGGTGGACGCCCAAGGCGTGCGCGAACTGCCGCGTGCCCCCAAGCTGCAGCTGGCGCGTGAACTGGTGGTCGAAATCGCGGCCCGGCTGCCGCGGAACCGGCCTGCCCCATGAACCCCGACTGGAACACGCCGCCCGGCGGCGACTTCGCCCGCTACGTGGAGCAGCTCACGGCGCGCTCGCTGCGCCAGGTGAGTGCGCCGCAGTCGCACGAACACCAGATGGACGTCGGCATGGGCGACAACGCTCCGGCATCGCCGCCGCGCGGAAAGGGCTTGCCGGCGGCGCCCGCCGGATCGACGGTCGGCAAGCCGGCCGCCAACGATGGTGCCATGCGCGGCTTCGCGCGTTCGCTGGCCATCGGCTGGGCCGGCCTGCTGCTGGTGCTGCTCAGCAGCGGCGCCACGGTTGCCGCCCTGGGCGTCTTCGTCGCTGGGCTGTGGGCCGGATTCCAACTGCGTCGCTGGCTGCTGCCGCCCGGCGGTGCGGCCGGGCTCAAGGCGGCGCTCGAAGACATCGCGCGGCAACAGGCCGCGCAAAACCGACAAGGAAAGAACAAGCCATGAAGATCGACGTGCGCGTGCTCGACGCCCGCATGAAGGACGAACTGCCGCGCTACGCCACCCCCGGCAGCGCCGGCCTGGACCTGCGCGCCTGCCTGGCCGAGCCGTTGACCCTGGCGCCCGGCGCCTGCGAACTCGTGGGCACGGGGCTGGCGATCCACCTGGCCGATCCCGGCTACGCGGCGCTGATCCTGCCGCGTTCGGGGCTGGGCCACAAGCACGGCATCGTGCTGGGCAACCTCGTGGGCCTGATCGACAGCGACTACCAGGGCGAGCTGAAGATCAGCGCCTGGAACCGCAGCCAGACCGCCTTCGTCGTCCAGCCCATGGAGCGGCTGGCCCAACTGGTGGTCGTGCCCGTCGTTCAGGCGCAGTTCAACCTGGTCGACGCCTTCGCGCCCACCGAGCGGGGCGAGGGCGGCTACGGCTCCACCGGCACGCGCTGAAAGCGCCTCGTTGCAACTGTGAGGGCCGGGTAAAGGTTGGAACCCGGTCAGGTGCGGGCGTATCCGAGATCTCAGAATGTTGGACCTGTCATCGCCCGGCGTGCACGGGCGTTGAAGGAGCAGCAGCCGTGGTGAGCACACCGCTTGCCCAGAGGAGCCTTCACATGCAACGCCTGACCCGCATCCTGTCCATCACCGCCGCCGCCGTGGCGGTCTCCATGCTTACAGCCTGCGTGGCGCCCGCGCCGGTCTACTACCAGCAGTCGAGCTATCCCTACCAGCCGGCGCAGCCGGCTTACCCGGCCGGCTATGGCGCCAACCCGTACGTCGAACTGGGCCATGTGGCCAACATCGAGGTCATCCAGTCCCAGACGCCGGGCTACGGTACCTCCGGTGGCGGCGCTGTGGCCGGTGGCGTCATCGGCGGGGTGGTGGGCAACCAGTTCGGCCGCGGCAACGGGCGCGCAGCGGCCACGGCGCTGGGCGTGATCGGCGGCGCCCTGCTGGGCAACACGATCGAGGCGCAGAACAACGCGCCGCGCGTCTACCAGAGCTACCGTGTCTCGGTGCAGACCGACAACGGCGCTTACCGCGCCTTCGACGTGCCCAGCCCGGGCGACCTGCGCATCGGCGACCGCGTGCGCATCGACAACGGGCAGATTTCCCGCTACTGAGCGCACCATGCAAAAAGCCGGGCTCGACCCGGCTTTTCTCTGGGTCTGGCGGCAACCGCCTCAGTGCAGGCGGTCGTTGCTTGGCGCCATCGGCTCGAAGCGGAAGAAGCCGGTGCCGGCGGTGCCCTTGCCGATTTCCTCTTCCGTCGCCTCGCGCACCGATCGCACCGTGACCGACAGGCGCAGCGCGATGCCGGCCAGCGGATGGTTGCCGTCGAGCACCAGGTGGTCCGGGTAGATCTCGGCGACCGTGTAGAGCGCATTCTTGGGAATGCTGTCGCTCACGCCCTGCGGCAGGGCGGCGCCGTCGAAGGTCATGCCTTCCTCGACCTCGGCCGGGAAGAGCGAGCGGGGTTCGAGGAAGAGCAACTGGTCGTCGAAGTCGCCGAAGGCCTGCTCGGGCTCCAGGTGCAGCGACACGACGTCGCCTACCTCATGGCCCTGCAGGGCCGCCTCGACCGTGTCGAAGAGGTCGTCGCCGCCGATGAGGAACTCCACCGGTTCGTCCAGCACATCGAGCGTGTCGCCCAGGGTGTCCTTGAGCGTCCAGGTCAGGCCGACCACGCATTGGGGGGTGATTTCCATGGGGGAGAATTCTCCCATGGACATCTCCCGACCGCTGCCCCTGCTGGGTGGCCTCACGCCCGACCGATTCATGCGCCGTCACTGGCAGAAGAAGCCATTGCTGGTGCGCCAGGCCATGCCGGGCATCGTGCCGCCGGTGGCGCGCCAGCGGCTCTTCGAGCTCGCGGGCGAGGAGGGGGTCGAGTCCCGCCTGGTCGAGCACGACGCGCGCCGCGGATGGCGCCTGCGCCACGGCCCGCTGGCGCGCCGCACGCTGCCGCCGCTGGCCCGGCGTGCCTGGACGCTGCTGGTACAGGGCGTGGACCTGCACGACGAGGCCGCGCATGCGCTGCTGCAGGCCTTCCGCTTCATGCCCGACGCGCGGCTCGACGACCTCATGATCAGCTACGCCAGCGACGGCGGCGGCGTTGGGCCGCATTTCGACAGCTACGACGTGTTCCTGCTGCAGGTCAGCGGCCGGCGTGAATGGGCGATCGGCCGCCAGCACGACCTGAGTCTCAAGCCCGACCTGCCGCTGAAAATCCTCGCGAATTTCGAGCCCGAGCAGCGCTTCGTGCTCGAGCCCGGCGACATGCTGTATCTGCCGCCGCGCTATGCGCACGACGGCGTGGCAGTGGGTGGTGACTGCATGACCTACTCCATCGGTCTGCGCGCGGCCACCGACGCCGAGCTGGGCGCCGACCTGCTGGCCCGCCTGGCCGACGCGGCCAACGACGAGCTGGCCGAAGGCGGCCCGGCGCGACGCTACGGCGACGCCTCGCAGCCGGCCGTCGAACGGCCGGGCGCCATTCCGGCGGCCCTGCAGGCCTTCGCGCGCGAGGCGGTGCGCCGCGCGGTGGCCGGCGACGAGGCCATCGACCGCGCGTTGGGCGAGTCGCTGACGGAACCCAAGTCCAACGTGTGGTTCGACCCGTCGGATGAAGAAGACCTGACGCAAGGCGTGCGGCTGGACCGCCGCACACGCATGCTTTACGACGCGCGCCATGTGTTCATCAACGGCGAGAGCTTCCGCGCCGGGGGCCGCGACGCGACGCTGATGCGCCGGCTCAGCGACGAACGCGTGCTCGGGCCGCGTGAGCTGCGGCACGCCAGCGCCGACGCCCTGGAACTGCTGCAGGACTGGCACGAAGCGGGGTGGCTGCATGCCGAGTGAACTGCCCGAAGGCGCCTTCGACGGCCGCCAGGACTTCGTCGCGCACCTGCGCACCGCCTTCGCCGCCGCCGCGCAACAGGGCTGGAAAGAAATGGTGCTGAGCGACGCGGACTTCCTGGACTGGCCGCTGGGCGAGCGCGAGGTGATCGACGCGCTGCAGGCCTGGGCGGCATCGGGCCGCAGCCTGCGCCTCTTGGCCCGGCGCTTCGACGGTGTCGAGCGCCAGCATGCGCGCTTCGTCCAGTGGCGGCGCATGTGGGACCACATCGTGCAGGCGCGGGCGGTGCCGGGCGAGGGCAGCAGCGAGGTGCCCAGCGCGTTCTGGACGCCGGGCTGGTTCCTGCACCGCATCGACCCGGAGCGCTGCCGCGGTGTCTGCGGGCTCGAGGCCGAGGCGCGCGTGGGGCTGCGCCAGGCGCTCGACGAGCGATTCCAACAGGGCCGACCGGCTTTCCCCGCGTCGGTGCTCGGGCTCTAGCGGGTCGACCTCGTCAGGCGTCGAGCCAGCAACTGCCTTCGGCTGCGTTGGCGGTCAGCACGTCCTCGGGCTGCGTGCCCAGCGCCTCGGCGAGCAGCGCCTGCACGAGTTCGGGCCGGTTGTTCTGCTCGCTCAGGTGCGCCGCCAGCACGTGCCGCAGGCCCGCATGGTGCACGGCACGCGCGATCTCCGCTGCCGCCTGGTTGGACAGGTGCCCGTAGTTGCCGCCGACGCGCCGCTTGAGGAAGGGCGGGTAGGACGATTGGGCGAGCAGATCCGGGTCGTGGTTCGACTCCAGCACCAGGGCTTGCAGCCCCTGCAGCCGCGCCATCACGTGCGCGCTGGCATGGCCCAGGTCGGTCAGCACGCCCAGTGTGCGGGCGCCATCGGTGCAGCGCAACTGCAGCGGCTCGCGCGCGTCGTGCGGAACGGTGAAAGGTGTGAGCATCAGGTCGCCCACCACGATGTCCTGGCCGTCGCGGGCGAACTGCAGGCGGCCTGCGTAGTCGGGTGCGCCCGTGGCCAGCCAGGTGCCCTCGCTCATCCAGACGGCCGCCCCGTGCTTGCGCGAGAACGCGTGCGCGCAGCCGATGTGGTCGCTGTGCTCGTGCGTGATGAAGACGGCGTCGATGTCGGAGGGCGCCACGCCGGCGCGCACCAGTCGCGCGTCGAGCTGCCGGATCCCGAAACCGCAGTCGACGAGCAGCCGCGACACCCGGCCGGCGCTGTGGACCTCGACCAGCGTCGCGTTGCCGGTGCTGCCGCTGCCCAGACTGCGAAAACGAAGCATCCTTGATCCCTAGAAGTACGAATGCCGGCAGCAGCCGGCATCGCAAGCGGGCCGCGCGGGCAGGAGGCCTGCCCGGCGGACATTCATCACTTCAGGTCGTCGGCGATGACCTGGACGATGCGCTGCGCATTGGCCGAGGTCTCGGGACCGCCGGCTTCGTTGAGCACCGACACCGTGGTCGATTCGCCCTGGCTCTTGACCTGGACGCGGTACTTCGCGGGCTTCTCGGCATCCCTGGAGCGGTTGAAGAGCTTGCTGAAGAAGCCCGGCTCCTTGCGGTCGGGGTCGGGGGTCACGTAGCGCACGAAGTAGATGCCGGCGCTGCGGTCGCGGTCCTCGACGGTGAAGCCCGTGCGGTCGAGCGCCAGGCCGACGCGGCGCCAGGCGCGGTCGAAGCCTTCGCTGATCTGCACCACCGGCTGGCCACCGACCGTGGCGACCTGGGCGGCGCGGGCCGAGGGCGGTGCCGAGGCCACGGCGGCCTTCGATTGCTCCTGGGTCACGCCGAGCTTGACCATCAGGCGGCGCAGGAATTCGGTCTCGAGCTCGGGGTCGACCGGGCGCGGCTGCCAGTTGGTGAGTTCCTTGCGCTGGGTGGTGTAGACCTCGACCATGCCGCGGTGGCTGATGTAGATCTCGGTGCCGTTGGGCGTGCGCTCCATGCGGGTGCGGAAGCGGTCGAGCTCACCCGTGGAATAGGCGCTGTCGATCAGCTTGCCCAGCGAGCTGCGGATGATGTCCTGCGGGATCTTGGCGCGGTTCTCGGCCCAGTCCGTTTCCATGATGCCGAGGTTGCGCTGCTCCATGGTCAGCAGGAAGCCGTTCTCGAGCCAGAAGTCACGCACGGTGTCCCACAGCTGCTCGGGCGGACGGTTGACGACGATCCAGCGCTCCTGGCCCGCGCGCTCCATGCGCACGTCGCCCAGGCTGGCCACGGCCGTCGGGATGGTGGGTGCGTTGGCGCGGCCGGCCTCGAAGGCGTTGGCCGACACGGCGCCGCCCGGGATGGCGTAGCGGTTCTCGCGCGAGAGCTGGGTCAGGTCTGGCGGCACTTCCAGCGTCGGGGCCTTGCCCGCGCTCTTGTATTCGATCTTGTCGCTTTCCAGGACAGAGCAGGCGGCCAGGCTGGCCACCAGGGCCAGCAGAACGAGTCGCGTACAGGTTTTCAACGTAGTCTTCCTTCAGCGGAATAGGAGTCGGTCGGTCGGGGGGAACGGGCGCGCCCGCGTGTTCTGAGTGCTCCGGCGGCCAAAGGTTGCCAGCCGAAAGCGGAGAAATTCAGTCGCCGATGAGCCCGCAGGCGCGCAGCGCGGCCTCCACGACGGGGCGGTTGCCCTCGGCGAGTTCGGTCAGGGGCAGGCGCAGCGCGCCGCCCATGCGGCCCATGCGTTGCAGGGCCCACTTGACCGGGATGGGGTTGGGTTCGACGAAGAGGTGGCGGTGCAGCGGCATCAGCGCGAGCTGGATCTGCATGGCCTTGCGCGCGTCGCCGGCAATCGCCGCCATGCACAGCTCATGCATCTGGCGCGGCGCCACGTTGGCGGTGACGCTGATGTTGCCCTGGCCGCCGCAGAGCATGAGCGCCACGGCAGTCGGGTCGTCGCCCGAATAGATGGCGAAGCCCTTGGGCGCTTCCTTGATGAGCCACTGGGCCCGTTCGATGTTGCCCGTGGCTTCCTTGATGCCGACGATGCCCGGCACCCGGGCCAGGCGCAGCACCGTGTCGTGCGCCATATCGGCGACCGTGCGGCCCGGCACGTTGTACAGCACCATGGGCAGGTCGCCGGTGGCTTCTGCGATCGCCTTGAAGTGGCGGTACTGGCCTTCCTGCGTCGGCTTGTTGTAGTAGGGGACGACCTGCAGCTGCGAATCGGCGCCCACGCCCTTGGCGTAGCGGGCCAGCTCGATGGCTTCCTTCGTCGAATTGGCGCCGCAGCCGGCCATCACGGGCACGCGGCCCGCCGCCTGTTCGACCGTGACGCGGATGATCTCGCAATGCTCCTCGACGTCCACGGTCGGCGATTCGCCCGTGGTGCCGACGACGCCGAGGCAGTCCGTGCCCTCGGCGATGTGCCAGTCGATGAGCCGCCGCAGCGCGGGGTAGTCGACGCTGCCGTCTTCGTGCATCGGCGTGACGAGCGCGACGATGCTGCCAGTCAGTTGCTCCAAGGAGGTCTCTTTGTCGGTAGAAGGTAAACCGGCATTCTACTGAGGCGCGGCGGCCGCCCCCAGCGGGTACCTCGGGGGTGTTCCCGTAGGCGCCGCGGCGGGTCGCACGGCGGCGATGCGCTGGACGAAGCGCTCCGGCCCGGTGAGAAAGCCGTCCTCGTAGGCCACGATGCGCAGCCCCGCCACCGCGGCCAGCAGTTCGCCCGGCGCCAGCAGGAAGTCGGGGCGCGCGGGCCGGCCGACGCTCTCGTTGCCTTGCGCGAAGGTTTCGTACAGCAGCACGCCGCCCGGAGCGACGGCGGCCACGATGTCGGGCAGCCGCGGGCGCCACAGGTAGTTGGTGACGATCACGCCATCGAAGGCCCGGCCGGCCAGCGGCCAGGGCCCGCCTTCGATGTCGGCCTCGAAGGTTTCGGCCATGGATGCGACGGCGGCGATGGCCGTCGGGTCGCGGTCGAGCGCGGTGAGCCGATGGCCCAGGCCGTGCAGGAGGCGCGTGTGGCGGCCGGCACCGCAGGCCACGTCCAGCACCTTGCCGGCGGCCGGGATGAGATGAGCCCAGCGCACGATCCAGGGCGAAGGGTCGCCGGCGCCGTGCGCGCAAGCGCGTTCGGGTGCTACGTTATTCATAGCTGCTCACGCAGGCTGGACGCGCGCTGCAGGCCCGTTTGGCTTGGAAAAAGATCAGAAGCACGACCAGAGCTGGTCGACCAGCATCACGAGAAAGCCGGGGCGCGTGTACAGCAGGAACACGAGCCAGAGCAGGCCGGCGGCCGCCGCCCACAGGACCAGGCGCGACCAGCGCACGCCGGGGCGCCTCGTCGGGGCGGCCAGGTCGGGGTTCATGCCGGCTGCGCCGCCCCGCGCGGGATGGCGCCTTCCTTGACGGGGAGGTTCACGAGCGCCGCGAAGATGCCCAGTGCGATCGCGATGTACCAGACGATGTCGTAGCTGCCGGTGCGGTCGTACAGGTAGCCGCCCAGCCACACGCCCAGGAAGGAGCCGACCTGGTGGCTGAGGAACGCGAAGCCGCCCAGCATCGACAGATGCGCCACGCCGAAGATCTGCGCAATGATCGCGTTGGTCGGTGGCACGGTCGACAGCCACAGCGCCCCGATCACCGCTGCGAAGACATACACCGACCACGGCGTCAGCGGCACCAGCAGGAAGACGGTGATCGCCACCGCCCGGCCGAAATAGATGAAGGCCAGGATCTTGCGCTTGGCCAGGCGCTGGCCCAGCGAGCCCGCGATGTAGGTGCCGACCACGTTGAACAGGCCGATCAGCGCCAGCGCGTAGCCCGCCACCTGCGGCGACAGGCCGTGGTCCTTCAGATAGCTGGGCATGTGCACGCCGATGAAGACCACCTGGAAGCCACAGACGAAATAGCCGGCCATCAGCAGCACGAAGCTGGGGTAGCGGAACGCCTCGGCCACGGCCTGGGCAATGGTCTGCTCGCGCCGCGCGGCGCCAGCGCCGCGCTGCGGCTCGCGCAGCCCGAAGGCCAGCGGCACGATCAGCAACACCAGCACCGCCAGCGCCAGAAGCGCGTTGTGCCAGCCGAGCTGAAGGATCAGTTGGCCTTCCACCGGCACCATGAAGAACTGGCCGAAGGAGCCGGCGGCCGCCGTCACGCCCATGGCCCAGGAGCGGCGCTCGGCCGGCAGCTGACGGCCGATCACGCCATAGACCACGGCGTAGGTCGTGCCCGCCTGCGCCATCCCGATCAGCACGCCGGCTGTGAGGGCGAACAGCGTCGGCGTCGGCGACAGCGCCATGCCGGCCAGCCCGAGGGCGTAGAGCACCGCACCGATCAGCAGCACGCGGAAGGCGCCCAGCTTGTCGGCCAGCATGCCGGCGAACACGCCGGCCACGCCCCAGGCCAGGTTCTGGATCGCGATGGCCAGCGAGAAGGTCTGGCGCGTCCAGCCCTGTTCCTGGGTGATCGGCTGCAGCCACAGGCCGAAGCCGTGGCGGATGCCCATCGACAGGGTGACGACCAGGGCGCCACACAGGAGGACCTGACGCATGGACAGCGGGGCGGGAGCGGACATGGGAAGGGGCGTGTCTCTGGTTTCGTGCGGCGCCCGAGCGGCGGCCGGGCGATTGTCCGTGCTTTGCGTGCCCTGCGCTGCGCGGGGGTGACAGCGCCGAATGGCGCTGCGGCCGGAAAGTGCAATCGGGCCGTAGCGCCCGCCAGCCGGGCGCTGGCGCCAAACTCGTAACGAACGTGACGATTCCCCGTTCCGCGGCGGCGGGGCGCCGGCGGGGTGGCTGGATGGACATCCAGTACTTGCGCCTCTGGCTGACTACAATCCGCCGCCATGGCAACCCCCCCCAAGACTCCACCGGCCTATTCGGAGGGCTCGATCCGCGTCCTCAAGGGACTGGAGCCCGTCAAGCAGCGGCCGGGCATGTACACCCGCACCGACAACCCGCTGCACATCATTCAGGAAGTGCTCGACAACGCCGCCGACGAGGCGCTGGCGGGCTACGGCAAGAAGATCAAGGTCACGATGCATGCCGACGGCTCGGTGAGCGTCGAAGACGACGGCCGCGGCATCCCCTTCGGCCTGCACCCGGAAGAGGGCGCGCCGGTCATCGAACTGGTCTACACGCGGCTGCACGCGGGCGGCAAGTTCGACAAGGGCTCGGGCGGCGCGTACAGCTTTTCGGGCGGCCTGCATGGCGTGGGCGTGTCCGTCACCAACGCCTTGTCCACGCGGCTCGAGGTCGTCTCGCATCGCGAAGCTCAGGTAGCCCGGCTCGCCTTCTCCGGCGGCGATGTCGTCGAACCGCTGCAGCTGCGCCCCCAGACGGCCGGTGACCGCAAGCAGGGCACCACCGTGCGCGCCTGGCCCGACGCCAGGTACTTCGAGTCGGTCGCCTTCCCGCTGCACGAGCTGACGCACCTGCTGCGCAGCAAGGCCGTGCTGATGCCCGGCGTCACCGTCACTTTGGTCAACGAGAAGACCAAGGACCAGCAGGTCTGGCTTTACAAGGGCGGCCTGCGCGACTACCTCATGCAGACCCTGTCGGGCGACCCGGTGATCCCGCTCTTCGAAGGCGCCGGGCATGCCGACAAGAACGCCGACAACTTCGCCGAAGGCGAGGGCGCCGACTGGTGCGTGGCCTTCACCGAGGACGGCTCGCCGGTGCGCGAGAGCTACGTCAACCTCATCCCCACCAGCGCGGGCGGCACGCACGAGAGCGGCCTGCGCGACGGCCTGTTCAACGCCGTCAAGAGCTTCATCGAACTGCATTCGCTGCTGCCCAAGGGCGTGAAGCTGCTGCCCGAGGACGTGTTCGCGCGCGCCAGCTACGTGCTCTCGGCCAAGGTGCTGGACCCGCAGTTCCAGGGCCAGATCAAGGAGCGCCTGAACTCGCGCGACGCGGTGCGGCTGGTCTCCAGCTTCGTGCGTCCGGCGCTCGAGCTGTGGCTCAACCAGCACGTCGACTACGGGCGCAAGTTGGCCGAGCTCGCCATCAAGGCGGCGCAGACCCGCCAGCGCGCAGGCCAGAAGGTCGAGAAGCGCAAGGGCTCCGGCGTGGCGGTCCTGCCCGGCAAGCTCACCGATTGCGAGAGCAAGGACATCTCGCACAACGAGGTGTTCCTGGTCGAGGGCGACTCGGCCGGCGGCAGTGCCAAGATGGGCCGCGACAAGGAGTCGCAGGCCATCCTGCCGCTGCGCGGCAAGGTGCTCAACACCTGGGAGGTGGAGCGCGACCGGCTCTTCGCCAACACAGAGATCCACGACATCTCGGTGGCCATCGGCGTCGACCCGCACGGCCCCGACGACACACCCGACATGAGTGGATTGCGGTACGGCAAGGTCTGCATCCTGTCGGACGCGGACGTGGACGGCTCGCACATCCAGGTGCTGCTGCTCACGCTCTTCTTTCGCCACTTTCCCAAGCTCATCGAGGCCGGCCACGTGTACGTGGCCAAGCCGCCGCTGTTCCGTGTCGATGCGCCGGCGCGCGGCAAGAAACCGGCCGCCAAGCAGTACGCGCTCGATGAAGGCGAGCTCACCGCCATCCTCGACAAGCTGCGCAAGGACGGCGTGCCTGAGGGCAGGTGGACCATCAGCCGCTTCAAGGGCCTGGGCGAGATGAGCGCGGAACAACTGTGGGAAACCACACTCAATCCGGACACGCGGCGGCTGCTGCAGGTCCGGCTCGGCCGGCTCGACTTCGTGGGCACGCAGGGTGAGATCACCAAGCTCATGGGCAAGGGCGAGGCCGCTGCGCGGCGCGAGCTCATGGAGTTGCGCGCCGACGATGTCGATATCGATGTATAGGGCCTGAGCAATCTCGCCAATCCGATGGCTGCCGCGCGGGCTCAAGCGTCGGATGGATTTCGGGATGAGATATCGGATGAGTCGCCTGTCTTTTTGGTTGCGAAGTGCTGGTGCAGGCGTTTTGCTCTGCATGAGCTTGCACGGCCATGCGACGTCGATCTTTTTTGATCTTGGGGAGTCCGCGCGCAATGCGGACTTCGTCGGAGAGGTCGAGATCATCTCTGGCGCTCAGCTCTCGGTGTCGGCCAATGGCGACGGTGGCACCTCCGAGTCGTGCGGTGTGGTCTACACGGCAGTGGTTCGCACCGCCGTCAAGGGTGCGCAAGTGGGCGAAACGATCAAGTTTGGTCGCTACACGGGCCGCGGAATCGGAGCTCGCTACGTCGTGTTCCTGAGCACGGCCGGCGGTCGACTCGATTCCACCTATGGTGCCTATCGGGATCCGTTGTTGAACCTCCCTCCAGGCGCAGAAGCCGCGGCACGGCAGCGGTGCGAAGCCCAACTGCCGGCCCTCCGCGAAACAGGCCAGGGTCTGGGCACGCTGCCGATTGAGTACCTTCCAAGGCAAAGCCGTGCCGGCTATGAAACGGGTGTTGCTCTCTCTACGCAAAGGTATCGCGTTGCTGCCGACCTTCCCGGGATGTGCGGCAACGGAGACAGCGTGGCCGATCGTGGCCAGCGTATCTGCTTTGGAGTCCCGTTCGAGGTGAAAACCAAGGATCTTCTGCAATGGCTGTCCAAGGCCATGGAAGACACGCGCCGATGAGCAGATTCAAGCTGTTATGGGCACTGGCGCTGGTATTTGCTGCTACGCAATCCCTGGCTTCCGACATCTACGGCTACGTCGACGAGCGCGGCGTGGCGCACTTCGCGTCCGAAAAGCTCGATCCTCGCTACCAGCTCTTCTTCAAGGGCGGCCAGAGCTTCGACACGGCCGACGGACTCGGGCTCGGCCGGGCGCTGCCGGGCGGCGGCCAGTTGCCGCCGGCCTCGCAGACGCTGCTCGCGCTGTTCGAGAAGTCGTCGGCCTACAAGCCGGCCAAGGCCGCGCTGCAGGAAGCGTCCAAGCGCCACGGCATCGACTACGAACTGCTGCAGGCGCTGGTCGCCACCGAGTCGGGCTTCGACGCGCAGGCCGTTTCGCCCAAGGGCGCGATCGGGCTCATGCAGCTTATGCCCGCCACGGCGCAGCGCTACGGCGTGCAGGCCGACCGCAAGCGCACGCTCGAATCGAAGCTCTACGACCCGCGCATCAACATCGCGGCCGGCAGCCGTTACCTGCGCGACCTGATCGCGATGTTCGAGGGCAGCCTGGAGCTGGCCCTGGCCGCCTACAACGCCGGCGAGGGCGCCGTGCAGCGGGCCGGCAACAAGATCCCCAACTACCGCGAGACGCAGAACTACGTGCGCACCGTGCTGCAGATCTACGCCTACCTCAAGCCCGGTGCCACGACCGGCGGCCGCCGCGGCGGGGGCAAGGTGCCGGGCCGCATCCGCATGGAGCTGCCGGGCGCATCGGCGCCAGCGGCCGGCGGTGCCATCGGCCGCGGCAACCGTCCCGCCGACAATCCCCTGCCGCTGCCGGAGCTCTCGCTCGACAGCACCCGGCCGCGCGCCGACTGACGCGCGGCCCCCCGACATTCCCGTGACCCACAGACGATGGACGACATTCAACCCACCCTGGACCTCCAGGAACCCGAAGACCCGAACGCGCTGACGCTGGCCGACTACGCGCAGACGGCCTACCTCGAGTACGCGCTCTCCGTGGTCAAGGGCCGCGCGCTGCCCGACGTGTGCGACGGCCAGAAGCCGGTGCAGCGGCGCATCCTGTACTCGATGTCGCGCATGGGCCTGGGCTTCGGCGGCGCCAACGGCGCGACACCGGCCGCGCCGGTCAAGAGCGCCCGCGTGGTGGGCGACGTGCTGGGCAAATACCACCCGCACGGCGACACCGCGGCCTACGACGCGCTGGTGCGGATGGCGCAGGACTTCAGCCAGCGCTACCCGCTGGTCGACGGCCAGGGCAACTTCGGCAGCCGCGACGGCGACGGCGCCGCGGCCATGCGCTACACCGAGGCGCGCCTGGCCCGCATCACGCAACTGCTGCTGTCGGAGATCGACGAAGGCACGGTGGACTTCGTGCCCAACTACGACGGTCGCGAGGACGAGCCACGGCAACTGCCGGCGCGGCTGCCCTTCGCGTTGCTCAACGGCGCCAGCGGCATTGCGGTGGGCATGGCGACCGAGATTCCGAGCCACAACCTGCGCGAGGTCGCCGACGCCTGCGTGGCGCTCATCAAGAGCAGCGGCAAGCTCAGCGACGAGGAACTTTTCGCGATCGTGCCCGGCCCCGACTACCCGGGCGGCGCGCAGATCATCAGCCCGGCGGCCGACATCGCCGAGGCCTACCGCACCGGCCGCGGCTCGCTCAAGGTGCGCGCGCGCTGGAAGGTGGAAGACCTGGCGCGTGGCCAGTGGCAGATCGTCGTCACCGAACTGCCGCCGGGCGTGAGCAGCCAGAAGGTGCTGGAAGAGATCGAGGAACTCACCAACCCCAAGGTCAAGGCCGGCAAGAAGGCGCTCACCACCGAGCAGCAGCAGGTCAAGGCCGCGCTGCTGGCGGTGCTCGACGGCGTGCGCGACGAGTCGAGCAAGGATGCGCCGGTGCGCCTGGTCTTCGAGCCCAAGACCTCGCGCATTCCGCAGGAGGAGTTCATCGCCACGCTGCTGTCGCAGACCTCGCTGGAGAGCTCCTCGCCGATCAACCTCACGATGGTGGGGCTGGACGGCAAGCCGGTGCAGAAGTCGCTGCGCCAGATGCTGGATGAGTGGATCGCCTTCCGCGCCGCCACCGTCGAGCGGCGTTCGCGCCACCGCCTGGACAAGGTCAACGACCGCATCCACATCCTCGAGGGGCGGCAGCTGGTGCTGCTCAACATCGACGAGGTGATCGCCATCATCCGCGCGGCGGAAGATCCGAAGGCGGCGCTCATCGCGCGCTTCAACCTCACTGACCGCCAGGCCGAAGACATCCTCGAGATCCGGCTGCGTCAGCTGGCCCGGCTCGAGGCGATCAAGATCGAGCAGGAGCTGGCCAAGCTGCGCGACGAGCGCACCAAGCTCGAGGAGATCCTGGGCAGCCCCGCCGCGCTGCGTCGTGTGATGGTCAAGGAGATCGAGTCCGACGCCAAGACCTTCGAGGACGCACGCCGCACGCTGATCCAGGCCGAGAAGCGCGCCGTGGCCGAAGTGAAAGTCATCGACGAGCCGGTGACGGTGATCGTGTCGCAGAAGGGTTGGGTCCGGGCGCAGAAGGGTTGGGCCACCGAGCGCAACGGCGATGCCCGGCCGGAGTACAGCTTCAAGGCCGGCGACGGCCTGTACGGCGCGTTCGAATGCCGCACGGTCGACACGCTGCTGGTCTTCGGCACCGCCAAGGACAAGGTGGTGCGCGTCTACACCGTGCCGGTGGCCAGCCTGCCCGGCGCGCGCGGCGACGGCCAGCCGGTCACGACCATGATCGAGCTGGAGGCCGGCACACAGGTGGCGCACTTCTTCGCCGGACCGCCGGGCGCGCAGCTGCTGCTGTCGAACACCGGCGGCTACGGTTTCATCGCGGCGATCGAGAACATGGTGTCGCGCCAGAAGGGCGGCAAGGCCTTCATCGATGTGGGTGAGGGTGAGTCGCTGAACCGTCCGTCGCTGGTCAGCGGCGCGGGCGGGGCCACGCCGGCGGCGCCGGCCACGCACGTGTGCTGCGCCGCCAGCGACCGCCACATCCTGACCTTCGACATCGCCGAGCTCAAGGTGCTGCCCAAGGGCGGCCGTGGCCTCACGCTGATGGATCTGGCGCCCAAGGCGACGCTGGCCGGTGCCGCGGCGTACACGCGCAGCGTGCGCATCGAAGGCGACTTCCGCGGCAAGCGGCGCGACGAGCAACTCGACATCCGCACGCTGAACAACGCGCGCGGCTCGCGGGCGCGCAAGGGCAAGCCGGGCGCCTTCACTTTCGCACCCGACGCGGTGCTGCGGGTGGAATGATGGGCGGCATCGACTTCAGCGCACTCGGGCTGCTGATCGGCGGCCTGGGCGGCGTGTTCAGTTTCTGGATCGGCCGCAAGCTGCGGCAGAAGCGCCTGGACAAACGGCGCGAGCGCGACCGGGCGGCCACGCTGTCCAACGAAAGCCGGCAGGCCCGGCGCGCGCGCGAGCGGCGCGAGCACGGCAAGTGAGACGCCTGCGGCAGCAGGCCCCGCGGCCGGCCTGACGCGCAGGTCGCCCCGCATCCGACGCACGTAAGGGAAAAGTCGTCACGCTGCGCAGCCCTGTGGGCACGGCAGAATTCCGCCACCATGGGCAGCCTGCCGATCGTCATCGACCCTCGTTCCATCATCCTGCTGGCCGGGATCATGGGCATCGTCATGGCCGTCGTCGTGTTCTTCATGCGACGCAGCTATCCGTCCAGCATCCGCGGCCTGCGCGAATGGGCCTGGGCGCCGCTGGTGGCCTTCGTGAGCACGATGCTCTTCTCCGCGCGCAGCGTGCTGCCCGACGCGATGACGGTCGTGCTTGCCAACATGGTCCTGTTCCAGGCCTGCGTCCTCTACTACTCGGGAAGCCAGCAGTTCCTGCTGGGACACAGCCGCACGAGCGGCTGGACGCTGGTGAACCTGGCGATGGGCGCGGTGCTTGCCTGGTTCACGCTGGTGCGCCCGGACTACGAGGCGCGGCTGCTGGTGGTGACGCTGCTGGTCACGCTGCTGTTCCTCAACCACGCCGGACTCTACGTGCGTCACCGCGGCCGCGTGTTCGGCATGGGGCTGATGACGGGCCTGCTCCTGTTGCAGGCGCTGGTAGCGGGCCTGCGTTTCGTGTCGGCCATATTCGGCCTCGCCGGCAGCGACCTCATGGAGGCGACCTGGATCCAGTCGCTCTACATCACGATGTACTCGCTCACGGTGCTGCTCATGAGCATCGCGGCGATCCTCATGGCGACGGACCGCGTGCACACCGAGTTCGAATACCTCGCCAGCCGCGACCCGCTCACCGGCGTGCTCAACCGCCGCGCGCTGCTCGATGCCTGCGAGGCCGAGGCGCGGCGGTTGCCGCGCGCCGGCGGGCGCAGCATGGCGCTGCTGATGATCGACGTGGACCATTTCAAGCGCATCAACGACCGCTTCGGGCATCAGCAGGGCGACGCCGTGCTGCGCGAGGCCGTGCAGCGCATGCAGCAGGCCGCCGGCGAGGCGGGCGTGCTCGGCCGCTACGGTGGCGAGGAGTTCGCGATGCTGCTGCCCGGCGCCGATGCACAGGCGGCGCTAGAGCAGGCCGATCGCCTGCGCCATGCCGTGGCCGCGCCCTTCGAACCGGGTTCGCCACTGCAGCCGGTCGGCCCGGTCTCGGTGAGCATCGGGGTGGCCTCGGTGTCGGCGCAGACCAGCGTGGATGCGCTCTTCGCCAGTGCCGACGCGGCGCTGTATCGCGCCAAGGCGCTGGGCCGCGACCGGGTGGTGGCGGCGGTCTGAGTCGCTTCGGTGCAGTCGCCGGAAATGCCAAATCCCTCACGGTCGCCGCTCCTGAATGCGGCCAATCGTGAACGTGTGTGTCTTGCTCGGATCGCCTGACCGATTGGACGACCTGCGCGGGCACACTACGCGCGCCTTCGGCGGCATGGCTCCCTTTGCCGGCGAAGGCGACACGGCGGTGACTCGCTCACCGCCTCCTCACCAAGCCATACGAAGGAAGAGACTCCGAATGAACAAGTTGTACGCCGCGCTGTCCGTGGCCGTCCTGCTCGCCGCCTGCTCCAAGGAAACCCCCGCGCCCGCGCCCGCTCCGGCCCCTGCACCCGCGGCCACGGCGCCCGCACCCGCACCCGCACCCGCACCCGCACCCGAGGCGCCCGCTGCGGCCGCACCGGCTGCTGCTGCGCCGGCGCCCGCCGCGACGACGGCCTCGGCCGATCTGCCCAAGGAATGCCAGGACTACCTCGACAAGGTGTCGGCCTGCATGAGCAAGCAGTCGGGCGCAGCCGCGGATGCGGTCAAGGCCAGCATGGACCAGACCAAGGCCGCCTGGGCAGCCTACGGCGCCAACAAGGACCAGCTCGGCGCGGCCTGCAAGGCCAGCAGCGATGCCTTCGCCGCTCAGGCGACCGCCATGAAGTGCTGATGGCACGGGGCCGGCGCTCAGCCGGCCTTGGCGCCTGAACGACGAAGAGGCGGTGGGGTCGCGACGACCCCACCGCCTCTTTGCTTGTCGGTCAGGGCGCGGCTCAGCGCAGGCCGCGCCACCACAGCTGGTTGCTGCGCGGCTGGCCGATGGTCAGCACCTCGCCGATGACCGGCGTGGCGAGCGCGATGTTCTTCTGCTGCGCCAGCGCGGACAGCCGGTCCAGCGGGTCCTGCCAGGTGTGGAAGGCGAGGTCGAAGGTGCTGTTGTGCACGCCGTACAGCACCTTGCCGCGCACGTCCTGGAAGGCCTGCACGGTTTCCTCGGGCGTCATGTGGACCATCGGCCAGTAGGCGTCGTACGCGCCGTTCTCCATCAGCGCGAGGTCCATGCCGCCGAAGCGCTCGCCGATCTGCTTGAAGCCTGCGAAGTAGCCCGAGTCACCGCTGTAGAAGATGCGCTGGCCGCCGCTCTCGAGCACCCACGACGACCACAGCGTGCGGTCGCGGTCGTTGAGGCTGCGGCCCGAGAAGTGCTGCGACGGCGTGGCCGTGAGCTGCACGCCCGCATGCGCGGCCGACTGCCACCAGTCGAACTCGGCGATGCGCTCGGCGCCCACGCCCATGTCCTTCAGGCGCGCGCCCACGCCCAGCGGCACGAAGTAGCGCTGCACCTTGCCGTTGAGGTATTCGATGGTCGGCACGTCGAGATGGTCGTAGTGGTCGTGCGAGAGGATCAGCCCCTCGATCGGCGGCAGGTCCTCCAGCTTCAGCGGCGTGGGGTGGAAGCGCTTGGGCCCGACGAAGCTGAAGGGCGACACCCGTTCGCCGAAGACGGGGTCGATCAGCCAGTAGCGGCCGCGCAGCTTGAGCAGGTGCGAGGAGTGGCCCAGCCGGATCACGTGGTTGGCGTTGTCGGGCAGCGCGTCGAGCTGGGCACGCGTCACGGCCTTCACCGGAATCGCGTCCACCGGCACCGTGCCGGTCTTGGTGCTGAAGAAGAAGCGCGACCAGATGCGCCATGCGCTCTGCGTGGGCTTGGCGTCGGGGTTGGGTGGATTGTGGAAGCGCCGGTCTTCCGCCCGGTACTGCGGCGACTGCTCGTAGCGCGTGGCCAGGTCGTCCGCCTGACCCGTCGCGCAGCCGCCGGCGGCGCAGGCCGCGGCCAGCATCCAGCCGCTGCGCAGGCGGCGAAAGGGGGTGCGGCTCGGGGCCGGGGCGGGGGGCGTGGGGGCAGCGGTCATGGAGTCCAACGGTAGCGCCGGCGGTGTGCGATGGCGACGATCGAGCATCGCCGCCGGCTTCGGGGCGCGTCATTTCGACACGGTATCGGCGTGTTTCGCATTGTTGCGGGACGTGCATCTCCACACCGCGACTAGGCCATGCGGCGGATGTGCAGGCGTGGCGTGCGGCGCCATAGTGCCCGCCGCCGACTGCCTGGAGATCCACATGCCCGACAACCGCCACCCCATCATCTACGTCCGCGGCTATGCGATGACGAGTTCGGAGCGCGACGAGACCGCGGCCGACCCCTTCTGCGGCTTCAACGCCGGCTCCACCGTGTACCGGGCCACGGTCGACAAGAAGGCGGCGGCGCAAAAGTTCGTGTTCGAGTCGCCGGTGGTGCGGCTGATCTCCGACTTCGGCTACCAGAACTGCTACCAGAACGGCCTGGACATCCTCGACGAGGACTGGAAGCCGCCGCCGGGCGACGACGGCGCCGATGCCGACGGCATGCCGTCGGCGTCGATCGTCGTCTACCACTACTACGACAGCGGTTCCGGGCTGCTGGGCGATGGCCAGGCGCGTGACATCCGCTTCTACGCGCAGGGGCTGAGTCGGCTCATCCTGCGCGTGCGCGACCTGGTCGCGCAGCGCGAAGGGGCGGGCTATCGCCAGGAGGACTTCCGCTGTTACCTGGTCGCGCATTCGATGGGCGGCCTGGTGGTGCGGGCCTTCCTGCAGAACCCCGCGCTGGGCGACGACGCGGCACGGGCCTGCGTCGACAAGGTCTTCACCTATGCGACGCCGCACAACGGCATCGATGCGGCCGGCGTCAACGTGCCGAGCTGGCTCTCGGTCGCCGAGATCAACACCTTCAACCGCGAGAAGATGGCGGACTTCCTGGGCACCCCGGCGGTCGATGGCCGCGTCGACGCGCTGCCCGCAAACATCCGGCCCCCCGCCAGCCGCTTCTTCTGCATGGTCGGCAGCAACCGCGGCGACTACGAAGCCGCGCAGGGCGTGGCGCGCATGTTCGCGGGCCATGGCAGCGACGGCCTGGTGCGCATCGACAACGCCACGCTGTGCGGCACCGACCCCAACGGCCAGCGCACGCCCGTCGCCACCGCCTACACCTACCGCTCGCACTCGGGCTATTTCGGCATCGTCAACTCCGAGGAGGCCTACCAGAACCTCACGCGCTTCCTCTTCGGCGACGTGCGCGTGGACCTGTGGTTCGACGTCGATGCGGTCGCGCTACCGCCCGACATCCCGGCTGGCGCCGACATCGACGCGCTCTACCAGGTCGAGTTGCTGGCCGCGCCGCGCGGCAAGCGCTGGTACCTCAGCCGGCGCATCGCCGAGGAAGACTCGCCCGCCTGCCGCACGCACAAGGAACTCACCGATCCCGCCAGTGCCGGACGCCGCTCGATCTACCTCTCGACGGTGTTCCTGGCGAACCGCGCGCGCGTGAACCGGGCGCGGCCCACGCTGGCCTACGCGATGACGCTGGGCGTGCGCGTGCCCGACTACCAGGTGAACAAGAAGTTCTGGCTCGATGGCCACTATGAAGGCAGCTCGCTCTTTCGCGACACGCTGGTGGTCGAGATGGCGCCGCCGCCCGACGGCGTGGCCGGCGGTCAGTGGAACGTCAAGTACGGCTGGCAGACCGACACCGCTGGCCGCGCTTCGCTGCCCATCAGCTATCAGCGCGTGCAGGACGACAAGCTCGAGTTCGTCGTGCCGTTGTCGACCCAGGGCGCGGCGCTGAGCCAACCGGGCATCACCGGCAAGGTGCGGCTGGAGGTCAGCGCCTGGAGCTGATCCGCCCCGGAGTTTCAAGCCAAAAATGCCCGCAGCGCCCGTGGGGCGGGCGCGAGCAGCTATCGATTCAGTAGCAAATCGTCACTGTCATAGGCCGTTTGCCGAATGGGCAGGGGCGCCCGGAGTGTGAAGGATTTCACGATGGACAAGCCCATCGAGAAGATGGTCGCCGATCGGCGCGCGGCGCTCGGCGACATCGAGGCCCGTGCCGACGCCGAGACGGTTGTCGACGCTGGCGCCAGCGTCGACCCCCGCGCCGGCGGCGGCACCGATCCCGGCCGTGGCACCCCGCGCCGCCCCTGGGGCCTGGCCTTGTCGGGCGGCGGCATCCGCAGCGCGACCTTCTGCCTCGGGCTGCTCAAGGCGCTGGCGCAGCAGGGGCAACTGCTGCGCTTCGACTTGCTGTCGACCGTCTCGGGCGGGGGCTACGCGGGTGCGGTCTGGGGCCGGCTGTGCGACCGCTTCGCGCCCGCGAACCCGTCGGCACCCGGCGCCGGGCCTGCCGCGGCGCAGGCTGTGCAGGCGGCCTTCGCCGACCTCGAGCGCGTGCGCTTCGGCCAGTGGCTGCGCGGCAACGGCCGCTACCTGATCCCCGGTGGCCTGGGCGACATGCTCTTCGCCGCGGCCCTGTTCCTGCGCAACCTGCTGGCCACGCACATCGAGCTGGCCATCGCCGCCACCCTGCTCGGCCTGGTGCTGGGTGGCATCGACCTGCTTGCCTGGAGCCTCATGGCCCGCGCCATCGATCCCGGCGCGGAGGGCGCCGCGCCCGCTGCTGTGCGCGCGGTGACGCTGCTGCCCGTGCTGTGGTCCGGCGTACTGCTGCTGGTGCCGCCGGCCGTGGTGCTGGCCAATGCCTACTGGGCGCTGCGCGACGGGCCGCGCGCGCGGGCGGCGTGGCGCGCCGGCGCCGGGCTGGTGGCGTGGTCGCTGTGCGCCGCGGCCATCGCTTTCTTCCGGCCCGTGCTCGACGGGGAATACCGCGCGCCGACCTGGCTCGTGCCGGCGGCGCTGGGCCTGGCGCTCAGTTGGGTCTGCGCCTCGCTGTGGGTGTTGTGGACGCTGCGGCGGCCCTACGACGCCGCGGCCTGGCGCAACCGCACCACGCGCTGGCTGTCGCTGCTGCTTCGCGCCGCCCTGGCGCTGGGCCTGCTGGGGCTGGTGGATGCCGCCGCCTGGTGGCTGGCGCAGGACACCGACCGCGCCGGGCGCGCGGCCGGCGGCCTGGCGCTGGCCGTGGCGGCCGCGGCGGTGCGCGCCGTGCTGCCGTTGGTCGCCAGCGGCAGCCGCGCGGTGCCGGCGCTCAGCCGCGACCTGATGCTCGGCCTGATCGGACTGCTGGGCATCGTGCTGAGCTTCTGCCTGGTCGCGTGGTGGGTGAGCGTGCTGTACGCCGCGCTGCTGTTGCCGGTGTTCACGCCGCAAGGACTCGACTTCGGCCTGGGCGGCGTCTGGTGGTGGCTGCTGCTGCTCGGCGTGGGCGGTTACGCGCTGCTGAGCGGGCGCAACGTCGGCTTCCTCAACCTGTCGTCGCTGCATGTGTTCTACAAGGCGCGCATCGTGCGTGCCTACCTGGGCGCCGCCAACGGCCAGCGCCTGGGCGGCTCGCCGATCGACGCGGTCGAGCGCTTCGACAGCGGTCGCGTCGCGGTGGGCGAGACACAGGCCGACGACGACGTGGCCCAGCATCGCTACCGGCCGCACCTCGCCGGTGGCCCGGTGCACCTGGTCAACGTGTGCGTGAACCACACGCTGGATTCGCGCCGCAGCCAGTTCAACCGCGACCGCAAGGGCCTGCCCATGACGGTCGCGCCCGGCGGCTGGGCACAGGCCGCGGGCGGCGACTGGCAGGCCATGCCCGAAGGCGAGGGCGCCCTCACGCTGGGCGGGTGGACGGCCGTGTCGGGCGCCGCGCTGGCGCCGGGCCTGGGCCGCATGACGCACCGCGGCGTGGCGGCGCTGACCCTGTTCGCCGGCCTGCGCCTGGGCTACTGGTGGCCGGCAGGCCCGATGGCCAGGGAGGCGGCCGAGGCCTGGTGGCGCTCGCCGCTGGCCAAGACGGGCTTCGTGCTGCGCGAGTGCTTCGGCGTCTTCGCCGGCATCGGGCAGCCGTATTGGTTCCTCAGCGACGGCGGCCACTTCGAGAACACCGGCGCCTACGCGTTGCTGCAGCAGGAGGCCGAGCTGATCGTGCTGGCCGATTGCGGCGCCGACCCGGCCTATCGCTTCTGCGACCTCGAGAACCTGGTGCGTTGTGCCCGCATCGACCTCGGCGCCGACATCGCCTTCATGAAGCCGCGTCCCGGCGTGCAGGGCCCTTTCATGCATGCCTTCGGCTCGCTCAACGACCTGTCGTCGATGCAGAGCCAGGCCTGCCTGGCCCTGGCGCGCGTGCGTTACGCCAGCGGCCGGCGCGGGTGCATCGTGCTGGTCAAGCCCAACGTGTCGGCCGACCTGCCGGTCGACCTGGTGAACTTCAAGGCCGCGCATCCCGGCTTTCCGCAGGAATCCACCACCGACCAGTTCTTCAGCGAGGCGCAGTGGGAAAGCTATTTCCAGCTCGGAAACGAGATCGGCGCGCGCCTGAACGGCAAGCTGCTCGACGCCATCGCCTCGAGCACCGCGCTGATCGACGGCTTCGAGCCCGACGACGGGCAGGGCGGGGCGGCGCCCGCAGGCACGCCGGCCGGCGGCACCTGGAGCCGCATCCAGGCGCGCGTGATGCAGCACGGCGTGGTGCAGGCCTCGCTGGGCATCGGCGGGGTGGCTGCACTGCTGCTGGCGCTGTGGCAGGGCGTGGCCAGCGTGGGCGCGCAGGCCGATGCCGAGCACAAGGCGCAGGACGCCGCCGTGCGCGAGCTCACCGACCGCTGGGGCCGGCTGCGCGACGCCGGCGACGGCAGCGCCGCCGCCTGGCTGGCGGCCGAGCTGGTGCGCACCGTCGATCGGCACTGCCGCCCCGGCGAAGGCGGCGACGGCGAGTTCCTCCGGCGCGGCGGCCTGAACGGGCAGATCGCCAAGGACGCGCTGGTGGCCTGCGAGGCGGCACCGGCGCGCGGCACCCCGGCCTGCGCCGACCTGCTGCGCCGCGCCGACGCGCCCGGCTGCCTCGCGCCGCTGCCGCAGAAGCGCTGCGTGCCGCGCTACTGGGCGCGCGACTATGGCGGCCTGCACGGTGGTGGCCGGGTGGGCAACTGCCCCGAACTGCTGAGCATGCCCTGGCGCCCGGTCGTCGTGCTGGCCGACTACGCCTGGACCACCGCCACCGGCGGCGCGGCCACGCTGGGCATGGTGCGCAAGCCCCACCCCGACGCTGCAGTCGCCGATGCAGCGGCGCCGGCGGCCACGCCGCCCGTGTTGCCCGTGCCTTCCGTGCGCGGATCGGCGGTCTCGCGCCCCACGCCGGGCCGCTCGATGCTGGACGAGTCTTCCCCGGCCGCGACGGTGCCCGCGCCGGTGCCGGTGCCGGCCCCGGCCGCGCCGGCGCCCGACCGGGCCTGTGCCGGCGTGCGGGTCTACATCCAGGTCTTCGGCACCGGCGACCGCGCCGCGGCCGCCGCGCTGCGCGAGCCCTGGCGCGCGCTCGGCGCCTCGGTGCCGCCGATCGAGGACGTGCTCGACAGCGCGCGCCGTGCCGGTCGCGCGCCGCCCACCGGCTACGCCGAGGCCACCGTGCTGCTGCCCGACGAGCGCCTGCGCCGCTGCGCCGAAGCGATGAGGCAGGTGGAGGCCGCCGCCCGCTGGCCCGGCCCATGGCACATCCGCCTGCTGCCGGCCAGACTGCGTGCCAGCGCCGGCACGGTCGAGGTCTGGCTGCCGCAGTCGCGCTGAAATGCTATCGAATTCATAGCTGCTCACGCACGCACAGCGGGCGCTGCAGCCCGAAATGCCTTGAATCGACCTTCAGTCGGAACCGGAGCGCCACACGCGGCCCAGTGCCGCAAACTTGCCGCGCCAGGTCAGGCGCTTGTCTGACAGGGCGTCGATGAAGTCGGACAGCCGCTGCGACTTGATCAGCGTGTAGAAGGTGAGCCAGCTCGTGAAGACACCCACCACCACGAACCAGGCCAGCTTGCGCCACAGCGGTGCGTCGGCCTCGGCCAGCAGGTTCATGCCCAGGAAGCCGGTGGTGATGGTGCCGATCAGGCCGAAGAGCGTGACCACCGTGAGGCGCACCACCGTGTTGGCCTGGCGGCGCAGGCTGTCGGCCTCCAGGTAGGTGTTCATGTCGGCGATGCGTTCCTTGACTTCGGCGTAGAGCGCGTCGGTGTCGAGGTGGCGCGCGCACAGGTGCGAGAGCGCGCGCACATGCGCCTGCTCCGAGATCTCGTGGAACCAGTAGCGGTGCGTGAAGCGCAGGAAGCGCTCGAAGCTGGCGCGGATGGCGCGCTTGAAGCGCTTGACTCTCTGCACGTCCTGGATGTGCAGGCGCTGCAGCGCTTCCACCAGCTGGGCCGAGAACATCAGCAGCGAGGCCTTCTGGAAATGCGCGACCAGGAACAGCATGAAGTGCTGGTGCCGGAACTGCGCCAGCACGCCTCGGTCGCGGCAGCAGAAGAAGTCGGATTGCGCGTCGCCCACGACGATGAGCGCATGCCCGTTGCACAGGTAGCGCGTGTGGGGCGCGGCGCCGCCCTCGGACCAGAAGCGGTCGTAACAGTAGCGCGCCTCGAAGTCGCTCACATGCTGCTCGGCATAGGGCAGGGCGCCTTCGCCCTCGCCGGCGCCCGTGACCAGGCCCAGGCGCACGAAGTCGGCGCGCGACAGGCGGCGCGGGTCGTCCACCGCGAGGTAAGCCATCGTCGGCATGCGGTAGTACTCGATCTGCCGGTAGCGCAACGCGCCGGGCTCGCCCGAATGGTCGGCCACCAGCGGCTGCATCACATACGCCCAGTGGCTGGCCACGCGCGGCGCGCGGTGCTCGGCCACGTGCGACAGGAAGGCCTCGCGCTGCTGGGCATCGGAGCACGCCAACACCCGGCCCTGCGCATCGAGCCACTCGACGCTGTGCAGGCAGTGCAACGCCGAGCCGTCGGGGGCCCAGCCGGCCGGGTAGGCGCGGCCGAAGCGGTAGAGCTGCTCCTGCGCCTGCGGCAGGCTCAGGTCGTCGGCGCCGACCTCGACGTTCAGGATCACCACGTCGACGTCGTAGAAGAAGTACAGGTCGATGTGCACCACCTGCAGCGTCCGCGGTGCGTCGCCCGCGCGCGCGACCACGCGCAGTGCCGCGATGTCGTGGCGGCGGAAGACCCGCATGGGCGAATCGCCGTCGTGGTCGGCCCGGCCCGCCGAGCGCCCTTCGCCATACAGGAAGCGCTGCACGTACGGCAGGAAGCTCACGAACTCGTTGTAGTGGCGCTCGTGGAAGCGGCTGGCGTCGCCGGTGTATTCGTCGACCACCTCCTGCCATGGCGAGCTGCCGCCCATGTCGCGCAGCCGCTGCCAGGGCGTGAGCTGTGCGCCGGCCGCGTCGCCCTCGGGCCGCATCAGGCGCACGGGCCACAGCAGCGCCTGGCGCAGGTGGCGGACTGTCGCAGGCGCGTGAGGCGCCGCCGTGGGGTCGGGAGCGATGCGCAGGTCTTCCATGGCCGTGTTGCAGGAGTGGATGTGTGACGGTGCGCGGCAGTGTAGGACCGTGGGCTACACGGTGGGCACCGTGCCGCCGTCGATCCGGTATTCCGACCCGGCGATCGAGGCAGCGCGAGAGGAGGCGAGGAAGACGATCAGGTCGGCCACCTCCTGCGGGCTCGCGGGCCGGCCCAGTGGAATGCCACCCAGCCAGTCCATGACGATCTTCTTGCCGCCTTCGTAGTCCGTTCCCGCGCCGGCAGCCATGCGCTGCGCAAACGCGACGGACGCCTCGGTCTCGATCCAGCCTGGCGCCACGCTCAGTACGCGAATGCCCTTCGGCATCACCTCCCGGGCCAGCGACTTGCTGTAGGTGGTGAGGGCGCCCTTGGCTGCGGCGTAGGCGGTGGTGGACTCGGGCAGCGGCAGCACACGCTGGATGGAACTGACATGGATGATGACCCCCGAGCCCTGAGCCAGCATCGCAGGCAGCAGCGCACGGTCCAGGCGCACGGCAGGCATCAGGTTCAGATTCAACTCGGCGAACCAGTGTTCATCGCTGATCGCAGCAAAACCACCCACGGGCGTCTTCGAGCCGCCGAGCACGTTGATGAGGATGTCAGCGCTGCCCCATTCCTGCAGGATGGCCTGCGCGAAGTGATGCGTGCCTTCCGCCGTCGACAGGTCGGCCGCCACATAGGTGACGCCATCGATCGGCTGCGCCGGCACGCTGCGGGCAGCAGTCGCCACCCGCGCGCCGGCCTCCGTCAGGGCTTTCACGACGGCGGCGCCGAGTCCCATCGTGCCGCCGGTGACCACGGCCCGCAGGCCATCGAGCTGAAGGTCAAAGCTCATGCCGTGATCTCCAGCGATGCGATCAGACCCCGTTCCAGCCGAAAGCGGTACGACAGAACGATCGGGCTGCCGGGGAAGTTGCCGGTGACGTTGGCCCGGACGAGTTGAAAGCCCTCCTGCCGCTCGATGGCGAACGGCACGCTCGTCGCGTTGTACTCGGCCGAGGCCTCGGCCATGAAGGCCTGGATGGCGTCGATGCCCGTGTAGGTATGGCCCTCGTCCTTCATGACGGCGCGGGCGGTGAAGCAACGCGCCAGGGCTTCAGGGTTGTGTTCCGCCGCGAAGTACGCGGCGATGGGCTCGGGAAGGGTCAGGGTGTTCATGCTGCGCTCCTGTGGGTCGTTGAAGGCCCGAGGATGCGCGTCGAATTGAATTCAGTGAATACTCCAGAATCTGGATGAACTATGTAGAGAGAAATACATAATGCGCGGATCCGACTTCGCCGAGCTGAAAGCCTTCGTGGCCGTCGTGGAGCGCCGGAGCTTTGCCCGGGCGGCCGAGCACCTGGGCCTGTCCCCTTCGGCACTCAGCCAGACCATCCGGCAGCTCGAAGGCCGCATCGGCGCGCGCCTGCTCAATCGCACGACCCGAAGCGTGGCGCCATCGGCCAGTGGCGAGCTGCTCTACAGGCGCATCGCGCCGTTGTTTCGGGAGATGGCTGTCGCAGTCGCCGAAGCCAGCGAGGCGACGGGGCGGATGAGCGGCACACTTCGAATCAACACGCTGGGGATCGCGGCAAGAACCATCATCGCGCCCCGGCTTTCACGCTTCCATCAAGTGCACCCCGATGTGGTTCTCGACATCGTGGTCGACGACGCGCTGGCCGATATCGTCACCGGTCGCTTCGACGCGGGCATCCGCGTCGGCGGACAGCTCGAGAAAGACATGGTGGCCGTCCGCCTCACGCCGGACCTGGACATGGTGGCCGTGGCATCACCTGACTATCTTGCGCGTCGAGGAACACCCAGATCGCCCGCCGAGTTGCATGGCCATGCATGCGTCAACTGGCGGCTCCAGATGGACGGCAGGCACTACCGCTGGGAGTTCAAGAAGGGGCGGCAGCGACTCGAAGTGGCGGTCGACGGCCCGGTCGTCACCAACCACGCCGACATCGGCATTGCCGCAGCGCTGAACGGGCTCGGCATTGCCTACCACTTCGAGCGAGACGGCGTGGGCGAGCTCTTGGCACAGGGGCGGCTGGTCCAGGTCCTTGCGGACTGGTCGATATCGCGTCCGGGGCTGTTCCTCTACTACCCTAACCGCCAGCACCGCCCCGCACTGCTCGGCGCATTCACCGACTGCCTGCTGGACCGAAAGCCGTTCGATCGGCTCCAGGCTTCGACCAAGGCCTCCTGATAGCCGCCTGCGCGCGGCCGCGCGCAGGGACTCCACACGCCCTAGGTAAAACCCTGATCGACGTTTCTGAAACCGGTTTCATAGAATCGCGCCATCGGAGACAAACGCGCCGCAGGCGCTTGCTTCAGTGAACTACCAGTTCCAGTTCGAGGCCGTGTTCGCGGCCTGGCCACTGCTGCTCAAGGGCACGTGGATCACCATCCAGCTGTCGCTCACCGCCACCCTCATCGGGCTCGCGGTGGCGGTGCTGTGTGCCTGGGGCAAGACGTCCGGCCCTGCCTGGCTGCGCTTCATCGTCAACGCGTACATCGAGGTGATCCGCAACACGCCTTTCCTGGTGCAGCTGTTTTTCTTCTTCTTCGCGCTGCCGGCCATCGGGCTGCGCTGGTCGCCCTACACGGCCGCGCTCACGGCCATGGTGGTCAACCTCGGCGCCTATGCCACCGAGATCATCCGCGCCGGCATCGAGTCCATCCCCAAGGGCCAGATCGAGGCGGGTCGCGCGCTCAACCTCAAGGGCTGGGAGATCTTCCGTTTCGTCATCATCAAGCCGGCGCTCAAGGCCATCTACCCGGCGCTCACCAGCCAGTTCATCCTGCTGATGCTGAGCTCGGCCGTGGTGTCGGTCATCTCGGCCGACGACCTCACGTCGGTGGCGGCCAACCTGCAGTCGCAGACCTTCCGCAGCTTCGAGATCTACATCGTCGTGGCGGGCATCTACCTGGCGCTGGCACTGGTCTTCTCGGGCCTGTTCAAGCTGATCTACCAGCGCCTGCTGAACTATCCGGACCGCCGGTGAGCTGAGGGAGACACACCATGCGCACCTTCGGCTTTCCCGAATTCCTCTTCATCCTCGAGGCCGCCAAGTGGACCCTGGCGCTGTCGGCCATCGCCTTCGTGGGCGGCGCCGTCCTCGGCCTCGTGATCGCGCTGATGCGCGTGTCCGGCAACGCCGTGGCACGCGGCGCGTCGCGCACCTTCATCCAGATCTTCCAGGGCACGCCGCTGCTGCTGCAGCTCTTCCTGATCTTCTTCGGCGCGCCGGTGCTGGGCCTGGACATCAACCCCTGGGTCGCGGCCGGCGTGGCGCTGGTGCTCAACAGCGCCGCCTTCCTGGCCGAGATCTGGCGCGGCTGCATCGAGGCCATCCCGCGCGGCCAGTGGGAGGCGGCCGAGGCGCTCAACCTCGGGTATGTCGACCGCATGCGCGACGTGGTACTGCCGCAGGCCTTCAAGATCGCGCTGCCGCCCACCGTGGGCTACCTGGTGCAGATCATCAAGGGCACCTCGCTGGCGGCCATCATCGGCTTCACCGAAGTCACGCGCGCCGGGCAGATCATCAACAACGCCACCTTCCAGCCGCTGCCGGTGTTCACCACCGTGGCCGCCATCTACTTCGTCATCTGTTGGCCGCTGTCGCTGCTGGCGGCGCACATGGAGCGCAAGCGCGCCCGTGCGCTGGCACGCTGAACCCGGCCCTTGCGCTTTCTTTTTTCCCCGTTCCCCAACTCCAGGAGACCCGCATGAACACGTCCCGCCGCGCCACCCTCGCCCTCGCCCTGGCCGCCTGTGCCACCGCCTTCGCGCCGCTCGCCTCGGCCCAGTCCGTGGCCGACATCAAGAAGAAAGGCGAGATCACCATCGGCATGCTGGTCGACTTCCCGCCCTACGGCACGACCAACGCGCAGAACCAGCCCGACGGCTACGACGCCGATGTGGCCAAGCTGCTGGCCAAGGACTGGGGCGTGAAGGCCAACATCGTCCCGGTGACCGGCCCGAACCGCATTCCGTTCCTGCTGACCAACAAAGTCGACCTGTTGGTCGCCTCGCTGGCGGTGACGCCCGAGCGCGCCAAGCAGGTGCAGTTCTCGCAGCCCTATGCCGCCGCGACCATCGTGCTTTACGGCAAGAAGGGCGCCAACATCAAGAGCGCTGCCGACCTCAATGGCGTGCGCGTGGGCGTGGCCCGTGCGAGCACACAGGACGTGGCGGTGACCAAGTCGGCCCCCGAGGGCACCGAGATCCGCCGCTTCGACGACGACGCCTCGGCCATGCAGGCCCTGATCTCGGGCCAGGTCGACGCCATCGGCTGCTCGGTCACCGTCGCCGCCCAGATCGCCCAGCGCGTGCCGGCCAACACCTTCGAGAACAAGTTCACCCTGGTTCAGCAGGCCATGGGCATCGCCATGCGGCCGGGCCAGGACGACCTGCTCAAGAACGTGAACGACTTCATCGCCAAGAACACCGCCAACGGCGAGCTGAACAAGCTCTACCAGAAGTGGCTCAAGAGCGATTTCCCGAAGTTCCAGTAAATCGGGGGCGGACACCCGTACGCGAAGGGCGCGAAGGTTTCGCGAAGGACGCAAAAGAGAAATCAAAAAGTCTTTTGGTTGTCTTTCGCGACTTTCGCGTGATTTTTGCGTCCTTCGCGTACGGGAGTCCGCTTTCTTCATGACCCACCCCTGACCCATCCATGAGCGACCCCATCATCCGCCTCGAAGGCGTGAACAAGTGGTACGGTGACTTCCAGGTGCTCACCGACATCGACCTGTCGGTGCGCGCCGGCGAGCGCATCGTGATCTGCGGGCCCTCGGGCTCGGGCAAGTCGACGCTGATCCGCTGCATCAACCGGCTGGAGACGGTGCAAAAGGGCACGATCGCGGTCGACGGCATCGAGCTCACCGCGGGCGGCAAGAACGTGGATGCGGTGCGTGCCGAGGTGGGCATGGTGTTCCAGCAGTTCAACCTGTTCCCGCACCTCACGATCCTGCAGAACTGCACGCTGGCGCCGATGCGCTCGCGCGGCATGACCCGGGCGCAGGCCGAGGAGGTGGCGATGAAGTACCTCACACGCGTGCGCATTCCCGAGCAGGCCAGCAAGTACCCCAGCCAGCTCTCGGGCGGCCAGCAGCAGCGCGTGGCCATCGCGCGGGCGCTGTGCATGGCGCCCAAGATCATGCTGTTCGACGAGCCGACCTCGGCGCTCGACCCCGAGATGGTCAAGGAAGTGCTCGACACCATGATCGGCCTGGCGGAAGACGGCATGACCATGCTGTGCGTGACGCACGAGATGGGTTTCGCCCGCAGCGTGGCCGACCGGGTGATCTTCATGGCCGACGGCAGGATCCTCGAGCAGGCGCCGCCGGCCGAGTTCTTCGGCAACCCGCAGCACGAGAAGACGCGCCAGTTCCTGGGGCAGATCCTCACGTCCGGGCATTGATGCGAATGCAGGCCCGAACCACCCCCGCCGTTCGGGCTGAGCTTGTCGAAGCCGGGTGCGGCGCTTCGACAGGCTCAGCGTGAACGGTCCGGCGGCGCCATCCGAGGTGAGCCACTTCATGTTCCCGTTGTTGATTTCCCTGTCCTCCTTCGGCGCGGCCGAGGTGGGCCGCCACGGCCAGCGCTGGTGCACCGACCTGGCCGCCGAGGCCGGCGCCGACGGCGTGGAGGTGCGCGGCGAGATGCTGCGCGAGCCTGCCACTGAGCTGGCCGAGCTGCGAGGGCGCGCCGCCGTGTATTCCAGCCCCGACGGCCTGTTCCGCGGCGACGGCTCGCTCGATGCCGATGCATTGGCCGAGGGCCTGCGCCGTGCAGGGCTGCTTCAGGCACCGCGCCTGAAGATGGCGATCGGCGGCTTCGACGCCGCGCGCTCGCGCGCCGGCCTCGACGCGCTGCGCGAGCGCCTCGCGGGCCAGGCCGTCGAGCTCGTCATCGAGAACGACCAGACCACGAACGCCGGCACGCTCGGCGCGCTTCAGCGCTTCTTCGCCGCCCAGCGCGGCGCGGGCCTCGACCTGGGCATGACCTTCGACATGGGCAACTGGCATTGGCTGGGCGAGTGCCCGTTGGAAGCCGCTCGCACCTTCGCGTCGCAGGTGCGTTACGTGCACTGCAAGGGCGTGCAGCGACGTCCCGACAAGTGGGCGGCGGTGCCGCTGTCCGAGTCTGCCGCGCCCTGGCGCGCCGTGCTGCGTGCACTGCCGGCCGACGTGCCGCATGCCATCGAATACCCGCTCGTGGGCGACGACCTCGTCGCCGTCACGCGCGCCGAACTCACCTCCATCCGCAACGCACGAGCCGTCCGATGAGCGCGCCCATCTCCTTCGACGTCGCCACCTTCGGCGAAGCCATGCTGTTGCTGGTGGCAGCCGAGCCCGGCCCGATCGAGCATGCGACGATGTTCCACAAGCGCACCGCCGGCGCCGAGACCAACGTCGCCATCGGCCTCGCGCGCCTGGGCCTGAAAGTGGGCTGGGCCAGCCGCCTGGGCACCGATTCGATGGGCCGTGCGCTGCTGGCCGCGATGCAGGGCGAGGGCATCGACTGCTCGCACGTGATCTGCGATGCCACGCAGAAGACCGGCTTCCAGTTCAAGGGCCGCGTCACCGACGGCAGCGACCCGCCGGTCGAATACCACCGCAAGGGCTCGGCGGCGAGCCACATGCGGCCCGAGGACATCGACGAACCCTGGCTGCGCTCCGCGCGCCACCTGCACGCCACCGGCGTGTTCGCCGCCGTGTCCGACACCACGCTGCCGACGGCGATCCGCACGCTGGAGATCGCGCGCGAGGCGGGCCGCACCATCTCGTTCGACCCCAACCTGCGGCCGACGCTGTGGGCCTCGCCCGAGCGCATGCGCACCTGCATCAACGACCTGGCGGCGCGCGCCGACTGGGTGCTGCCGGGCATGGAGGAGGGCACTTTGCTCACCGGCGAGATCACGCCCGAGGGCGTGGCGCGCTTCTACCGCGAGCGCGGCGCGAAGCTGGTGGTCGTCAAGCTCGGCCCGGCTGGCGCGTACTACGACAGCGACGTGGCGGGCACGGGGCGTGTGGATGGATTTCCGGTGAAGGAAGTGATCGACACCGTGGGTGCGGGCGATGGCTTCGCGGCCGGGGTGGTCAGCGCCCTGCTCGAAGGCCGCTCGGTGCCCGAGGCCGTGCGCCGCGGCGCCTGGATCGGCGCCCGTGCGGTGCAGGTGCTGGGCGACACCGAGGGGCTGCCCACGCGGGCGGAGCTCGAAGCCGCCGGCCTGTGACCAAAATCGCCTTTCCACCGTTCACGCTGAGCTGGGCCTGTCCTGAGCGTGTCGAAGGGTCGAAGCGCCGCGCAGGGCTTCGACAGGCTCGGCCCGAACGGGCTGGAGGCGTCGGGGGTCCACCGACAATCCGATATGCAATTGGGCTGCAGCGCCCGTCCTGCCTGCGCTGGCGCCAAAGTCGTAACGAACGTGACCATCTCTCGCTGACACCGCCATGACCCGCAAGAACATCCTCGTCTTTCGCGAATTGCCGCCGGACCAGCTCGCGCGCCTGCAGGCAGCGCACCAGGTCACCGTCGCCGACCCCAAGAAGGACCGCGCTGCCTTCGACGCCGCACTGACCGAGGCGCAAGGGCTCATCGGCTCGAGCTTTCCCATCGACGCCGCCGTGCTCGACCGCGCGCCGAAACTGGAAGTGGTTTCCAGCGTGTCGGTCGGCGTCGACAACTACGCGCTGGCCGAGCTGCATCGCCGCGGCATCGTGCTGGCGCACACGCCCGGTGTGCTCGACGAGACGGTGGCCGACACCGTGTTCGCGCTGCTGATGGCCACGAGCCGCCGTGTGGTCGAGCTGTCGAACCTCGTGCGCGAGGGCCGCTGGACGACGAACATCGGCGAGGACCTGTTCGGCTTCGACGTGCATGGCAAGACGCTGGGGCTGCTCGGCTTCGGTCGCATCGGGCAGGCGATCGCCCGCCGCGCGGCCCTGGGCTTCGGCATGCCGGTGCTGTACCACGCACGCCGCCCTGTCGACCTGCCGGCGCAGGCGCCCGAACTGCAGGGCAAGGCCCGCCACACGCCGCTGCCCGAGCTGCTCGCGCAGTCGGATTTCGTGGTCGCGATGCTGCCGCTGTCGGACAGCACGCGCGGCATGGTGAACGCTGCGCTGTTCGGCCAGATGAAGTCCGGTGCCGTGTTCATCAACGGTGGGCGCGGCGCGACCGTCGACGAAGCGGCGCTGCTGGCCGCGCTCGACAGCGGGCACCTGCGCGCTGCGGGTCTGGACGTGTTTGCCAAGGAGCCGCTGCCGGCCGACTCGCCGCTGCGCACGCACCCGCGCGTCACGCCGTTGCCGCACATCGGCTCGGCGACGCACGAGACGCGGCATGCGATGGCCGAGTTGGCGGTGACGAACCTGCTGAAGGCGCTGGCGGGTGAGCGGCCGGTGGCGGTGTACGACACGTCGGTGGCATGAGTCGCTTCGTGCGCCGGAGTTGCTCCCTCTCCCTCTGGGAGAGGGTGGGGGTGAGGGCACTTGGGCCTTTGTTCCTGCCTTGTGGTCTGTTTGTGCGCAGGAGCCGGGATGTCGCCCCGGCGGGCGACCTACTTTCTTTTGCTTCGCCAAAAGAAAGTAGGCAAAGAAAAGGCGACCCTGCTGGCTGCGACCCTTCGCTTCGCTGCGGGCAACCTGCGCCGCGACGCTGTCGGGGTGCGCTGCAGAACTCGCTACGCGCTACGCGCTGCGCTCAAACAGCTGCAGCGAGTCAGATCACGAAGCAGCTGTGTCCGCACGCGGCACAGCTGCCACCCCGCCAGCGCCACGTCGCAGGCGCATCCAGAAGGGCTTTCGGTCGGGCCATCGCTGCGCTCGGCCCCGCGCAGCTTGAGCCGCTGCGCGGCTGGCTGTTACTCCCTCTCCCAGAGGGAGAGGGAGCAAAGCCAAGCCGAAGGACAAGGCTGCGCAGCAGCCTTGTTGACCCGGGCCCCGGGTCCCCTCTGTGTGCGCCGAGGAGCGCAGCGGCTGGCGGGAAAAGGGCCGCGCATGTTTGAGCGAAGCGAGTTTGCGCGGACCCCGCCGGCCGCGAGCACCGCAGGTTGCCCGCAGCGAAGCGGAGGGACGCAGACAGTGGGGTCGCCTTTTCTTTGCTGACTTTCTTTTGGCGAAGCAAAAGAAAGTTAGGCCGCCGCCGGGCGGCACTCCCGGCTCCTGCCTTCAAACAAACAAGACGATCAGAACAAACGCAGACGGGGCCTCAACTCGAAAGCCCATCCACCGCCTGAAAACAAGCCTGCCTCGCCTGACTGATCACCTGCCCCTTCCACAGATCGGTATCGGTGTAGAACGCCTCTTTCATCCGCACACGGATCGAATCCGCCAGCTCCGGCGCCGCTTCCGGATGCCTATGCAGCCAATGGTCCCCCCGCAGCGCCCCCATCACCTCCAGCAGCGGCAAGGTGCCGTACTCCATCGCGAAGCCGGTGAACTCGGCCTGCGAGCACTCCTCGTAGGCAGCGTTCATCATCAGCCCGCTGAGCAGCGCCGAGGTCGAGCTGCCGTCGTAGATCGAGGTCACCGGCGTCTGGCCACCGCCTCCCCACCAAGCATCGGCGCGCGCCTTGGCGGCGGGGTCGTCGCGCCCCGCGAAGATGCGCTCCCCATGGCCGCTCGGACCCAGGCCGGTGTGCAGGTCGATCCAGGCCAGCCGCTTCGCCGACCCGCCATGTCGGCGCAGCACCTCACGCAACGTGCGGTTGCTCCAGGTCGGCCCTTGGCCGCCGTAGAACACGCCGTCGCCGAACTGGTACTGCCCGCCCGACACGGCGGCCTGGAAGGCGGCGTCGCCGTGTTTCGCCATCCAGGCCGCGATGGCCGCCTGGTTGGCCGGCGTGGGTGGCCAATCCTCGGGCACCAGCAAGGGGTGCAGCGAGCCATACGCGGCGTTCACGGGCAGCGGCTGCGCGAAGTCCATGAAGTTGCGGTTCAGGTCCACGTTCTCCTGCGTCACGCGCCGCGTGTGCGAAAAGCCGTGCGGGTTGAGTGCGTGGATGTAGAGCACCGCCACGCCCGCGTCGCGGGCCTTGGCGCGCCATTCGGCGTCGTGCAGCGCGAACACCTGCACGCCGCTGCCGCAATGGCCCTCCACGCCGTGGCAGCCGCTGCTGACGAGCAGCAGCCGCTCGGCGTTCGCCGGGCCATCGAGTGCGACGTCCATCGCCAGCTGCTCGCCGTCGCGGCCTTCCAGCGGCAGCGGATGCGTGTCGACCGACAGGCCGGCGGCCACGCAGGCCTGCAAAAACTTGCGGCGGGCCTCGCCGTAGCTTTCCGAGAAGGCCTCGACCACGCCCAGCATCAACGGTCCCCGAGCGGCGGGGCGGCCAGGAACTGCTCGGCCAGCTGCACCCACATCGTGGCGCCCAGGGGGATCAGGTCGTCGTTGAAGTCGTAGCTCGCGTTGTGCAGCGTGCACGGACCCTCGCCGTGGTGCAGCGCGCGGTGGTCGCCGTCGCCATTGCCGATGAAGGCGTACGCGCCGGGCCGGGCCTGCAGCATGAAGGCGAAGTCCTCCGAGGTCATCGCTGGCTCCTGCTTCAGCACGTTCTCCGCGCCGACCACGCTGGCCATCACCTGGCGGGCGAAATTCGCCTCGGCTTCGGTGTTGATGGTGGGCGGGTAGTAGCGCACGAACTCGAAGTCGCACTCCGCATCGTGCGCGGCGCAGATGTGCTCGGCGATCTTGCGCATGCGCGCCTCGATCATGTCCAGCACCTCGATGGAGAAGGTGCGCACCGTTCCGGTGAGTTCGCAGTCGTTGGGGATGACGTTGTTGGTGTCGCCCGCATGCACCGTGGTCACCGAGATCACGGCCGAGTCCAGCGGCTTCATCTTGCGCGTGAGGATGGTCTGGAAGGCCTGCACCATCTCGCAGGCGATCGGCACCGGGTCCACCGTGGTGTGCGGCAGGGCCGCGTGGCCGCCCTTGCCGCGCACGGTGATGTAGAACTTGTTGCCCGAGGCCATCACCGCGCCGGGGCTGACGGCGAACTGGCCGGCCTTCATGCCGGGCCAGTTGTGCATGCCGTACACCGCCTCCATGGGGAACTTCTCGAACAGGCCGTCCTTGATCATGCGGTCGGCGCCGCCGCCGCCTTCCTCGGCCGGCTGGAAGATCAGGTACACGGTGCCGTCGAAGTTGCGATGCTTGGCCAGGTGCTGGGCTGCGGCCAGCAGCATGGCCGTGTGGCCGTCGTGCCCGCAGGCGTGCATCTTGCCCTGGTGCTTGCTCGCGTGGTCGAAGGTGTTCAGCTCGGCGATGGGCAGCGCGTCCATGTCGGCGCGCAGGCCCACGGCGCGGTCGCTTGTGCCGTTTTTCACGATGCCGACCACGCCCGTGGTGCCCAGGCCCCGGTGGATGGGGATGCCCCATTCGGTCAGCCGGGCGGCGACCACGTCCGCAGTGCGGACTTCCTCGTAGGCCAGTTCGGGGTGGGCGTGCAGGTCGCGGCGGATGGCGGCGATCCCGGCCGCCTGGGTGACGATCGAGTCGATGAGCTTCATGCGGGCAGTCTAGGCTTTTGGGTGAAAAGGACCACCGAAGCAATCCCGATGCCCAAGGCCCGCACTCCGGCTTGACAGGCCCGCCGCGCCCACCCTCAACGGGCCGCCGCGCCGCGCTCCTTCAGGAACTGCGCCCGCGCCGTGAGGGCGGTGTCCGTGAAGTCGGTGAACACACCGTCGACCCCGGCGCGGTAAAAGGCGACGTATTCCTGCACCGGGTCACCCTGGTAACTGGCCGCCAGGCGGCGCTTTTCGTTGCGGAAGGTGAAGGGGTGCACGAAGAGACCGGCCTTGTGCGCGTCGGCCACCAGCGTGGTGGGCGCCATCGTGGTCGCATCGGCGTCGTTGACCTTGCCGTCGCCGTTGATGTCGATCGCCTTGCCGTCTGCACCGATCGTGCCCTTGATGCTCACGATGTAGCGCTTCCAGGGGCCGATGCCGTCGGCATACGTCTTGATCTCGGCGAGGCCGGCGGGCGTGACCATGACGTCGAAATTGCGCTTGTCGCCCGCCTTCGTCCACTCGTACGGGCGGTCGACCGGCACCGCGTAGGTGATGGCGCCGGTCTTCATGTCCACCCCGTCGCCGTCGATCAGCTGGATGAGCTTGGTCTTGAGCCCCTTGCTCTTCATGTACTTGAGGCTGCCGGGCTCGAAGGATTGCACGAACACCGGCGCGGCCTTGCTGTTGAGGCCGGCCTTGTCGAGCATGGCGATCAGTTTGTCCTCCAGCGGCAGGCCGAGGTCGCGGAAGAAGGTCGGGTTCTTCGTCTCGGGGTAGATCGCGACCGGCTTGCCGGTGCGCTGCTGGGTGGCCTTCACCAGGTCGAGCACCTCCTGGAACGTCGGCACCTTGTAGCGGCCGTTGTACTGCTGGGGCCGCTCGGCGTCGGTGGAGATGGCGCCCAGGCGCTTGATCTCGGCCAGCGTGAAGTCCTGGCTGAACCAGCCGGTCTGCGTCTCGCCGTCGACCTGCATCGTGCGTTTGCGGGCCGCGAACTCGGGCTTGCTCGCCACGTCGGTGCTCAGCGCCAGGTTGGGGTCGTGGCGGGTGATGAGCACGCCGTCCTTGGTCGAGACCAGGTCCATCTCGATCACATCGGCGCCCAGTTCGATGGCGCGGGCGTAGGCCTCCAGCGTCTCCTCGGGCAGGTAGCCGGAGGCGCCGCGGTGCGCGACCACCAGCGGCGGCTGGCCGTCGAGCGTGGCGACGGCGCCCGCACCGGGCGAGGTGCTGCTGCAGGCCGCGAGGCCGAGCGCCAGGACGAGAACGCTCAGGGCGGGGACGGAGCGGCGGGCGGCGAAGCGGGCTGAAGGCATGGCGAAGACTCCCTGGAGGTGGTGGTTGCCAAAAAAACGGCGAGGAAAGCGCGCCATCCTAGCCCTGCCCGATGTCATTGCGGCGACGGCCGCGGCGCGACAGGCGCATGGCCCACAATGCACCGCATGGCCCGACTGACCCTTTCCGACCGCAGCCTCGAGTTCGCCCAGCGTCTGGTGCGCATGAACACCGTGAGCGACCGCAGCAACCTGGAACTCATCGAGTTCGCCCGCGACCACCTTGCGGGCCTCGGGGTGCGCAGCCGGCTCACGTACAACGAGGACCGCACCAAGGCCAACCTCTTCGCCACCCTTGGTGCCGGCAAGCCGGCCGGCGTGATCCTGTCGGGCCACACCGACACCGTGCCCTGGGACGGGCAGGACTGGAGCGTCGACCCGCTGTCGGGCCTGGTGCAGGACTTCCCGCAGGAAGACGCGGCCGGCGACGTGCGGCATTCCGAGGCGCGCCTGTACGGCCGCGGCTCGGCCGACATGAAGAGCTTCATCGCCGTGGCGCTGGCGAACGCCGAGCGCTTCCTCGCGAGCGACGCGCCCTTCGCCGTGCATTTCGCCTTCAGCTACGAGGAGGAGATCGGCTGTTTCGGCGTGCGCGAACTCATCGCCGACCTGCGCGACGCCGGCATCCAGCCGCTGGCCTGCATCGTGGGCGAGCCGACGATGATGGTGCCGGCCATCGCGCACAAGGGCGTGTACCGCTACCGCTGCTGCGTGCGCGGCAAGGAGGCGCATTCCTCGCTCACGCCGCAATCGGTCAATGCCATCGAGATGGCCGCGCGCGTGGTCGGCAAGGTGCGGGACATGGCCGAAGGCTTCGAGGCGAAGGAGAAGCGCTACGACGGCTTCGACGTGCCCTTCTCCACCGCCAGCGTGGGGCAGTTCCATGGCGGCATCGCCGACAACGTGGTGCCGCGCGACGCCGAGTTCCGTTACGAGTTCCGCGACCTGCCCACGGCCGACGCGCGTGCCATGCAGGCCGAGGTGGTGGCCTTTGCCAAGCGGCTGGAGCCGGCGATGAAGAAGGTAGCGCCCGACACCGGCTTCGCCTTCGACACCATCTGCGAGATCCCGAGCTTCCTCGGCTCGGCCAGCGATGCGGTGACCAAGCTGGCCCAGCGCCTGTCGGGCGAGCAGCGCACCACGCTGGTGGCCTTCGGCACCGAGGCTGGCCTGTTCAAGAACGCGGGCATTCCCACCGTGGTCTGCGGCCCTGGCAGCATCACACAGGCGCATCAGCCCGACGAATACGTCACGCTGGAACAGCTGGCCCGCTGCGAGGCCTTCATGCACGGCCTCGCGGCCAGCCCCAGGATTGGGTGAGTCCCCGGCACCGGCGCGCCATCCCGCCGCCGGCATGAAGCGTGTGGCGCTGGGCCTGCTGCTCGGCGCTGCGGGCCTCTACATCGCTGCGCATTGGGGCCAGCGTGCCCACCCACATGCCGCCTGGGGCTGGCTCGCGGCCTTCGCCGAGGCGGCCATGGTGGGCGCCATCGCCGACTGGTTCGCCGTGGTGGCGCTGTTTCGCCATCCGCTGGGCCTGCCGATCCCGCACACGGCCATCGTGCCGCGCAACAAGGCGCGCATCGGCCGCAACCTCGCACGCTTCATCTGCGACCACTTCCTGGCCACGCCGCAGGTGCTGGCCAAGCTCGAGGCCTTCGACCCGGCGCAGCGGCTCGCGCTGTGGCTGGCCGAACCGGCGCGTGCCGCGCAGTTGGGCACGTACGCCGTGTCGGTGCTGCGCTACGGCCTCACGGCTTTCGACGACGAGCGCGTGCGGGCCTTCCTGGCGCGCGCGGCGAGCGCCGGCATCGCGCAGGTCGACCTGTCGCGGCTGTCGGGCCAGGTGCTGGAGGCGCTCACAGCCGACGGCCGCCACCAGGAGCTGCTCAACGACGTGCTGGGCCAGGTGTCGCGCCTGCTCGACGACGAGGCGCTGCAGGAGCAGCTGACCGAAGCCATCGCCCACGAGGTGAAGGCGCTGCGCTACGTGGGCCTCGACCAGGTGGCCGCGCGCCTGGCCACGCGCAAGATCGTGGCCGCCGTGGCCCGCACGCTGGGCGAGACGGCGGCCGACCCGGCCCATCCGCTGCGCCTGCGCTTCGACGACTTCATGCATCGCTTCGTCGACCGGCTGCAGCACGACGAGGCCTTCATCGAACGCGGCGAGCGCCTGCGCGCCGAGTTGCTCGCGCACCCGGCGCTGGGCGCCTACCTGCAGGGCCTGTGGGACCAGCTGCGCGCCTGGCTCGACGCCGACCTGGCCAGGGAGGACTCGTCGGTGCGCCGCCGCGTCGCCGCCCTGGCCGCCACGCTGGGCGAGCGCCTCGGTGCCGACGCGGCCATGCAGCGCTGGATCAACGAGCAGATCCTCGCCGCCGCACCCGCCGCCATCGAGCGCTACCGCGAGGACATCCGTCGCTACATCGAGGAGCGCGTCGCCGGCTGGGACACCGCCGAGCTCACCGACGAGGTGGAGCGCAACATCGGGCGCGATCTGCAGTTCATCCGGATCAATGGGACGGTGGTGGGTGGCCTCGTCGGCTTGACCATCCATGCGATGACCGTGTGGCTGGGCTGAGCCGGCGATCGAACGTTACGCAGTTCTGGCTATTTTTCGCAAAGTCCTGAAGCGACTGGCGATCGGCAGGTCATCGTGTTCGGATGTCGTGTGGCAGCATTCGGCCCACAACCAGACACTCAGACCAACCGCCTAACTTGAAGGAACGCGATGGGGTACGACCTGAACTTGTGCTCCGTGAGCGATGAGCAGTTGGACCATTTGCGAGCTAACACTTCGCACACGCGCGATTTCCTCGATGGCCGGCGCCCCAAGATGATCTCGACTGAGAAGGTCGGCTCTTGGTTCTCGAAGCGCGAGGTGACGAAGGAGGTCGATGTCGAGGTCGGCTGCGCGTGGCCGGAATCGGAGGTCGCCTGCACGCATCTTTACTCAAGGGGCGGGCTCTATTTCGTCATTAACGGAACGACTGCCCAGGTTGAAGGAGTCACGAACTTTCCCAACGTCGGGGGAAGGTACCGCGGAGAGATGCTTGGGCTCGCAGTCGAGCTTGGCGAAGTAGCGCTTGGACATGCGCACGGGTTTCGGGCGGCGCAGGTAGCCGAGCTCAGAGCAGCATTGCGCGGCTTGGATGTGGTCACAGTCGAGGCACGGGCGCGGGCCTACGCTGCTGAGATGGGGAGTGACGAACAAGAGCTCGTGCAGGATGCTGTTGCAGACGTCAGGACCTTGAATGAGTTTCTCGACCGCGCTTGCGGCGCTCACCTCGGCATGATGTGGTTCTGGGCGTAAAGCGCCTTGCGACCAGAAACGGACAATGACTTGAGTGCACGAACACCACCTTCCTTTTGGCGTCTGGCACTCATTGGCGCACTGGTGCACGCAGTCTTCACAGCGTTCTTTTGGATGGTCCCACTCATGTACGCTGGCTTTGGACTTGGCTTCAAAGATCGAGGGAAATGGACGTGGCTCGATGCCGCTATCGCCGAGTGGGCGGTGCCTCTTGCGAGCTTTCTGACGTCGCCCGGGCGCAGCCTGACCTATAACGGCCTCGGTGGCTTCGTCCTTCCAGCTGTCCTGACAAGTGCGGCGTGGGGCGTAGGGATTGCCTTCTTGATCTCTGGCGTGAGCCGCTTGCGTCAAGGCACGAAAGTTCCGCAGCCCTGAACGTCAGGTATCGATGAGGCCGGAAGACCGCTTTGGGCCCTGAAAAGCCGGTCGACAAGAAAGAACGCAGTCATCCCTGGCCGGCCGGCCTGACCGACAAATCAGTCCTCGGTGACGCCAAGCTACGGGAACACCATGGCTCGGAGAAGCACGCTCCAGGACTGAACGAGACACTGAGCACCACTGGCAAACCACGGGGTCTCCTCGTTTTCAGTGCAATAAGTGACGGTACGAAAAGCTAGCACTGGCGCGGAGGTGGTGTTGGTAGATCGTTGATTTCATTGACTTTCCTGTTCACTTTCAAATCTGCGATTCGTGG
>JAFEEH010000233.1 GCA_018241185.1 Pseudomonadota bacterium | reverse complement strand
CCGAACCAGACGTCGGTCTTGGGGTTGTCCTTTTCCGCGATGAGCTGGGCCAGTGCCTCGCCCGAGCCCTTGAGCGCCAGGTTGATCTTGACACCGGTGGTGCGTGCATAGACTGTGGCGATCATGTTGCACCAGTCGGCCTGCACCGAGCAGATCACGTTGACCTGCTGCGCCGACGCGCCGAAGGCGGCCGTGAGCGCCGCACCGGCGACCAGGATCTTGAAACGCTTGTTCATGGAGTACTCACACCCTGCTGGAAAAATAAAAAATGGCCCGGCGGGCCGGCGCGTAGATTAGCCGCGCAATCCTGTATCGGTCATCCGTGTAAGTACCATTAAAGTCGCACGGCACACGCCGCGCTTGTGCGGCAATTTTTCACGGACATCGGCTTCATGAGTTTCGATCTTGTTCTGTTCGGCGGCACTGGCGACCTCGCCTGGCGAAAGCTCATGCCCGCCTTGTTCCAGGCCTTCCGCCACGGCAGCCTGCCGGAGGGCGGGCGCATCATCGGCGTGGCCCGCGACGACCTCTCCGACGACCAGTACCGCGACCTGATCGCCTCGCGCTTCAAGGCGGTCGAGGGCGCCAAGCGGCCCAGCGAAGAGGAGTTCGCCCAATTCGCCTCGATGCTGCACTACCTGCGGCTGGACCTGTCCAAGCCGGCCGACTACGCCCGCCTGGCCGACATGCTGAAGTCGCGCAACGCCGACACGGTGGTGATGTACGTGGCCACGGCACCGGCCCTGTTCACGCAGACGGTGGAGCAGATCGCCGCCACAGGCCTGAACGGCCCGAACACCCGCGTGGTGCTGGAGAAGCCGCTGGGCCACGACCTGGCTTCGAACCGCGCGATCAACGCTGCGGTGGGCAAGGTGCTGCACGAGAACCAGATCTTCCGCATCGACCACTACCTGGGCAAGCCGTCGGTGCAGAACCTGTTCGCGATGCGTTTCGGCAATGCACTGTTCGAGCCCATCTGGCGCCGCGAGCACATCGCCAACATCCAGATCACCATCGCCGAGGAAGTGGGCGTGGAGAAGCGCGGCGGCTTCTACGACCAGACCGGGGCGCTGCGCGACATGGTCCAGAACCACGCCCTGCAGGTGCTGTGCGCGATCGCGATGGAGCCGCCGATCAACGCCCATGCCGACGCCATCCGCGACGAGAAGCTCAAGGTGCTGCGCTCGCTCGCGCGCTGGACGCCCGAAACGCTCGGCCTGCATGCGGTGCGCGGCCAGTACGTGGCCGGCACGGCTTACGGCGAGCGCGTGCCCGGCTACCGTGAGGAGCCGGGCGTCGACCCGGCCAGCCGCACCGAAACCTTCGTGGCGCTGCGCACCGAGATCGAGAACTGGCGCTGGGCCGGCGTGCCGATCTACATCCGCACCGGCAAACGCCTGGCCTCGCGCGACGCGCGCATCGAGATCAACTTCCGCGCGACGCCGCACGCCATCTTCCGCACGCCCACCGGCGTGGCGAACAAGCTGGTGATCAACCTGCAGCCCAAGGACGGGCTCGAACTGCACCTGCTGGCCCAGGCCCAGGACCAGCGCCTGAGCACCAAGGGGGGCGTGCGCGCGGGCATGCTGCCGCTGGCACCGGTGCAGCTCGACCTGGACTTCGACAAGCGCTTCGGCACCGAGCGCGTGGGCGCCTACGAGCGTTTGCTGCTGGACGTGATCGACGGCCGGCTCAACCTCTTCGTGCGGGCGGACGAGCAGGAAGAGGCCTGGCGCTGGGTGGAGCCGCTGATCGACAGCTGGCAGGCCGACGGCGGGCCGCGGTCGTACGCTGCGGGCACCTGGGGACCGAGCGCCTCGAGCGCCATGATCGCGCGCGACGGCTTCGCCTGGAGCGAGGAGCAGTAGCGACGGCACCGCGCAGGCGCCCATACGACAACGGCCGCGCGATGCGGCCGTTTTTCATGGCTGTCGCGCCCTCAGCCCTCGCGCAAGCGGGGCGTGCGCGAGCCGGTGAACAGCTGCACCACCACGGCCACCACGATGTTCAGCGCCAGCGCCACCAGCCCCGTGTAGAGCGTGAAGCTGCTGCCGCCCAATGTGTAGGTGTGGACGGGCTTCACGCCGTCCGCGAAGGCGATCCAGGTCCCCACGCCCAGGCCGGCGGCCCAGCCCACCAGCAGCGCCGGCGCGCGGAACCACTTGAAGAACAGGCCGAACACCACGGCCGGGAAGGTCTGCAGGATCCACAGCCCACCCAGCAGCTGCAGGTCGAGCGCGAACTGCGTGGGCAGGAAGAGGATGCACAGCAGCGCGCCGAACTTGACCACCAGCGACACGATCTTGGCCACCTGCGCCTCGCCCGCCGGCGTGACCTGCGGATTGACGTAGGCCTTCCAGAAGTTGCGCGTGAACAGGTTCGCCGCGCCGATGGACATCACGGCGGCCGGCACCAGGGCACCGATCGCGATGGCCGCGAACGCGAAGCCCGCGAACCACTCGGGGAACAGCGCACCGAACAGCGCCGGCACCACGTCGTTGTTGCTCTTGACCGAAATGCCGGCCGCGTAGGCCATGTAGCCGAGCAGCGCGATGAGGCCCAGGAGCACCGTGTACGCCGGCAGGAAGACCGCGTTCTTGCGGATGGTGTCGGCGCTCCTGGCGGCGAAGATGCCCGTCAGCGTGTGCGGGTACATGAAGGCCGCGAGCGCCGAGCCCAGCGCCAGGCTGGCATAGGGGAGGAACTGCGCCGGCTTGAGCGTGAGCCCGGTGGCACCGCCCTTGGCCGCATAGGCCTGGCCCGCGACCTGGAACACATGGCCGTAGCCACCGAGCTTCATGGGCACCAGCACCACCGCCACCAGCACCACGATGTAGATCATCAGGTCCTTGACGAAGGCGATGAGCGCGGGCGCGCGCAGGCCGGCCGCGTAGGTGTAAAGGGCGAGGATGACGAAGGCCGCGGCCAGCGGCAGTTCACCCACCAGGCCCAGTGCCTTGATCACCACCTCCATGCCCACCAGCTGCAATGCGATGTAGGGCATGGTGGCGACCACGCCGGTGGCGGCCACCGCCAACTCCAGCGCGCGCGACCCGTAGCGCCCGTACACCACGTCGGCCGCCGTCACATGGCCGGCCTGGTGGGCCGTGCGCCACAGGCGCGGCATGATGACGAACACGATCGGATAGACCAGGATCGTGTAGGGCAGCGCGAAGAAGCCGTACGCCCCCACGGCATAGACCAGTGCCGGCACCGCGATCACGGTGTAGGCGGTATAGAAGTCACCGCCCACCAGGAACCAGGTGATCCAGGTGCCGAAGTTGCGACCGCCCAGGCCCCATTCGTCGAGGTGCTCGCCGGTGCCCTGTTTGCCGGCCATCCAGCGCGAGGCACCGAAGCCCATGACGGTGACCAGCACGAAGAAGAAGGCGAAGACGGCCAGCGCCGTCCAGTGGATGCCGCCGCCGGCCATCATTCATCCCCCCGCTTCACGCCGCGGCGATAGACCAGCCAGATGAGGAACGCCGTCACCGGTACCCACAGCAGCTGGTACCAGTAGAAGAACGGGAAGCCGAACAGCGTGGGCAACTCACTGTTGTAGAACGGCACCCAGAGAAGCCCGACGAAGGGCAACAAAAGCAGGAACCACATGCACGTTTCCTTTGGTGTGGGTTGTGATGGAAAACGGCTCGGCCCCGGCGCGGCCAGGGCTGTGCGAAACCAGTCTAGTCTTGGCCCTGCCCACGTGCTTGTGAAGGGAATTGGCCTGAAACCCGCACCCCGCCTGCGGGAGGCGCTACCGAATTGATAGCGTCAGGTGGCGGTCAGGTGCGGGATCTGCGCATCGCGCGCGCGCCTGCAGGGCCTTCCGTACGCGGTGGCGGAGTGGGCCGAAGCGCCTGCAGCAGGGCTCAGCCGAACTGGAGGCAGCGCATGCTGAGCGTGCCCGACTGAAAACCCTCGTGGACTGTGCGGGCTGGCTCGCCGGGTGCCGCTGCGCCGAGAGCGTAGAGGAAGGGGTAGTAGTGGTCGGGCATCGCCACGGCGACGTCGGCACCGGCCAGGCGCGGGTAGTCGACCAGCGCCCGGTCGTCGCGGCCCGCCAGCGCGGCCTTCACCGCATCGTCGAAGGACTGCGCCCAGGGCCTGCTCGCGCTCGGGCCGTCGGGCGTGCCGCGGTCCGTCGCACGCAAGTTGTGGACGATGTTGCCGCTGCCCATCACCAGCACGCCGCGCTCGCGCAGCGCCGCAAGGTCGCGCCCCACGGCGTAGTGGAAGGCGGCGGGCTTGTCGTAGTCGATGCTCAGCTGGAACACCGGCACGTCGGCCTGCGGGAAGAGATGCTTCAGCACCGTCCAGGTGCCGTGGTCCAGGCCCCATTGCTCAGTCGCGATGACAGGGGTTTGCCGCACGAGGGCCGCCGTCTCGCGCGCCAGTGCGGGATGGCCCGGCGCCGGGTAGCGCACATCGAACAGGGCCTGCGGGAAGCCGCCGAAGTCGTGGATCGTCTTGGGCTGCGCCTGCACACCCACCCCCGTGGCGCCGCGGCTGAGCCAGTGTGCCGAAACGCTCAGGATGGCCGCCGGCCGCGGCAGCTCCCGGCCCCAGGCAGCGAGCCGGCGCGTGAAGCCGTTGTCGCTGATGGCGTTCATGGGCGAGCCGTGCCCGATGAAGAGCACCGGCATGCGCTTCGCGGCGGGTTTGCCCGCCGCGGCCTGGGCGATGCCGGCGAGCGACGCGAGCGCCGAGGTGGCGCCGAGCGCGGTCGCCATGACGATGCGGCGACGGCCGGGCATGGGCGACACGCTCGTGCGCAGGAGGGGGGAGCGTTCGTGGCGGATCATGGAATGGCGGAGCGATGCTCGAGCGACTGTGCCTCACGCGCCGCCCGCGGGATGTGCCATTGCGCACATCCTCCGCGATCGAGCCGCCGGCCGACGGAGCGCGGCGCCCGGCAGCAACTCAGATCCGGCCCTCCTCCACCGCGTGGCAGGCCACTCGAACGCCACCGATCTGCTGGAGCACCGGCCGTTCCGCCGAGCAGCGCGCATTGGCATGCGGGCAGCGGGGATGGAAGGCGCAGCCGCTGGGCGGGCTGAGGGGATTCGGCACCTCGCCCTGCACCGGCGTGCGCGAGCGGCCCGTGGCGTGCATCTGCGGGATCGCATCGAGCAGCATGCGCGTGTAGGGATGGCGCGGCTGCGCGAAGAGCTCGCGCTTGTCGGCCAGTTCGACCAGCCGGCCGAGGTACATCACGCCGACCTGGTCGCTCACGTGGCGCACCACGGCCAGGTTGTGCGAGATGAAGAGGTAGGTCAGCCCGCGCTCGCGCTGCAGGTCCTTCATGATGTTGAGGACCTGCGCCTGCACGCTGACGTCGAGCGCTGAAGTCGGCTCGTCGCACACCAGGAACTCGGGCGCGGTGGCCAGCGCGCGCGCGATCGAGATGCGCTGGCGCTGCCCGCCCGAGAACTGGTGCGGGTACTTCACCATGTCCAGCGGCGACAGGCCGACGGACTTGAGCAGCTCGCCCACACGCTCGCGCACCGCGGCACGCTCGGCCAGGATGCCGTGCTCGCGCATCGGCTCGGCGATGATGTCCTCGACGATCCAGCGCGGGTTCAGGCTCGCGTACGGATCCTGGAAGATCATCTGGATGCGCTTTCGCAGCTTGCGCCCCTCGGCGGTCTTGAAGGCGGCGTGCGCGTCCTGCCCGTCGAAATGCATGCCACCGCGCGTGGGCTCGTACAGGCCCACCAGCAGGCGCGCCACCGTGCTTTTGCCGCAGCCGGATTCGCCGACCAGGGCCAGGGTCTTGCCGGCCTCGATCTCGAAGCTCACGCCATCGACCGCGTGCAACAGCGTGCGCGGCTTGCGCTCGAGCACGCGGTTGAGCCAGGGTGCCGACACATCGAAGGTCTTGGCGAGGTCGTGCGCCACGACCAGCGGTTGAGCGCTGCCGAGGCCCGCGCCGGTGCCCTGGCTCTGTTGCTGGCTTTGCAGCACGGCGTTCATGGCTGCACCTCCGGCAGCGGCTGGGCCGCATCGGGCGTAGCGCGTTCACCGGCCGCCAGTTCGCGCTGGTGCCGGGCCGCCAGGGCCGTCTGGCCCCTGTGCGGATCGGCTGCATCGTGCAGCCAGCAGGCCGCATGCGTGGCACCGGCATTCATCAGTTCGGGGCGTTCCTGGAGGCAACGGTCGAACGCACGCGGGCAGCGCGGGTTGTAGGCGCAGCCCCGGGGAATGGCATTGAGACGTGGCATGGCGCCGTCGATCTGGTTCAGTCGCTCGCGGTCGCTCGCCATGTCGGGGATCGACGCCATGAGGCCGCCCGTGTACGGGTGTGCCGGCTGGTGGATCACCTCGTGCACCGGCCCGATCTCGGCCACCCGGCCGGCGTACATGACGGCCACGCGGTCGCAGGTTTCGGCGATCACGCCCATGTCGTGGGTGATGAGCATCACGGCCGCTCCGCGTTCGTGGCACAGGCGCTTGAGGAGCTGGATGATCTGCGCCTGGATCGAGACGTCGAGCGCCGTGGTGGGTTCGTCGGCCACGATGAGCTTGGGCTCGGCAGCCAGCGCCAGGGCGATCACCACGCGCTGGCGCATGCCGCCGGAGAACTGGTGGGGGTAGTGGTCGATGCGCTGCTCGGCCGCCGGGATGCCGGTGTCCTTGAGCAGCTCGATCGCGCGGCGGCGCGCCTCGGCATCGCTCACCTGCAGGTGGGCGCGGATGGTCTCGACCAGTTGGCGGCCCACGGTGTAGAGCGGGTTGAGCGAGGTCAGCGGGTCCTGGAAGATCGCGCCGATCTTGCGCCCGCGGATGTGGCGCATCTGCTCGAAACCGAGCTGGTCGATGCGCTGGCCCTCGAGCACGATCTCGCCGCTGGCCACCCGGCCCGGCGGCTCGAGCAGGCCGATGATGGCGGCACCGGTGAGCGACTTGCCGGCGCCGGACTCGCCGACCACGCCGAGGATCTCGCCCGGCGCGATGTCGAAGGAAATGTCGTCCAGCGCGCGCAGCGTGCCGCGGCGCGAGGGGAATTCGACGACGAGGTTCTTGACCTGGAGCAGGCTCATGGTGGCGTGTCCTTCGTCGTCAACGCAGGCGGGGGTTGAGCGCATCGCGCAGCCAGTCGCCCAGCAGGTTCACCGACAGGGCGATGAGCACCAGCATGAGGCCGGGGAACACGGTGATCCACCACTCGCCCGAGAACAGGTAGTCGTTGCCGACGCGGATGAGCGTGCCCAGCGACGGCGAGGTGGGCGGCACGCCCACCCCGAGGAAGGACAGCGTGGCCTCGGTGATGATGGCGGTGGCGACCTGGATGGTGGCCAGCACCAGCACCGGCCCCATCACGTTGGGCAGCACGTGGCGCAGCATGATGCGCAGCGGCGCCACGCCGGTGACGCGCGCAGCCTGCACGTATTCCTTGCTGCGCTCCACCATGGT
>JAFEEH010000232.1 GCA_018241185.1 Pseudomonadota bacterium | reverse complement strand
CGCCTTCAATGTTCTACGCCATCCCCCTGGAGAACCGCCCCACCTGGCGCAACCCGCCGTGGATGACGGTGCTGCTGATCCTGGTGAACATGGCCGTGTGGTGGGGGCCGCAGCGCAGCGAGAACAAGGCCGAGGAACGCGCGGCGGTCTTCTACGCGAAGAGCGCGCTGCCGGCGATCGAACTGCCGGCCTACCTGGACTGGCTGGACGAAACCGGCGCGAAGCACGCCAAGGAGGCGCGCCGCGCCTACGCCCGCAAGCAGTACGCCGACCTGGCCGAAGCCATGAACCAGGCGACACCCTTCCTGGCGAAGCTGCGCGCCGACGAGGTCATCACGCCCGCCGACCGGCGCTACGACGCCTGGAAGGCGGCGCGCACCGAGTACGACGCGATGCTGCCCAAGCCCTTCACCGCACGCTGGGCGCAGGACCACAACCCGGGCGCGGAATGGCGCCCCGTCACCTGGCTCACCTCGGCCTTCCTGCACGGCAGCACGGGGCACCTGCTGGGCAACATGCTGTTCCTCTTCCTGTTCGGCTGCTCGGTGGAGCTTGCGCTGGGCCGCACGACGTATCTCGCCTTCTACCTGCTGGGCGCGATCGGCGCGTCGGCCATGGCCACCTGGGCCTATGCCGGCCAGGGCGGGCTCGGGCTCGGCGCCTCGGGCGCGGTGTCGGCGCTGATGGGCATGTACGCGGTGCTCTACCGCATGCGGCGCATCCGCTTCTTCTACCAGTTCCTCGTCTACTTCAACTACGTCACCGCACCGGCGCTGCTGCTGCTGCCGGCCTGGATTACCAACGAGCTGCTGCAGCACTGGCTGGGCGGCCGCGGCATCGCCTACATGGCGCACCTGGGCGGGCTGCTGACGGGCGCGGCGCTGATGGGGCTGGCCCTCGCGGTGCGGCGCATCGAGGCCCCCAGCACCGCCGCGGCGCCGGCCGAGGCCGACGACGGCCACGCGGCGCAGGTCGCGTTGGCGCGCAAGCTGACCGGCGAACTGCAGTTCGAACGCGCCGCCTCCGCGTGGAAGGCCGCCGCGAAGCTGCGCCCGCGCGATGCCGACACGCTGCGCCAGTGGTTCAACCTCGCCAAGCTGTGGCCGGCCAGCGAGGACTTCCACCGCTGCGCCCGCCTGGTGTTCGCGCTGCCCGGCAAGGACGACGCCACGCTGGCGCTGCAGCACACGAGCTACCGCACCTATCTGGACATCGCCAAGCCCGGCGCGCGGCTGCAGGCCGACGACATGGTGCGCCTGGCGCGCCGCTTCACCCGCGCACGCGAACTCGCGGACGCCGAACGGCTGTGCCAGGCCTTGCTGCGCACCGCGCCGGAGCATCCGCGCCTGGCCGAGACGCTGTGCGTGTGCGTCACCGGCCTGCTGCAGGCCGGCGAGCAGCAACGCGCACGTGCCTGGCTGCCCGAGCTGATGAAGCGCGCGCCGGGCGAGCCGGTCACGCGGATGCTGGCGCAGGCCTGACGGGCCTTCTCAGGCAGCGCGCCCAGGCAGGATGCCGCCGCGCTCGCTGCGCAGCGCCCGCACCTGCAGGAAGGCGCCAACCAGGAAGACCACGAACAGCCCGCCGACGATCTTCTGCAGCAGCGGATCGTCCGGCCCCGAGAACCAGGGCGCGCCCTGCGGGAGGCGGGTGAAGGTTTCGGTCAGGCCCGGGATGAAGTGAAAGAACACCGTGAGCGAGTAGCCCACGGTCTCCACATAGGGCGACCAGCTTCCGAAGCTGCCGCGCCCGCCGAGGGCCGCGATGCCCAGCACCACGAGCGTGAGGATGCCCAGCACATGCGGTGGCCCGAAGCCGCCGTGCTGGAAGATGGGAAAGCCGGTGAGGCAGGTCAGCACGGTCGCCCACACGTACAGGCGCCCGCTGCCGCTGCGCGGCGTCGCGCGGCCGTGGCGCGCGAGGGCGACCAGGCCGGCGGCGAGCGCGACGAGGCCGATGGCGGTGTGCACGGTGCCCAGGGAAGTCAGTCCGAACATTGGCAGCTCCTGTGGTTGGCCCGGTGGATTCGCCCTGCCCTCGCGGCCCTCGGGCCGGGCCGCAGCGTGCGGATCGTCGTCCGCGCGCTCGATGCGCGCAAGAGGCGTGCCGCCGATGCGTCGGGGTCCGAAGACGCCCAGCGCGCTATTGTTTTCGTAGCTGCTGGCGCAAGCGGGGCGGGCGCCGTGGCTCGATTTGCTCCCAAGCCCCGGCGTGGGCGCTCAAGGGGATGCAGGCACCGGGGCAGGCACGCTCACGGCCACGTCGCGCAGCAGCCACCGCACTTCCCGCGCCTGCTCGCTGTCGGGGTACTTGCGCTCGAGCTGCTGCAGGATGGGCAACGCCATCTTGGGCCGGCCCAGGCCCTGGGCCAGCGCGCGCGCGGCGAGCTCATAGACCTGCGGCACCAGCGCATCGCCCTTGAAGCGGCGGTCGAAGCCGTTGACCAGGCGCAGCGCCTCCTTGGCATCGCCGCCCTGCCAGGCGTGGCGCGCCAGCGCGAAGGTGCTGGCGCTGCCCTCGGGCACGAAGGCCTCGTCCTTGGCGCGGCAGGCCTGGTAGACGCGCAGCGCCTCGGACGTCTGGCCCTGCGGCACCAGTTGCTCGATGAAGCGCCGGCCGTGGTCGAGCAAGGTGGGCGTCTTGTCGGACAGCAGCAGCACGCGGTGGTAGCGGCGCTGGGCGGGCAGCGAATGGGGATCGGTGCGCTGCGCCTCGTAGGCGGCGGCCAGCGCGGCGGTGATGTCGCCCGCCGCCACCAGGCGCGAAACCTCCTTGTCGGCCTCGCGATCCATCTGCTGCTCGGGCGTGAGCTGCGGGCGGCCGGCATCGGCCTCGCCGCCGGGCAGCAGGTCGACGCCGAAGGCGCGGTGGTGCTGGTAGATCACGTAGCCCAGCAGGCTGAACATCACCCAGCTGAAATACACCACCACGAAGGTCAGCAGCGGCAGCGCGACGGTGCGGCCGATCTTGGTGATGACGAACACGGCCCCGACGCCCATGCCGCCGTTGAGCAGGTACAGGAAGAAGAAGAGGAGCAGGTAGGGCCAGCCGACCACCGCCATCGTGTCCCACAGCCGCGCCGGGTTGAGGGCCGCGAAACCGCTGCCCGACAGCAGCAGCACGATCATGGTGGCGGGCATCACCAGCGACACCACACCGGTCGCCACCAGGCCCATGGCCTCGCCGAACATGCGCTGCACGAAGGCGGCAAAGAAACCTTGGGCCAGCAGCACGAAGAACAGCTTCCACGGCAGGGCGGTGACGTCTTCCTCCATGCGATGCGGGTAGTCAGCCGAGCGGAACATGCCGTGCGCACCCAGCGCCATCACCTTGAAGCCATACCGGCTGATGGCCAGCAGCAGGCCGACGATCACCACGACCCCGGCCAGCGGCAGGCTGATGACCCGCCCCAGGGGAAATACCAGGAGGCTGCTGGCCGCGAGCAGCGCTGCATAGAACAGCGGCCGCATCTGCAGCGGAAAGCCGAAGAAGGTGTTGAGCCGGTGCCAGAAGGGGGCAGGCGCCGGCAGGCTTTCGTCGTCGTCGTCGCGGCTCACGGTGGACATGCGGGCTCCCCGGGCGATGTGCCCTCTTCTCCAAACCACGCTGGCGCGCGGCACGCGCCGCAGCACCAGTTCCTCAGGTGTCTTGGGCGGCGAGTATAGGTTTCATATTGTTTCCTCGAGCGGTATGGCGACAGCCCCATTCCCAAAGAAAAACGGGCCCTGAGGCCCGTTCCTGTTGCGCAGATAGCTATAAAAACAATAGCAATCTGCCTGTGGCGTGCTTACATCGCCGGCTTGTAGAAGATGTAGTCGGCCTGGTACTGCACCACCTGCTTCTGGCCCATGTTGCCCCCAGCGCAGGCAGCGGCCGGCGCAACGCCGCCCTGCGTCGCCACGCGCTGGATGTAGCTCACGCCCTGCATCGCGCCGGTGCCCATGGCCGGATTGGCCTTCACAAGCTGGTGCGGGATGTTGCCGGTGCCGTTGGGCGCCACGGCGACCTGCGTGCCGGTGAGCTTGGAGCCATCCATGCTTTCCCAGGTGGCGGGCGGGCCGTAGTACTTGCCCACCTGCTTGCCGCTGCGGTCCATCAGCTTCGCGTCGGGACCGGCGAAGAACCATTCGTACTGCCCCGGCATGTTGGCCTTGACGCGGCATTCGTAGGTGATCGAACCGGCGCCCACCGTTTCCATGGCGACGCGATGACCGGCCGGCACCTTCACGGCATCGGGCAGCGTCGCCTGCGAGAACATCGCCATCGGCGACTTGGACATGCCGCCACAGGCGGTGAGCGCCGCAGCGGCGGCGACCAGGGCGAGGGTGGAGCGAAGATGCATGGCTGGTTCCTTTTTCTGAAATCGAAGGTTGGGTTGGGTCGCGGGCGGGCGCGAAACGCCCGCCTGCCCTTCCGGTACGCGAGCTTGTCCGGTCTGGATTCAGCTTCCAGTCAGTTTTTGCGGCATCGCGGCGTCGGCGAATCCGCCGAGCTCGTACGGCCGTATAAACGGGATGCGCCGTTTCCATCCAGAATCCGCCGATGCCCTTGTCGTCACCGGATGCCGAACTCACCGCCCTGCTCGATCGCGTGGGGCAGCGCGACACCCATGCCCTGCAGCAGCTCTACGAACGGACCTCGTCGCGCCTGTTCGGGCTGGCGATGCGCGTCGTGCGCCAGCGCGAGGCCGCCGAGGATGTGTTGCAGGAGGCCTTTCTGACCATCTGGCGCTCGGCGCCGGACTATCGGGCGTCGCTGAGTCCCCCGCTGGCCTGGATGGGCCTGATCGTGCGCAGCCGGGGCCTGGACCAGTTGCGGCGCCAGACGGCCGACCGCTCCGGGGTCACGCAGGAATTCGACGACCTGCTGGCCGACACCCTCCCGTCGGACACGCCCGGGCCCATGGACCTGGCGGACGCCAGCGAACAGGCCTGGGCCTTGCACCAGTGCCTGGAACAGCTCGAGCACAAGCAGCGCGAGGTGCTGAGCCTGGCCTACCTGCGCGAACTGAGCCACGGCGAGCTGGCCGAACAGCTGAAGTTGCCGTTGGGCACCGTCAAGACCTGGATCCGCCGTGGACTGGACAAGCTCCGCGGCTGCATGGAACGCCTCGCGTGAGGGCCTCGCAATGAACCTCGCCGCCCACCCCCGCCTGCTGGCCCTGCTGTCGGCCGCCCATGCCCTGGGCACCCTGCGTGGCGGCGCCCGGCGCCGCTTCGAAACCCTCGCCCGCGAGCAGGCCACCGTGCGCGCCTCGGCGCTGCTGTGGCAGGACCGGCTCGCCAGCCTGACCGAACTCGAGACGCCGGTCGCGCCCGACCCGGCGGTATGGACGCGCATCCGCAATCTGGTCGACGCCGAGCAGCAGCGCGAGGCCCTGGCGCGGCAACGCAGTGCGCCTGCCCCGGCGACCCGCCCCGGCGGCTGGTGGGGCAGCCTGGCCCTGTGGCGCGGCGCGGCTGCGGCCGGCGCGCTGGCCACGGTTCTGGCGGTGGTGGTGGGCGCCGGCCTGCGCGAACAGTTGCGCAGCGCCCCGCAGGTGCAGTACGTCGCCGTGCTGTCCGACGACCGATCGGACGCCTCGATGCTCGTCACCTTCGACCCGAAGAACCGCCAGCTCACGCTGCAGCGCGTGGGCGCCTATCGCGAGGCCGCCGACCGGTCGCTGCAGCTGTGGGCCCTGCCCCCGGGCGGCGCGCCGCGCTCGCTGGGCGTGCTGGGGCCGCAACAAGCGCTGCACCTGGCGGCCACCCCGTCGGAGCTGCAGGCGGTACCTGCGCTGGCGATCAGCCTGGAACCCAAGGGCGGCGTACCGTCCGAGCGCGGCCCGACCGGTCCCGTGCTGTTCAAGGGCCCGCTGATCGAGAAGACGCTCTGAGCGGGCCTCCCGCAACTGTTGTTTTTGTGCTGCACTGGGCGACCGTCTGTCGGCTGCCGCCGTGCTCGACCCTGCGTCACGTAGGACAACACGCCGCCCGACCGGCTCGGCCGTTAACATTTTTCTCACTGCCGACCGCCCGGCGGTCAACCCGAAGGCGGCTCCAACGGTTTCATGCCCTTGCCCCCACTGTCGAGCTGAGCGCGTGCCCTCCTTCCGCCTTTCGCCCCTCGCCCCGTCTTCCGTCCTCTGCAGAAGGATCGCTGCCCTCGTGGCCGTGGCCTTGTTCGGCATGTCCGCCGCGCGCGCCGAGCCGGTCGTCATGCCGGCCGCCGAGCCGGCGCCGACGGCGGCCCTGCTGGCCTACCAGGCCGCCCAGGCACGCTGGAAGAGCTCGCTCGACGCGTTCGCTGCCGCCGACAAGGCGCAACTGCCGGCCGCCGGCGGCGTGCTCTTCGTCGGCAGTTCCACCATCCGCATGTGGAGCAGCCTGGCCAGGGACTTCCGCGAGCAGCCGGTGGTCATCAACCGCGGCTTCGGCGGCTCGACCATGGCCGAGTGCAACCTCTTCGTGCGCGACCTGGTCACGCGCTACCAGCCGCGCCACGTGCTGGTCTACGCCGGCGACAACGACCTGGCCCTGGGCCGCGCGCCGCTGGACGTGATGCACGACTTCGCGCAGTTCGCACGCACCGTGCGCGAGGAGCTGCCCGACACGCGCATCAGCTACATCTCGATCAAGCCCAGCCCCTCGCGCGAGGCGCTGCTGCCCAAGATCCGCGAGACCAACGACATCGTGGCGGCTTACCTGCGCACGCAGGCCAATACCGACTACATCGACATCTTCACGCCCATGATGGGTGCCGACGGCCGGCCGCGCGCCGAGCTGTTCCTGCCCGACCGGCTGCACATGAACGAGACCGGCTACAAGCTGTGGCACGGCGTGATCGCCGCGCACGTGCCGGCCACCGCCGCGGCCGCGCCCACCACGGCGGCCGTGCGCAGCCCCGGCGCGGAAGGCCCGATGGCCGCGGCGCTGCCGTCCGTGCCGGTGATGGCCGGCGCCACGCCGCGCCCCTGAGCGGCGCGCTCAGGCGCTGCGCGCCGGCACCTCGGGCAGGTCGACCGTTTCTTCTGGCGGCGCCGCGTCGGCGCCCTGGGTGAAGCGGGCCACCGCATACATCGCAGCCAGCACCGTCACCAGCAGCGCGCTGTCCTCGGTCCAGCTGCGCGCCGTCTGGCTGTCGCCGAAGAAGGCCAGCACCGTCAGCACCGCCACCAGGTGGACGCAGAAGGCCGGCAGCGAGGCGCGGCCCATCACCTCCAGCCAGCGCACGCGCGGCAGCCAGCGCAGCCAGGCCGGCCCGAAGCGGATCGCCACGATGCCCAGCGCCGCGAGGTCGAGCAGGCGCAGCGGGCCCAGCAGCCACTTGTCCACCAGCAGGTTGAGCTGCACGTCGGCCCCGAAGGGCGCCTGCCCGTGCTCTCCGAAGTGGCGCCAGACCAGCCCTCCCAGCGCCACCACCACCGCCGCCGCGGTCACCGGCCACGCAAAGCGCAGCGGTCGCGCGCCCGGCGCGCTGCGCCCCGCCCCCAGCCACAGGCCGGTGAACCACAGGAACTGCCACGCGCAGGTGTTGAACGCGCCCATCTCCTGGTAGGGCACCGGCATGCCGGTGAGCGCGAAGGTCCAGCCGTAGAGCCATTCGGTGAAGCCGAACTGGGCCAGCACCCACAGCGCGAAGCTCAGCACCAGGATGCCCGCCCATCCCCGCCGCATGCCCCAGGCCAGCACCCAGGGGCTCAGCAGCATGAAGAAGATGTACATCGGCAGGATGTCGAGCAGCGCCGGCTCGTAGATCAGCAGCAGGCCGTAGAAGAAGCCCTCGAAAGGCTGCGCGAGGTAGAAGGACACCAGATTCTTCACCGCCGGCTGGTCGACCCGCACGCCCACGGCGGTGATGGCCGTCAGCAGGAACAGCAGCAGCGCCGCGTGGCACAGGTAGATCTTGAGCGCGCGGCGGAAGAAGGCGCTGCGCATCGCGTCGACACCGTCGCGCCGCGCATAGCGGCTGTAGACCAGCCCCGCCATGAAGGCCGACAGCAGCACGAAGCCCTCGGCCGCCGACACCCAGCCGAAGGGCTGTCCCAGCGGGTCGGTGAAGCGGGTCGGCAGGTGGGTGACGGTCATCAGCACGAGCATCAGCCCGCGCAGCGCGTCGATTTCCCAGTGGCGTTTCATAGGTCGGCAGGGGCTGGCGTCGGCGCAAATCCAGGGCCTGCACGACGAAGGCGCGATTCTAGGAGGCCGCCTGCGCCAGCACCGGCCGGCCATGCAAATCGGCTACGCTCCCGCCCCTGCATCAGGAGGCCCGGAAGAAGTGACCCGATCGATCCCCCAACGCCTGTTCGCCGTCGCCACATTCGCGTTCGCCGCGATGTCGGCCCAGGCGCTCACCATCACCGCCCTCACGCCCCAGGGCGAGGTCTCGCGCGTGCGGCAGGTGGTGGCCACCTTCGATCAGGCGGCCGTCAACTTCGGCGACCCCAAGGCCCCCGCCCCGCTTTCCGTGAGCTGCAGCGACGCGCAGGCCGGCAAGGGCACGGGCCGCTGGACGGGAGAGAAGCGCTGGGTCTTCGACTTCGAGAACGACCTGCCCCCGGGCGTGCGCTGCACGGCGACGCGGGTTTCGGGGTTCAAATCGGCCTCCGGCGTAGAACTGACGGGCGTGGAGCGCTATCAATTCAATAGCGGTGGCCCGTTCGTGCGCTACGTGACGCCCGGCGGCGGGCGCATCGACGAGGAGCAGTTCTTCCTGCTCGAACTCAACGGCCCCGCCAGCCTGCAGAGCGTGCGCGAGAACATGTGGTGCGCCGCCGATGGCGTGGGCGAGCGCATCCCCGTCAAGCTGCTCGACGGCGCGCAGCGCGACGAATTGCTCAAGGCCCAGGGCAACGCCGCGACGGCGAAGAAGGACCCGCTGCGCTTCGTGACGCTGCAGTGCAACCGCCGACTGAGCGCCAGTGCGCGCGTGCAGCTGGTCTACGGCAAGGGCGTGGCCACGCCCTCGGGCATCGCCAACACCGTGGAGAAGCGCTTCAACTTCCAGGTCCGCGAGCCGTTCGCGGTGTCCTTCAGCTGCGAGCGCGAGAACGCGCAGGCCGCCTGCCTGCCGCTCAAGCCGATGTCGCTGAGCTTCAACGCGCCGGTCACGCGCAAGCTGGCATCGCAGATCACCATGAAGGGCGGCGGCCAGACGATCCAGCCGAAGTTCGACGACGAAAACGCTGGCGACGACGCGGTGGTCGAGTCGGTCACGCTGCCCGGCCCCTTCCCGGAGCAGACGCCTTTCACCATCGAGCTGCCCAAGGGCTTCGAGGATGCGTCGGGCCGGCCGCTGGCCACGCCCGACAGCTTCCCGCTCAAGACCGCCACCGGGCCGATGCCGCCGCTGGCCAAGTTCGCCGCCTCGCCCTTCGGCGTGGTCGAGCGCCTGGCCGAGCCCGACGGCGTGGCGCTGATGCCGGTGACGGTGCGGCGCGTCGAGCCGGCGCTGCAGGTCAACGCGCTCACGCCGGGCAAGGTGAGCGACCTGAGCCCGAAGACCGACGCCGAGATCATCGCGTGGTTCCGCAAGGTGCGCCGTTACGACAACAGCTACACCGTCTCGCGAAAGACGGCGCAGCAGGACAGCAAGGTGGCGCTGCCGCCGGTCATCGACAAGGACGATCGCACCAACGTGCAGACGCGCATGGTGTCGCTGCTGGGCAAGCAGGCGGGCGCGAAGCTGCTGGACATGCCGAAGTCGGACGCCGGCGACAACCGGCCTTTCAAAGTCGTCGGCATCCCGCTGACCCCCGGCTTCCACGTGCTGGAGATCGCCTCGCAGAAGCTGGGCGACGCACTGCTCGACGAGCGCTACGGCGCGGGCCGCACGATGTACGTGCGCACCACGGCGCTGGCGACCAACCTGGCGGTGCACTTCAAGCTGGGCCGCGAGAACGCGGCCGCCTGGGTGACGACGCTCGACAAGGGCCAGCCGGTGGCCGGTGCCACGGTGCGAGTGTCGGGCTGCGACGGCAAGGAGGTGGCGACTGCGACCACCGATGCCAAGGGCCTGGCCATGCTCGCGGGCGTGTCGCCCGAGGCGCCGAACTGCAACAGCGACGACGACTACGGCAGCGCTGCGTATTTCGTGAGCGCACGCGCCAAGGATGCGGCGGGCGTGGAAGACCTCGCCTTCACCTGGAGCGACTGGCAGCGCGGCATCGAGCCCTGGCGCTTCAACGTGCCGACCAGCCTGCAGCCCGAACCCGACGTGGTGGCGCACACGATCTTCGACCGGCCGCTGCTGCGCGCGGGCGAAACCGTGTCCATGAAGCACCTGATCCGCACCCAGACCCGCCAGGGCTTCGGTCTGCCCCAGGAGGCGCCGGACACGCTGGTGATCACCCACGTGGGCAGCGGGCAGCAGTTCACCCAGCCGCTGGCCTGGCGCAAGACCGGCACCGGCGGCCAGAGCGCGGAGAACACCTTCGCGATCCCGGCCGCGGCCAAGCTGGGCGTGTACACGGTCGAGCTGCGCAGCGGCGGCAAATCCGGCAGTGCCAAGGGCACCGAAGAGGAAGAAGGCGACGGCGAGGGCGGCGGCCGACGCAGCTTCTCCACCGGCATGTTCCGGGTCGAGGAGTTCCGCCTGCCGGTGCTGGAAGGGCGCATTGCGCCGAGCGAGAAGAAGCCGCTGGTCGCCGTGACCGCGGTGCCGACGGACGTGCAGATCAACTACGTCTCCGGCGGGGGCGCGGCCAACCTGCCGGTGCGCGTGTCGGCCATGACGCGCGGCAAGTCGCTCAACTTCGCCGACTACGACAGCTTCAGCTTCTCGCCACCGCGCAAGCAGGAAGGCGATGCCGCGGTGGACGCCGACGAGGAGGCCTCGGCTTCGCAGGACACGCGCGTCATCGCCGACAAGCTGCCGCTCACGCTGGACCGCAACGGCGCCGGCAAGCTCACCATCGACAAGGTGCCACCCACGAAGGCGGCGCCGCGCGAGCTGCTGATCGAGGCGACGTACTCCGACCCCAACGGCGAGGTGCAGACGATCCGCAGCGTGCAGACGCTGTGGCCCGCGGCCGTCGTCGCCGGCCTGAAGACCGAGGGCTGGGTTTCGACCGACAAAAAGCTCAAGTTCCAGGCCCTGGCGCTGGACCTCACGGGCAAGCCGGTGGCCGACGCCAAGGTCGAGGTGAACGCCGTCGCGCGCATCACCACCACCAGCCGCAAGCGCATGGTCGGCGGCTTCTACACCTACGACAACAAGACCGAGGTCAAGCCGCTGGGCACGGTGTGCTCGGGCAAGAGCGACGCGCGCGGCCTGGTGCTGTGCGAGTCGCAGCTGAAGGAAGCCGGCCAGGTCGAGCTGGTCGCCACCGCCACCGACAAGGACGGCCGCGCCAGCAAGGCCGCGAGCACGGTGTGGGTCACGAAGCAGGGCGAGCTGTGGTTCGGCGGCGAGGACCACGACCGCATCGACGTGCTGCCCGAGAAGAAGGCCTACCAGCCGGGCGAGGTCGCCAAGTTCCAGGTGCGCAGCCCCTTCCGCTTCGCCACCGCGCTGGTGGCGGTGGAACGCGAAGGCATCATCGACACGCAGGTGGTGCAGCTCAACGGCCAGGACCCGACCATCAGCCTGCAGGTCAAGCCCGAGTGGGGCCCGAACGTGTACGTGAGCGTGCTGGCCCTGCGTGGCCGCCTGCGCGACGTGCCGTGGTATTCCTTCTTCACCTGGGGCTGGAAGGCGCCGCGTGAATGGTGGACGGCCTTCTGGGTCGAGGGCAAGGAGTACACCGCGCCCACGGCCATGGTCGATCTGTCCAAGCCGGCCTACCGCTTCGGCCTCGCCGAGATCCGCGTCGGCACGCAGGCGCACCAGATCGAGGTGAAGGTGGCCACCGACAAGCCCAGCTACACCGTGCGCACCAAGGCGCAGGTCACGATCACCGGCAAGCTGCCCGATGGCAAGCCCGCCGCCGGCGCCGAGGTGGCGCTGGCCGCCGTCGACCAGGCCCTGCTGGAGTTGATGCCCAACGACAGCTGGAATCTGCTCGAAGCCATGCTGCAGCGGCGCAGCTGGGGCGTGAGCACCTCCACCGCGCAGATGGAGATCGTGGGCCGACGTCACTACGGCAAGAAGGCCGTGCCCGCCGGCGGCGGCGGCGGCAAGGGCCAGACGCGCGAGCTGCTCGACACCCTGCTGCTGTGGAACCCCAAGGTGGTACTCGACGCCAACGGCCAGGCCGTGGTGACGGTGCCGCTGAACGACGCGCTGACCACCTTCCGCATCGTCGCGGTGGCCGATGCCGGCACCGGCCTCTTCGGCACCGGCCAGACCACCATCCAGAGCACGCAGGACCTGCAGATCATCAGCGGCCTGCCGCCGCTGGTGCGCGAGGAGGACCAGTTCCGCGCCCAGATCACGCTGCGCAACACGACGCAGAAGGCGATGAAGGTGGAAGCCACCCCGCGCGCCACGCTGCTCACGATGGAGCCGCAGACCGTCGACATCCCGGCCGGCGAGGCGCGCGAGGTGGCCTGGACCGTCACCGCGCCCGCGCAGCTCGCGCAGACACGCGCCGAAGCGATCCTGTGGGAGATCGAGGCCAAGGACACCCTCGGTGGCGCGCGCGACGCACTCAAGGTGCGCCAGCGCATCGTGCCGGCCGTGCCGCTGACGGTGCAGCAGGCCACGCTGGTGCAGATCGACGGGCCCTTCACGCTCGACGTCGCGCCACCCGCCGACGCCCTCCCCGGCCGCGGTGGGCTGAAGTTGGCTCTGCAGCCCAAGCTGGCCGAAGGCATGCCCGGCGTGCGCGACTGGTTCGCCAACTACCCCTTCATCTGCCTGGAGCAGAAGACCAGCAAGGCCGTGGGCCTGCGCGACGGCAAACTGTGGCAGGGCGTGGCCACGCAGATCCCGAGCTACCTCGACAGCGACGGCCTGGCCAACTACTTCCCGCCGCGCGACGGCGAGGCCAACCGCGGCAGCGACATCCTCACCAGCTACCTGCTGGCGGCGACGAACGAGGCGGCGGCGCTGAACCCCGCGTTCGCGCTGCCCGACGAGGTGCGTGCGCCGATGGAGGCCGGCCTGATCGCTTTCGTCGAAGGCCGCATCCAGCGCGAGTTCTGGAGCCCGCGCAAGGACCTGGACGTGCGCAAGCTCGCCGCGCTGGAAGCGCTGTCGCGCTACGGCAAGGCCACCGGCGCCATGACGACGAGCATCACCATTGCGCCCAACCAGTGGCCCACCAGCGCGGTGATCGACTGGTACAACATCCTCAAGCGCGTGAAGGACGTGCCGCAGCGCGAGCAGCGCATGGACGAAGCCAGCAACGTGCTCAAGGCGCGTCTGTCGTACCAGGGCACCAAGCTGATCTTCAGCACGGAGCGGGACGACTACTGGTGGTGGCTGATGACCAACGGTGACGTCAACACTGCGCGCCTGCTCCTCGCGGTGATGGACGACCCGGCCTGGAGGGACGACATCGGCAAGCTCGCCAACGGCTTCATCGGCCGGCAGCAGAACGGCGCCTGGCACACCACCACGGCCAACCTCTGGGGCGGCCTGGCGCTGGACAAGTTCAGCAAGGCCTTCGAGAGCACGCCCGTGACGGGCATCACCGCCGCCACCATCGGCTCGGCCAAGGCGCAGGTGGACTGGAGCAAGGTCGAACGCATCAAGACCGGTGACCCCGGCGGTGCGCCCAACCAGACCACCTTCTTCGGCGCCCCCGCGTCACCCGGCAACCTGCGCAACAACAGCATGTTCCTGCCGTGGCCCAACCCGCCGGTGCGCGACACGCTGCTGGTGACGCAGCAAGGCACCGGCAAGCCCTGGCTCACGCTGCAGTCGCTGGCCGCCGTTCAGCTGAAGGCGCCCTTCGCCGCCGGCTACGCGATCAAGAAGACCATCACGCCGGTCGAGCAGGCCACCGCCGGCAAGTACACGCGCGGCGACGTGCTGCGCGTGAGCCTGGAAGTCAACGCCAGCGCCGACATGACCTGGGTCGCCATCACCGACCCCATCCCCGGCGGCGCCACCATCCTGGGCGGCGGCCTGGGCCGCGACTCGCAGATCGCCACGCAGGGCGAGAAGAAGAACAGCGGCGCCGGCTGGCCGGCCTTCGAGGAACGCAGCTTCGAGTCCTTCCGCAGCTACTACGAGTACCTGCCCAAGGGCACGGTGAAGATGGAGTACACGGTGCGCCTGAACAACGTCGGCGACTTCGCGCTGCCGCCCAGCCGGGTGGAGGCGATGTATGCGCCGGAGATGTTCGGCGAGGTGCCGAATGCGCGGATGAGGGTGGAGGCGGCGAAGTGAGAGAGCACCGTTCGGCCGGCCCGGCACTGTATGGATGAAAGTCGGGAGCCGGCCGAGGCTGTGTGAAAACGCTGGCGCCGCGCCCGTTGCGCGAAAGTCGACCTCACAGATCGCGCCAGGATCGACGATCGAGGCTTCGGGAATGGTTTAGGTACCCCCGGAAACACGGGCTTTGAACGTTTTCACACAGCCTCGGCCAAAAGCGGCCGTTCGGTCGTTGATGCGAGAAGCAATGAAAGACATCGCAACTGTGGCGCCTGGTGAGCTCAAATCGCAGTGGTGCCTCATTGGGTCAATTCGGCCTATGGCTGGCCGTCAGCATCCACACTTCTCCGCCGGCACCAAAGTCCACTGTCTGCCACCTGTATGGGGCGATGGGTACGACAAGATTGTCGCGATCGGCCGACACCGTAGTTCAGCGCGAGTCGTAGAACTTGTGGTGGACTCAGACTTCGTTACGGCCTGGCGGGCCAAGGTGGTCTACTCGCCGGCCGTGCTGAAGCTCCTTGCCACCCATCGAAATGGCTGGGATGGGCCTTCGCAGATTGAGGCGTTCATTGCGTCGATCCAAAGATCACGCTGATGTGCGCTAACCAACTACCGCCAGAAAGTTCCGTAGCCGGCCAGGACCAGTCGCTCAGAGAAGAGGCAGAATTTGCTCGGAATGGGACACCTGCTCGCTCGACGCGAGCCACAACTATTCTCAAGGATGCGCATGCGATTCTTTCGATTCACGTTGGCTACAGCACTTCTCTGGCTATGGACCGCCAGTGTCAGTGCAGAAATACTTGAGCTTCAGAAGTTGAAGGTTGATGTGCCCGCAGGCTGGGTAAAGATGCCGTCTGCCAGCCCACGCTCACTGAGGCTCAAGTGCCCGGACGGGACGATCGAAGTCACTGTGGTAGTCCACCAGCATGGCGCGTCGTCGGACGGAGAAATCGAGCAGCTTGCAAGAAGGATGTCCGAGGCAGAAACGCAGGCCTTTGCACGGATCGCCCAGGAGGACCGGCTTTCTGTGACTCACCAAAATGCACGCGTCTATAAAGAAGGCGGCGCGTGGCTAGTAAGCAGCACGCGTGGAACCAGCAATGGTGTTGAGATGTACGGGGTGACCTCCTTCGAGGCTGGCCGAGCGATTTCTGTTGGCGCGGACTCCAAAAGCCAGAAGCAGCCAACGCTGGAAAGTGCGGTACGCCTCGTCAGAAGTCGGATTGGTAGCTAGGGAACGTCTGAACAAGTCCACCGATCGTGCTCTTGGCCGTTGATCGTGGAGATGAGGACACACACGATGATCCAGATGAGCTTTTCGGACGCGGAGTACGCAGG